>NZ_CP136759.1:907500-1210000 GCF_032931615.1 Palleronia sp. LCG004
GCCCACGCCGGGCGACCAGCTGTTCGCGGACGACGAGATCTATATCATCTCGCACCGCGACGATGTCGGTCGCGCGATGGAGATCTTCGGCAAGGAGACCCGGAGCCAGGATCGCGTCGTGATCATTGGCGGCGGCAATGTGGGCCTCGCGGTCGCACGTGCGCTGGAGGCAAGCCCGAAGAGAATTCGCGCCAAGATGATCGAGCGGGATCGCCCGAACGCCGAACGGGCGGCCGACGCGCTTGACCGGACGATCGTGCTGCATGGCGATGGAATGGATATCGATATCCTGAACGAGGCCAACATCGCCCGCGCCGATGCTGTCCTGTGCGTGACCGACGACGACAAGGTGAACCTGTTGTCCTCGGTCCGGGCAAAGCAGGCGGGCTGCCGCATGTCGATATGCCTGGTCAACGATCCGTCCCTCCAGCCGATGATGCGTCCGCTCGAGATCGACGCCTTCATCAATCCACGTTCCACGACGGTGAGCTCGATCCTGCGGCATATTCGGCATGGCCGGGTTCGCGCGGTCTATTCGATCGGCGATGCCGAGGCCGAAGTGATCGAGGCGCAGGTCCTGTCGACCTCGCCCATGGCGGGACGGATCGTGCGCGATCTCGACTTTCCCGAGGGCGCGCTCATCGGCGCGATCGAGAAGGACGGAAAGATCGTCCGCCCGAGCAGCACGACACGGATCGACGAGGGAGATGTCATCGTCCTGTTCTCGTTGACCGCGGACGTGCCGGCGGTCGAACGCCTGTTCCAGGTCTCGATCGATTTCTTCTGAGATGCTGGAGCGTATAAGGACGCTTCCGCTGTTCCTGGCCCTGATGGGGGTCGGTGCCCTCGCGATGCTCGTGCCGGCGATACATGCCTACCGGATCCGCGATCTCGAGATTGCGCGGGTGTTCTTCTATTCGTCCATCCTGTTCCTGATCCTCACCACTCTTCTTGCGATCGCGACGGGAAAGGATCGGACCGATCGGCCGGTGCGTGCCGATCTGATGGCCCTTGCCGCGGCTTTTCTTCTCCTGCCGCTGATGCTGGCCGTGCCGGTGCAGCAATCGCTCGACGGAATGCGGTTGCTCGACGCGTGGTTCGAGATGGTCAGCGCCATGACCACCACCGGCGCGACCATGTATCCGTCCGAAGATGCCCTGATGCCGAGCGTGCATCTCTGGCGTGGCCTCGTGGGGTGGATGGGGGGCTTCCTTTTCTGGGTTTCGGCGCTCGCCATCTTCGCTCCGCTCAGCCTTGGCGGTTTCGAGGTCGTGTCGGCCGACCAGAGCAACGCGGCCCGCGCGCGGCTGCGGATGACCCGTCAGCGCGATGCGATGGAGCGGTTTTCCGTTCATGCGGCCCGACTGGCACCCATCTACGGAGGACTTACGTTCGCGCTCTGGATCCTGCTCGCCGCGACGGGGATGGATCCGCTGCGTGGAATGGTCGTCGCGATGGCCACCCTTTCGACCTCGGGGATCGAATTGCAGCCGGCGGGCACGCTTGGGATCGTCCCCGAGATCTTCATTTTCGCCTTTCTCATCTTTGCGATCTCGCGACTGACCTTCAGCACTGACCGGATCAGGCGGGCACCGGGATACCTGTTTCGCGACCCCGAGATCAGGCTGGCTGTGGTACTGGTCCTGGCGGTGCCGACGTTCCTTTTCGTCAGGCACTGGATCGCCGCGCCGTCGTACAACGGGGCCGAGGATATTCCCCAGGCGCTGCGCGTGCTCTGGGGCGGGCTTTTCACGACGCTGAGCTATCTCACGACGACGGGGTTCGAATCGTCGGCCTTTGCCGATGCGCGGACGTGGTCGGGGCTCGAGACGCCGGGTCTGATCCTGCTGGGCCTTGCGCTCTTCGGAGGTGGGATCGCGACGACCGCGGGGGGCGTGAAGCTTCTGAGGATCTATGCGCTCTACAAGCACGGCACGCGCGAGATGGAGCGTCTCATCCACCCTCATTCGATCGGCGGTTCGGGATCGGCCGCGCGACGGTTGAGACGCGAAGGCGCGTTCGTCGCGTGGATCTTCTTCATGCTCTTTGCGATGTCCGCCGCGGTGACGGCGGGTGCCTTGGCGCTGCTGGGTTCGCCCTTCGAGGCCTCGGTGGTCCTTGCCATTTCGGCCCTCTCCACCACCGGGCCGCTCGCCTATACCGCCGGCGAGGCACCGATCCTCTACGGCACCCTGACCGAGACGGCGCGGGTCGTGCTCGCGCTCGCAATGGTTCTCGGGCGGCTCGAGACTCTGGCGCTCATTGCGCTCTTCAATCGCGATTTCTGGCGCGATTGACCGTATCGCGTGTGAGTTTACGGGTGGAATGTCGCTGCAGGGCGTTTCATACTCCGACCGTTTCAACCCGCGCGCTTTGCCGCCAAGAATAACGAATGTCAGGGACACGTCATGGCTTCCGAAAAACAGAACCTGCAGGAGACCTTCCTCAACCACGTGCGCAAGACAAAGGTGCCCGTGACGATCTTTTTGATCAACGGCGTGAAACTTCAGGGCGTCATAACCTGGTTCGACAATTTCTGCGTACTGCTGCGCCGGGACGGTCAGTCGCAGCTGGTGTTCAAGGGCGCGATCTCGACAATCATGCCGTCGCAACCCATCCAGCTCTACGAAGGCGACGACGGTCAGTGAACCCGATCGTGTCCGCCGACGTTCACCGCACATGATGCGCGCATGGGTCCTGCACCCCGAACTCCTTTCCGAACGTGACCGTCGCGATGCCCAGCCTGCGCTGGACGAGGCGATCGCCCTGGCCGCGGCCCTTCCTGACCTGCATGTCGCGGGCGGCGAGATCGTGCGCCTCCAGCGACCGCACCCGAAGCATCTCTTCGGTACGGGCAAACTGGATGAGTTGAAGGCCAGGATCGAGGCCGAAGAAGTCGGGCTCGTCCTCATCGACGGTCCGGTAAGCCCTGTTCAGCAGCGTAATCTGGAAAAGACCTGGGGCGTGAAGCTCCTCGATCGGACCGGTCTGATCCTTGAGATCTTCTCGGATCGTGCGCGCACGCGCGAGGGTGTTCTGCAGGTCGAGATGGCCGCGCTCAGCTATCAGCGGACCCGCCTGGTCCGTGCCTGGACCCACCTGGAACGGCAGCGCGGTGGTCTCGGATTCGTCGGTGGCCCTGGCGAGACGCAGATCGAGGCCGACCGCCGTGCCATCGACGAACAACTCAATCGGCTCAAGAAGCAATTGGGGAAGGTCGTCAAGACACGGGAACTGCATCGCGCGGCCCGCGCCAAGATTCCGTTCCCGATTGTTGCGCTGGTCGGCTATACCAATGCCGGAAAGTCGACGCTTTTCAACCGGATGACCGGGGCGGACGTCATGGCAGAGGATATGCTCTTCGCGACGCTCGACCCGACGATGCGTGCGGTCGATCTGCCCTCCGGCAAACGTGTCATCCTCAGCGATACTGTTGGGTTCATCTCCGATCTGCCGACCCAGCTTGTCGCGGCCTTTCGGGCCACGCTCGAAGAAGTTCTGGCTGCCGATCTTGTCGTCCATGTGCGCGATATCAGCCATGACGAGACCGAAGAGCAGGCGCAGGATGTTCGTGCGATCCTCTCGGATCTGGGCGTAAGTGACGACACGCCACAAATCGAGGTGTGGAACAAGACCGATCTGCTGGACGCGGAATCGCGTGAAACGGCCCAAATGCTCGCGTCCCGCCGCGAAGGCGTGATATCGCTCTCGGCACTGACGGGTGACGGAATGCAGGCGCTTACCGATGCCATCGGTTCGGAGCTCGACGAGAAACGCAGCCGCAAGACGCTGACCCTGCCCTTCGAGGCGGGACAAAGGCGTGCGTGGCTCTACGAGCAAGGCGTGGTCGAGGACGAAGCACCGCAAGAGAACGGAATGGCGCTGACGGTCAATTGGACGGCGCGGCAGGCCCGCGCGTTTCACGACCTCTGATCATCGCTTGTCCTTGGGTGCCCGCCCGTTCACCCTTTCCACGACAGGGGAGGGTACATGGGCATTCTGATGGACAAGGACGCGCTGGATGCATTTCTCCGGCGCGAATTCCCGCAGATCGGGGATGACTTCTCGATCGAGGACGTGACGCTTGAAGGTGCGCGTGTACGCTTGAACGTGAGCGACAAGCATCTCCGCCCCGGCGGCACTGTATCCGGGCCCAGCATGTTCGCGTTGGCGGATGTCAGCGTCTATCTCGCGATCCTTGCACGACTTGGTCCCGTCGGCCTTGCGGTTACGACCAGTTGTGCGATCGACTTCCTTCGAAAGCCGGCATCGGGGAGGGATCTCGTCGCCTCGACGCGACTGCTGAAAGTCGGACGTGTGCTTGTCGTCGGTGATGTCCTGATCCATTCCGAGGGCATGGAAGAGCCGGTCGCGCGGGCGTCACTGACCTATTCGATCCCACCCGAAAAACCCGACAGCTGAAGTTCAGGCCTCGATGAAGCCCTGCGTGGGGCGATCGAAGATCCGCCGGCCCATCAGCGATGCGGTCAGGTCGACCATCAGCTGTGCTGTCTTTCCCCGCTCGTCGAGGGCCGGGTTGAGCTCGACGAGATCGAGAGAGGTCACGACATCCGCTTCACTCAGGACTTCCATCACGAGATGCGCTTCTCGAAATGTAAGTCCGCCGGGAACCGTCGTCCCGACCGCGGGAGCGATCATCGGGTCCATCAGATCGACATCGAGCGAGACATGCAAATCGCCACCCGCTGCCGCGACACGCCGGAGGAAGGCTCGCAACGGCGCGGCGATCCCGGTCTCGTCGATTTCGCGCATATCGTGGGTGGAAATTGCACTTTGTTCCAAAGCGCGCTTCTCCGCTCCGTCGACGGAGCGCAGCCCGATCATCGCGACGCGATCTTCGAGTACTGGCGCGACGAGCGGCGGAAAGGCATCGAAGCCCGACTGACCGGTCACGTATGCCACGGGACAGCCATGAAGATTGCCCGAGGATGACGAGGCCGGACTATGGAAATCGCTATGGGCGTCGAGCCAGAGCACGAAGAGCGGTCGCTTGCGGTCGGCCGAACGCGCGGCCATGCCTGCGACGCTTCCCATGGAAAGCGCATGATCGCCGCCCATGAACACGACGAGCCCATCAGAGGACCGCCCCCAACCGGCAAGCGCCTCGGTCCAGGCAACGGTTTCGGGCAGTGCGTGCAGATGAGCGGGGCCGTCGATCTGCCGGATCTCGCCCGGGGCGATATTGCCCGCGTCGCTTACGGAATGGCCGAGATCCGTCAAGGTCTCGGCGAGGCCTGCCACACGATAGGCGTCGGGCCCCATCAGACATCCCCGGCGTGCCTTGCCGCAATCCAGTGGCACGCCGAGGAGGGTGATCCGGGCCACAGGCTCCTCAGCCAGCGGCCTTGGCGTTCCGCTTGCGCTCGTTCGGGTCGAGATAGCGCTTGCGAAGACGGATGGCGTTCGGCGTCACCTCGACGAGTTCGTCATCGTCGATATACGAGATTGCCTGTTCCAGCGTCAGCGTGACCGGGGTGGTCAGGCGCACCGCGTCGTCGGTGCCGCTCGCCCGCACGTTGGTGAGCTTCTTGCCCTTGAGCGGGTTCACCTCGAGATCGTTGTCGCGGTTGTGCTCGCCCAGGATCATGCCGGTATAGACGTCTTCCTGCGCGCCGATGAAGAACTTGCCGCGATCCTCGAGATTCCAGAGCGCGTAGGCCACGGACTGACCGTTCTCCATCGAGATCAGCACCCCTTGCCGCCGGCCAGGGATCGGGCCCTTGTGCGGGGCCCAGGTATGGAAGACGCGGTTCAGGACGCCCGTGCCGCGCGTGTCGGTCAGGAACTCGCCGTGATAGCCGATGAGCCCGCGTGACGGGACATGTGCGATGATCCGCGTCTTGCCGGCGCCTGCCTGCTTCATCTCCACCAGATCGGCCTTGCGTGCGCCGGTCAGCTTTTCGATGACGGCTCCGGAATACTCGTCGTCGACGTCGATCGTGGCTTCCTCGATGGGCTCGAGAAGCTGTCCGTCGACTTCGCGGAGAAGCACCTGCGGACGCGAGATGCTCAGCTCGAACCCTTCGCGGCGCATGTTCTCGATGAGGACGCCCATCTGCAATTCGCCGCGGCCCGCGACCTCGAAGGCCTCACCGCCGGGCGTGTCGGTGACCTTGATCGCGACGTTCGTCTCGGCTTCCTTCATCAGGCGCTCGCGGATGACGCGCGACTGCACCTTCTTGCCGTCGCGGCCGGCAAGCGGGCTGTCGTTGATGCCGAAGGTCACCGTGATCGTTGGCGGATCGATGGGCTGCGAGGGCAGCGCACTGTCGACGGCAAGCGCACAGATCGTGTCTGCCACCGTGGCCTTGGCCATGCCCGAGAGCGTGACGATATCGCCCGCAACGGCCTCGTCGATGTCGTCGTAACCGAGGCCGCGGAACGCCTGGATACGCGAGACACGGAACTGTTCGATTTTCTGGCCCTGCCGGGACAACGCCTGCACCGTGGCACCGGCCTTGAGACGGCCCGATTCGACCCGGCCCGTCAGGAGCCGCCCGAGGAACGGATCGGCCGACAGGGTTGTCGCCAGCATGGCGAAATCCTCGTCCTGCCGGCTCTGCTGCTTGGGGGGCGGAACGTGCCGGACGATGAGATTGAAAAGCGCGTCGAGATTCTTACGCGGTCCGTCGAGCTCGCTGTCGCACCAGCCGTTGCGGCCCGAGGCGTAGAGATGCGGGAAGTCGAGCTGATCCTCGTCGGCATCGAGCGATGCGAAGAGATCGAAGACCTCGTCCAGCGCGCGGTCGGGCTCGGCATCCGGCTTGTCGACCTTGTTCAGCACCACGATGGGTCTGAGGCCGAGGGCCAAGGCCTTCGACGTCACGAACTTCGTCTGCGGCATCGGCCCTTCGGCCGCATCGACAAGAAGGACGACTCCGTCGACCATGGACAGGATCCGCTCGACCTCGCCGCCGAAATCGGCGTGTCCGGGGGTGTCCACGATATTGATGCGCGTCGATTTCCATTCGACGGACGTATTCTTGGCGAGGATGGTGATCCCGCGCTCGCGCTCGAGATCGTTGCTGTCGAGCGCGCGCTCGGCAACGGCCTGGTTCTCGCGAAACGCGCCGGATTGCTTCAGGAGCTCGTCGACGAGCGTGGTCTTACCATGGTCGACATGGGCGATGATCGCGATGTTGCGCAGATCCATTGGGACAGCCTTGGATGGGATGGGTTGCGCGCGCCTTACAATCATGCGGCATCCTTGGCTAGGTCTTTCGCTATTCGCGGCCCCGAAACCTCAGGTCTTGTCCTCTTCCGCCTCTGAAATCATGCGGAGAGGCTCCTTGAAGGTCATCGTGCGGTACGGGAACGGAATCTCGATCCCGGCATCGTCGAGCGCGCGCTTCACCGCCGCCACGACCTTGTCGCGCGACCGGCGAATGTCGACGGGCTTCGATCCGGTCCACCAGGTGATCTCGAAATTGATCGAACTGTCGGCGAATTCCTGGGCGAAGATCTGCACGTCGCGTACATCGTCGCGAACGGAGTCGACCTTGCGCACGGCGGCCTCGATGACGTCGCGTGCGGCATCCACATCCTCGCCGTAGGCGACGCCGCAGATGATCGTGGTGCGCCGAAGGCTGCCCGAGGTGCGGATGGTCACGGGATTCTTGAAGAACATCGCGTTCGGCGCGACGACGAGCTGGCCATCGGTCTGGCGGATATGGGTGTCGCGGATGGTGATGTCCTCGACCTGTCCATCGATCCCTTCGCATTCGATGAAATCGTGAACCTCGAACGGTTCGCGGATCAAAAGAAGAATTCCGGCGAGGAAATTCTCGAAGACGTCCTTGAACGCAAAACCGATGGCGACGCCGCCGACGCCCAGTGCGGCAAGCGCCTTCCCGGGCGTCACGGTCGGCAGGACGATCGTGATCGCGATGAGGATCACGAAGAGCCAGAGCCCGACCGTCAGGAGCATGACCACGACGTCGCGCAGCGCACGGCGGACATGCGCACGTTGGAGGGTTTTCGGAACGACCCACTGGACTACGCGAATGATGAACCACGCCACGACCACGAAAAGGATCGCGGCAACCAGCTGGGGCAGCAATTTCCAGAAGCCGGTCGAATAACTTTCGATCTGGTTGCGCATGGGCTCCGGAAAGATGGCCCACAGCGTGTCGAGAAACGTCTCCATGCCTTCCTCCCGTCTGCGCGACGGGTTAGGTCGCGACGTAGCGATCGCGTCGGTGATTGACCGCGACGATCAGGTTCAGGACGACGGCACCCAGCAGCGACAGTGCCACGACCGACGGAGCAAAGATTAGGGCGGCGATGCCGAAAAGCACGATGTCGAAGATGAGCTGCACATAGCCGGCCCGGAATCCGGTGCGGTCCTGCAGATAGAGGGCGAGCACGCCGATCCCCCCGAGACTCCCGCCATGGCGGAATAGAATGATGAGGCCAAGACCGATCAACGATCCCTGCAGTACGGTTCCGAGGACGGGATGAAGATAGGCGATCTCGATCCCGCTCGGCAGGAGAGAGGTCAGGATCGACAGCGCGGTGACTGACAGCAGCGATTTGATCGTGAAGGTCCGTCCGAGCCTGCGCCACGCAAGGACATAGAATGGTAGGTTGACGGCAAAGAAGACGATTCCGAAATCGAGCCCGGCGGAATAGCTCACGAGGAGCGCGAGGCCCGCCGTCTGGCCGGTGATCAGGCCCAGATGTGTGAGGATCTGGATGCCCAGTCCGCACATGAAAACGCCCAGGGTCATCCCCTGGGCGTCGTCGAGCAGCGTATGATCAGGCGTGTCGCTCATGCGATGCGGCACCCGCATGGGCCTGCGCTTCAGGCTCCGAGCGACTTGTCGAGGTTCTGGTCGATCTTCTCGAGGAACCCTTCGGTCGTCAGCCACTTCTGGTCCGGCCCGACGAGCAGCGCGAGGTCCTTGGTCATGTGACCGGATTCGACCGTGTCGACCACGACCTTCTCGAGCGTGTCGGCGAATTTCTCCAGCTCGGCATTGTCGTCGAGCTTCGCGCGATGGCGCAGACCGCCGGTCCAGGCGAAGATCGACGCGATGGAGTTCGTCGACGTCTGCTCGCCTTTCTGGTGCTGGCGGAAGTGACGCGTGACGGTTCCGTGCGCGGCCTCGGCCTCGACGATCTTGCCGTCGGGCGTCATCAGGCGCGAGGTCATCAGGCCGAGCGAGCCGAAGCCCTGGGCCACGGTGTCGGACTGCACGTCGCCATCGTAGTTCTTGCACGCCCAGACATAGCCGCCCGACCATTTCATCGCAGCCGCGACCATGTCGTCGATCAGACGGTGTTCGTAGGTAAGTCCGGCCTCATCGAACTTGTCCTTGAACTCCTCGTCGAAGACCTTCTGGAAGAGGATCATGAACTGACCGTCGTAGTTCTTCAGGATCGTGTTCTTGGTCGAGAGATAGACGGGATAGCCGCGGTTCAGACCGTAGTTGAACGAGGCGCGGGCAAAATCCTTGATCGATTCGTCGAGGTTGTACATCCCCATGTAGACACCGGAGGAGGGCGCGTCGAAGACCTCTTCCTCCATCACGGTTCCGTCCTCGCCGACGAACTTCATCGACAGCTTGCCCGGCCCGGGGAATTTCATGTCGGTGGCGCGGTACTGGTCGCCATAGGCATGGCGGCCGATCACGATGGGCTGGGTCCAGCCCGGCACCAGACGCGGCACGTTCGAGCAGATGATGGGCTCGCGGAAGACGACACCGCCGAGGATGTTGCGGATCGTGCCGTTCGGGCTGCGCCACATCTTCTTGAGACCGAATTCCTCGACCCGGCCTTCGTCGGGCGTGATCGTCGCGCATTTGACGCCGCAGCCGATCTCCTTGATCTTTTCGGCCGCATCGACCGTGATCTGGTCGTCTGTCCGGTCACGCTCCTCGATGCCGAGGTCGTAGTAGAGGAGATCGACATCGAGATAGGGCAGGATCAGCTTCTGTTTGATGAAATCCCAGATGATGCGGGTCATCTCGTCGCCGTCGAGTTCGACGACTGGGTTGGCGACTTTGATCTTCGACATGGAGAAACCTTTCGCGTGGTGAAGTGGCTTGCCCGGTCTTTAGCCCACGTGCCCGCGATAGAAAAGCGTATGCGATTGCATACGAACACCGTCGGCCATGTGGAACCATTCCGATCGCCCGCCCATTTGCCGCGAAAGGAGACATCCATGGACATCATCCGCATCATCCTGTCGATCATCCTGCCGCCTCTGGGCGTGTTCCTGCAGGAAGGCTTCGGCAAGCATTTCTGGATCAACATTCTGCTCACGCTTCTGGGCTACATTCCGGGGATCGTGCACGCGCTCTACATCATCCTCAGGCGGTAGGCCCACGGTCGCGACTATGGCCGGCATCGGGCTCATGCAAGGCGGGCGCAATGCGGATTTCAGGCTTGGTGCCCGTTCAAGAGCGGGATGGCGCCGGTCGAGCTGAAACCGCCCTGCCAGATCGCACAGGATCCGTTCATCCGCGCAGATGGTCAGCCGCGATACGCGGTGCCATATGCAAACAGCAAATCAGTTACAGGAGACCAACGAGATGGCGAAACCCAAGATCACGGTTCTGTTCTATTCGACCTACGGGACGAACCACACGGTCGCGTCGGCGGCCGCCGAGGCCGCGGAGGCCGCCGGCGCGGAGGTCCGTCTGCGTCGCGTGAAAGAGACGGCCCCGACCGAAATCGTCGAGGGGCAGGACGCCTGGAAAGCCCAGCTCGAGAAGATGCAGGACATTCCCGAAGTCTCGGCCGACGACATGGAATGGGCAGATGGCTATTTCCTGAGCTCTCCCACGCGTTACGGTGTCGTGGCGAGCCAGATGCGCGCATTCATCGATACGCTCGGCCCGCTCTGGCAGGAAGGCAAGCTTGCGAACAAGACCTTCACAGCGTCCACGTCGGCCAACACGTCCCATGGCGGTCAGGAAACCACCCTCCAGTCGCTTTATATCACCGCGATGCACTGGGGCTGCATTCTCGTGCCGCCGGGCTATGCCGACCCGGTGAAGTTCGAGGATAACGGCAACCCCTACGGCTTTTCGATGCAGGCCGGGGAATTCACCGATCTCCACCGCCGGTCCGTCGGGTATCAGGCGCGCCGCCTGGTCGAGATGACCCAGAAGCTCGTCGCCTGAGGCGATCCGAACCTTCGCCCCCGCATTTCCGGATGCGGGGGTTTCCCGTCCGCGACCCGAAGGCTAAGAGGGCCGCACCGACAGCGAGACGGATTCCATGCGGCCCTACGTGTTTCTAGCCCTAGCCATTGTTCTCGAAGTCGTGGCCACCTCTGCACTGGCGAGATCCGCGAATTTCACGAAACTCGTCCCGAGCACGATCTCGATTCTGGGCTACGCGGCTTCGTTCTGGCTGCTCTCGTTTCCCATCAGCATTCTGCCGACAGGGATCGTCTACGCGATCTGGTCCGGTCTCGGGATCGTCCTCATCACGCTTGTCGCATGGTTCTGGTCGCACGAGGCGCTCGACGCGCCGGCCATTGCGGGCCTCGCCCTCATCCTCGCGGGCGTCGTGGTCATCAACCTTTTCTCAGATACGATCCACTAGCGCGAGTTTTCGGTCAGCCTGCGCTTCACGTAGTCCTGCACGGTTCCGATCATCGGCTCCATATGCGGGTCCTCGAAGAAGTGCCCGGCACCCTCGACTTCCTCGTGGGTGATCGTGATGCCCTTCTGATCGTGCAGCTTTCCGACGAGGGTCTGGGTATCCTTTGGCGGTGCCACGCGATCTGCGGTACCGTTCACGATCAAACCCGAGCTGGGGCAGGGCGCGAGAAAGCTGAAATCGTACATGTTGGCTGGCGGCGAGACCGACACGAATCCCGTGATCTCGGGGCGGCGCATCAGCAGCTGCATGCCGATCCATGCACCGAAGCTGAACCCGGCCACCCAGCAATGCTTGGCGTTGTTGTTCATGCTCTGGAGATAGTCGAGCGCGGATGCGGCATCGCTCAACTCGCCCACACCCTGGTCGTATTCCCCCTGGCTGCGTCCGACGCCGCGGAAATTGAACCGCAGCACGGTGAAACCGAGATTGAGAAACGCGTAGTGAAGATTGTAGACGACCCGATTGTTCATCGTCCCGCCGAATTGCGGGTGCGGATGCAGAACGATCGCGATCGGCGCGTCGCGATTCTTCTGCGGATGATAACGGCCCTCGAGACGGCCTTCGGGACCGGGAAAAATGACCTCTGGCATGTAGGTGCTGGCTTTCCTGTCAAAAGCGGTCCCTGACGTCGTTGACGAATTGCGTCGGGTACCTTAGAAACATTCTAATCTGACCGGCCAGGCGGCCCGCCACGTCGGACAGCAGGTAATCGGGGGCGCAACCGGCGTCAACTGCAAGGCGGAGGCGAGGAACGGTCGATGAAGCTCAGCACCAAGGGACGGTATGCGATGGTCGCGCTCAGTGATCTGGCGCTTCAGGGTGGCGACCGGCTCGTGTCGCTGTCTGATCTGAGCAAACGACAGGACATCTCGCTTCCCTATCTCGAGCAGCTCTTCGTCAAGTTGCGCCGCAAGGGGCTCGTGCAGTCCGTGCGCGGTCCCGGCGGCGGCTACAGGCTCGCACGGCCGGCCTCGGAGATCCGCGTCTCCGACGTGCTCGAGGCCGTCGACGAGACGGTGAGCGCGATGCATCGTGGCGTGGGCGTAATGGGCGGAACGTCCGGCACGCGTGCGCAATCGCTGACCAATCGGCTTTGGGAGGGATTGAGCGCACATGTTTATGTTTTTCTGCATCAGACGCGGCTGTCTGACGTGGTCGAAAACGCGCTCGCACCATGCCCGGCGGTGCCGTCGCTTTTCGAAGTCGTTGACGAGGGCTGAGCCGCAAATATGCGGGATCGCGAGGGATCGATGACCGGACGCTGCTATCTCGACTGGAATGCCAGCGCGCCGCTGCGCCCCGAGGCGCGTGCGGCGATGCTCGATGCACTGTCCGTGGCGGGCAATCCGTCTGCGATCCACGCCGAGGGGCGTGCCGCCCGCGCGATCGTCGAGCGTGCACGTGCGCAGGTCGCGACTGCGCTCGGTGCTGATGCCGCCGATATCGTGTTCACTTCCGGTGCGACGGAGGCCGCCGCGCTGGCTGCCGCAGGAATGAGCCTCGATTGCGCACCGGTCGAGCATGAGGCGATCCTCGCCTGGTGCCGTGCTGCGCTGGGGGTCGACAATACCGGTGCGGTTGCAGTGACGGACCCCTCATGCACGGCCCTGCAGGCCGCCAACTCTGAAACCGGTGTGCTTCAGGATCTTCCCGAAGGTCTCGCTCTCGTCGACGCGACGCAGGCCTTCGGCAAGATCCCCTTCGCCTTCGACTGGTCGGGCGCGCGAATGGCAATCGTTTCCGCGCACAAGATCGGCGGCCCCAAGGGAGTGGGGGCGCTGGTCCTGAGGCGCGGGCTCGACATCGAGGCGCGGATCCGCGGGGGCGGTCAGGAAATGGGGCGTCGCTCGGGTACCGAGAATGTCGCGGCAATCGCTGGTTTCGGTGCTGCGGCCGAGGCAGCCACGCGCGACCTCGATGCAGGTACGATGAAAAACGTGGCGGCACTCCGCGACCGGTTCGAGACATGGGTGGCGGATCGGGACGAAATGACTATCTGCGTGGGCAAGGGCGCGCGTCGCCTGCCCAATACAAGCCTCCTCGTGACGCCCGGCTGGAGAGGCGAGACGCAGGTAATGCAGATGGATCTGCGCGGCTTCGCGGTAAGTGCCGGATCGGCATGCGCTTCGGGCAAGCTGCGCGGCAGCGGAACCCTTTCCGCGATGGGCTTCGACGAGGCCACGGCGGGATCCGCACTTCGCGTGTCGATAGGCCCCGAGACGCGCGAGGACGACCTCGCGCGCTTTGCGGAGGTTTGGTGTGCCGCGAGAGACAAGCACAGGGCGCGCGCCGCCTGAGAACGTGACCGGATGCAGGACGTCCGGAGAAGGAGATGAGCGATGAGTGACGAAACCATGCTTCAGGACAAGGCCAAGGAAGGCGTCGACAAGCAGACGGTCGACGCGGTGGCGCAACTGAGCGGCACCTACAAGCACGGCTGGAACACCGAGATCGAGATGGATTTCGCGCCGAAGGGCCTCACCGAGGATATCGTGCGCCTCATCTCCGAGCGGAACGAGGAACCGGAATGGATGCTCGAGTGGCGGCTTGAGGCGTTCCGCCGCTGGTCGCAGATGAAGGAGCCCGACTGGTCCATGCTGAAATACGCCCCTGTGGATTATCAGGAGCAGTATTACTACGCGAAGCCGGCTTCGATGGTCGAGAAGCCGAAGAGCCTCGACGACGTCGACCCCAAGCTGCTCGAAACCTACGCGAAGCTCGGCATTCCGCTCAAGGAGCAGATGGTTCTGGCCGGTGTCGAAGGTGCCGAAGGCGCGCCTGCCGAGGCCAAGGAAGGCGAGCGCAAGGTCGCCGTCGATGCGGTCTTCGACAGTGTCAGCGTCGGTACGACCTTCAAGAAGGAACTCGAGAAGGCCGGCGTCATCTTCTGCTCGATCAGCGAGGCGATCCGCGAGCATCCCGATCTCGTGCGGAAATATCTCGCGAGCGTGGTGCCGACGCAGGACAATTACTTCGCAACGCTGAATTCGGCCGTCTTCAGCGACGGGTCGTTCGTCTACATCCCGCCGAACACCCGCTGCCCGATGGAGCTCAGCACCTATTTCCGGATCAATGCCGAGAATACGGGCCAGTTCGAACGTACGCTGATCATCGCTGACAAGGGGTCCTATGTCAGCTATCTCGAGGGCTGCACGGCACCGATGCGCGACACCAACCAGCTCCACGCCGCGGTGGTCGAGATCGTCGCACTCGACGATGCCGAGGTGAAGTACTCGACCGTGCAGAACTGGTATCCCGGCGACGAGAACGGCAAGGGCGGCATCTACAACTTCGTCACCAAGCGCGCCGATTGCCGCGGTGACCGCTCCAAGGTTAGCTGGACCCAGGTCGAGACCGGATCGGCTCTTACCTGGAAATACCCGTCCTGCATCCTGCGTGGCGACGACAGCCAGGGCGAGTTCTATTCGATCGCCATCACCAACAACTGGCAGCAGGCCGATACCGGCACGAAGATGGTGCATCTGGGCAAGAACACCCGCTCGCGCATCGTGTCGAAGGGGATCAGCGCGGGTCACGCGCAGAATACCTATCGCGGTCTCGTCTCGATGCATCCGAAGGCCACCAACAGCCGCAATTACACGCAATGCGACAGCTTGCTGATTGGTGGCGATTGCGGGGCCCACACGGTCCCCTACATCGAGGTCAAGAACAACTCGTCCCGCGTCGAGCATGAGGCGACGACTTCCAAGGTCGACGACGACCAAATGTTCTACTGTCAGCAGCGTGGCCTCGACGAGGAGGAAGCCGTGGCGCTCATCGTCAACGGCTTTTGCAAGGAAGTGCTTCAGGCGCTCCCGATGGAGTTCGCGATGGAAGCGCAGCAGCTCGTCGCGATCTCCCTCGAAGGATCGGTGGGCTGATCGCCGATGGGTGAGCTCGATCCGCTTCGCGCCCCTGAGCGCCCGCGCTTCTTCGTCTGGTTGACGGTCGGCGTGGGCGTGGTTCTGGGGCTTATCGTGAGCATGTCGTGGTGGCTGCAGAACCCGCTCCCGCGCGTGTTGATCGTGCTGGTGATCTCTGCCGCGATCGGCTGGATCGCCGGCCGCATGATGTTCAAGAGGAGGCGGAAATGAGCTTCTGGTCGAAGTCCGAGATGATCGTCACCACGACGCCCAGCGTCGAGGGACGCAGGATCACGTCCTACAAGGGAATAGTCGTGGGCGAGGCCATCCTCGGCGCGAATGTCTTCCGCGACATGTTCGCCGGCATCCGCGACATCATAGGCGGCCGGTCCGGGGCCTACGAGAAGAGCCTCAACGAAGCACGCGAGACTGCGCTTGCGGAAATGGAGGACCGCGCCCGCGAGGCCGGAGCGAACGCCGTCGTGGGCGTCGATCTCGATTACGAGGTGGTCGGCAAGGAGAACGGAATGCTCATGGTCTCGGCGAGCGGAACGGCCGTCATCGTCGAGTGAGCGTCGCGGCCTTGGGCTGCGGAAGAACAGATGCGGGCTGGGGATCGAGCGCGATCCCCGCCCAGATGCGAAAGAACGCGCCGTGCAGGTGCGGAAAGGATGAAAGATGTTGAAGATCAGCAATTTGCACGTCAAGCTTGAGGAAGAGGATAAGCAAATCCTCAAGGGTGTCGATCTCGAGGTCGAGGCGGGCAAGGTCCACGCGATCATGGGGCCGAACGGGTCCGGCAAGTCGACGCTGAGCTACGTGCTCTCCGGTCGCGACGGCTATGAGGTGACCGAGGGCGAAGCACTTCTCAACGGCGAAAACATCCTCGATATGGAGCCCGAGGAGCGGGCAGCGGCGGGCGTCTTCCTGGCGTTCCAGTATCCGGTCGAGATTCCTGGCGTCGGCAACATGACCTTCCTGCGGACGGCCGTGAACGCGCAGCGGAAGGCCCGCGGCGAGGCCGAGCTCAGCTCCACCGATTTCCTCAAGGTCGTGCGCGAGAAGGCCAAGGAACTGCAGATCGACGCGGATATGCTGAAGCGGCCCGTCAACGTGGGCTTCTCGGGTGGCGAGAAAAAGCGCAACGAGATCCTGCAGATGGCCATGCTCGAGCCGCGCATGTGCATCCTCGACGAGACCGATTCCGGTCTCGACGTCGACGCGATGAAGCTGGTGGCGCAGGGTGTGAACGCCCTTCGGTCCGAGGATCGTGGCTTTCTCGTCATCACGCATTACCAGCGGCTTCTCGACCACATCCGTCCCGATGTGGTTCATATCATGTCCGACGGTCGCATCGTGAAGACCGGCGGACCAGAGCTCGCGCTCGAGGTCGAGAAGAACGGCTACACCGACATTCTCGCGGAGAACGCCTGATGGCCATGCCCAAACCCAAGCAGGACGCGACCGATACGCGCCTCGACGCGCTTTCGATCCCCGACAATTCCGGCTGGTCCGAGGCCGCTCGTCAGGAGGCGGTTGGCCGGCTCCGGATGATGGGCATGCCGCATCGCCGCGACGAATACTGGCGGTTCACCAATCCCGCCGATTTCAACGCGGTGGAACCGGTCGATGCCGCCCCGATGGACATCTCCGACGAGGCGCCGCTCTACGAGGGGATGGATCAGCTCCGCATCGTGTTCGTGGACGGCGTCTTCGATGCCGGGGCATCCGACGACCTTTCGGGCGAGGGGATCGAGATCGCCCGTCTGGCTGATGCCGGTCTGGCGGACATCCACTGGGCGCGCGATCTCTACGGCCTTCTCGAGGCACGTGGCCAGAACCCGGTCGATCGGCCGCTTTGCGCGCTGAACACGGCCTTCGCCACGGACGGCATCCTGATCCGCGTGACCGGAAAGGTCTCACGCCCGGTCAGTATCGTCTATCTCCACGAAGATGCACGATCCGATGCGATCCTGCATCATGTCGTGCAGCTGACCGAAGGCGCGGAGCTGACGCTCCTCGAGACCGGATGCGTCGCGGCGCGTTCGAACACGTTGATCGAAGCCGATGTCGCCGACGATGCCACGCTTCATCACGTTCGCAGCCAGGGCCGCAATCATGATCGCCGCACGGCGAGCGCCGGGTTCGCGCGTCTGGGCCGTGCCTCCACCTACAAGTCCTTCACGTTGTCGGCCAATGGCGCGCTGACGCGGAACGAGAACGTCGTCGAGTTCACCGGGGACGATGCCGTCGCGCATGTCGCGGGGGCTGCGATCGGGGACGGAGCGCGGACGCCCTTCCATAACGACGACACGGTCTTCGTCACGCATGATGCCGTGAATTGCGAAAGCCGGCAGGTCTTCAAGAAGGTGCTCAAGAACGGCGCGGTCGGCGTGTTCCAGGGCAAGATCCTCGTCAGGAAGGACGCACAGAAGACCGACGGCTACCAGATCAGTCAGGCGCTGCTGCTCGACGACGACAGCCAGTTCCTCGCCAAGCCCGAGCTCGAGATCTATGCCGACGACGTGGCATGTTCCCACGGTTCCACCACGGGCGCGATCGACGAGGAGGCTCTGTTCTATCTTCGCTCCCGCGGGGTGCCAAAGGCACGTGCCGAGGATCTCCTCGTTCTGGCCTTCCTCGCCGAGACGCTCGAAGAGATCGACGACGAGGATATCGCCGCGGCGCTGAACGAGCGTCTGGCCGCCTGGCTCGATCGGCACGCGAGCTGACGTGGCACTGACGGGCGACATCCTGCGCAGTTATCGCGGTCCCGGCCCGGTGCTGCGCCGTCGCCTGGGAGGGCCGGACGGACGCGGTGAGGCCCGGGCGCTCATCACGCTGATGCTTGCCTGCGGGCTCATCTTCGTGGCGCAATGGCCGCGGCTCAGCCGCGAATCGCATCTTTCGGGCCGTGAGGTCGACATGCTGATCGGCGGCGCGCTTCTGGGGTGGCTCTTCATCGCGCCGCTCGTGCTCTATGCGCTGGCGGGGATCAGCCACGTGATCGCCCGCATCTTCGGCGGCAGGGGGAGCCATCTCGACGCGCGGATGGCGCTCTTCTGGGCACTACTGGCGGCCGCACCGCTTTGGCTGCTATGGGGGCTCGTGGCGGGTCTGATCGGTCCGGGTCCGGCACTCGACGTCACGGGGCTGGTCGCGCTCGTGGCCTTTCTGGCGCTGTGGCTCGCGGGCCTTTACGCCGTTGAATTCGGAGAGAGAGCATGAACCTCCTGTCGCCCCGCATTCTGGGGCAGCTTGCGCTCGACACGGTGCGGGCCCCGCGACCGACATTCGCACGGCTGCGCGCGCTCGATCTCGATCGCGGGACGCTCTGGCAGGCGCTGCTTCTGGTGGTTGTCGTCTCGATCCTGCTGGCCGAACTTGCCAACATGTTCCTGCTCGCCACAATCGCGCAGGATGCCGATCCGGTCCTGATGCTGAGCCCGTTCGCCTTCGGGGCCATGCAGCTCGTCGTCCTGATCATCAGCGTCCTGCTGATCGACAAGGTGGGGCGCGCGTTCAAGGGGACGGGCGATCTCGGCGACGCGATTCTCGCGGTCACCTGGCTGCAATTCGTGATGGTATGTCTCCAGATCCTGCAGGGGATCCTCCTCATCGTCATTCCGCCGCTGGCGGGCATCGTGATGATCCTGGGGCTGATCCTGTTCTTCTGGCTCCTGACGAATTTCGTGGCCGAGCTTCACGGCTTCGACAGCCTCGGGCGTGTCTTCGGCATGATCCTCTTCGTGCTGATGGGTGTGGCGCTTGGTCTCTCTTTCCTGCTGACCCTCGCGGGCGTATCCGTCGCGAGATAGGAGGCTTTCCAATGTTCGACGTCCAGAAGATCCGCGCGGATTTCCCGATCCTGTCGCGGGAGGTGAACGGCCGACCGCTCGTCTATCTCGACAGCGGTGCCTCTGCGCAAAAGCCGCAGGCGGTGATCGACGCGGTGACGCGCGGCTATGCCGAGGATTACGCAAACGTGCATCGCGGCCTGCACACGCTGAGCTCGATCTCGACCGAGAAGTACGAGGCTGTCCGCGGCAAGATCGCGGCCTTTCTCGGCGCGACCGACGAGAACAGCATCGTCATGAATACCGGGACGACCGAAGGGATCAACATGGTCGCCTATGGCTGGGCCATGCCGCGGATGGAAGCCGGCGACGAGATCGTGCTGAGCGTGATGGAACATCATGCCAATATCGTGCCCTGGCATTTCTTGCGCGAACGGCAGGGCGTCGTTCTGAAATGGGTCGACACCGACGTCAACGGCGCGCTCGATCCGCAGGCCGTCATCGACGCGATCGGCCCCCGGACCAAACTCGTCGCGATCACGCACATGTCGAACGTGCTCGGAACGGTCGTCGACGTGAAGAGCATCGCGCAGGCCGCGCGGGAACAGGGCGTCGCGACTCTCGTGGACGGATCGCAGGCAGCCGTCCATATGGCCGTCGATGTCGAGGAGATCGGCTGCGACTTCTATGCCATCACGGGCCACAAGCTTTACGGGCCCTCCGCGTCCGGGGGGATCTATGTCCGGCCCGAACGCATGGCCGAGATGCGTCCCTTCATGGGGGGCGGCGACATGATCCGCGATGTCCGCAAGGACGGCGTCGACTACAACGTCCCGCCGCTCAAGTTCGAGGCAGGCACCCCCGGTATCGTCGCTCAGATCGGGCTCGGCGCCGCGCTCGACTACATGACCGATATCGGGATGGAGGCGATCGCCGCGCACGAGGCGTCGCTGCGCGACTACGCGATCGAGCGTCTGGGCGGATTGAACTGGCTCAACGTGCAGGGCAAGGCCCCCGGGAAGGGCGCGATCTTCTCCTTCACGCTGGACGGCGCAGCCCATCCGCACGACATCTCGACCGTCCTCGACAAGCGCGGGATCGCCGTGCGTGCGGGTCATCATTGCGCCGGACCGCTGATGGACCACCTCGGCCTCACGGCGACCGCGCGTGCATCCTTCGCGGTCTACAACACCCATGACGAGGTCGATGCGCTGGTCGACGGGCTCGAGCTCTGCCACGAACTCTTCGCGTAAGCGTCGAGAGAAACGGTACAGAAGGGCGGCGCAGGGCTGACGGCTGCGACCATTCCAGCGGGTCATGTCGGCCCGCATGAGATGAGGGCGGGGCCCCGAAAACAGAGTGGTCCCGGATCTCAATCCAAGGCTTGAGGACCCCGCCAATATCCCGTATGGACCCCTCAGAACGTCGCCGAACGGCACGCACCCATAGCTCAGCTGGATAGAGCGCTGCCCTCCGAAGGCAGAGGCCTCAGGTTCGAATCCTGATGGGTGCGCCACTTCCCCCGATACAAGCGCGAAGATGTGTCCGATGCCGGCTTGGCAAAGGCATCGCAAATAGCCGCACGCGCGTTCGGGCGTTCTGCCGATCCCGCGCCGAAAAGTTGCATCCCCGGCCGCCATCAAGACGACCGGGGCAGTGTTCCGTCTCCTCAGGCCGAGCGGCCCACCGGGTTGCGATAGACCATGCGGCGCACCGATCCGGTCTTGGACCGCATGAGGATCGTCTCAGTCGTCAGGTAGCCGGGCTCGCGCTTGATGCCGTCGACCACCGAACCGTCGGTCACGCCCGTCGCGGCGAAGATCACGTCGCCCGATGCGAGGTCGTCGCGCGTGTAGACGCGGTTAAAGTTCGTGATGCCGGCCTTTTCGGCGCGGCCCTTCTCGTCGTCGTTGCGGAAGATCAGCTTTGCGTACATCTGGCCGCCCATGCATTTCAGCGCGGCCGCCGCCAGGACGCCCTCGGGCGCGCCGCCGGATCCCATGTACATGTCGATCCCCGTGCGGGCCGAATCGGCGCAATGGATGATGCCTGCCACGTCGCCATCCGTGATGAGCCGGATCGCGCATTCCGTGGTCCTGAGTTCGGCGATCATCTCCTCGTGGCGCGGACGCTCGAGAACGCAGACCGTGATGTCGCGGGTAGAGCATCCCTTGGCCGAGGCGAGGGCGCTGACCCGTTCGGCCGGGCTCATGTCGAGGGTCACGACGCCGGTCCGGAAACCCGGCCCGATCGCCAGCTTGTCCATGTAGACGTCGGGGGCGTGCAGCATCGCGCCGCGACCCGCCATGGCGATCACGGTCAGCGCGTTCGGCATGTCCTTGGCGGTCAGTGTCGTTCCCTCGAGCGGGTCGAGCGCGATATCGACCTCCGGACCCGAGCCCGTTCCGACTTCCTCGCCGATATAAAGCATGGGAGCCTCGTCACGCTCGCCTTCGCCGATGACGACGCGGCCCGCGATGTCGAGACGGTTCAGTTGGTCGCGCATGGCGTTGACGGCGGCCTGGTCCGCGGCCTTCTCGTCGCCGCGACCGATCCATCCCGCCGAGGCGAGGGCGGCGGCCTCGCTGACCCTCGCAAGGCCGAGGGAAAGCATGCGGTCGTTGAAATCTGGGCTGGGCATCAGGGTCTCCGGGGCTGAAAAAACGGGTCAGCCCGGGGATAGCCGCTGGAGACGCGCACGCACAAGGCTGTTACCGCAGCCGGTGGGCAAACTTTCTTCAGACGTCCTCGATCCTGAGCGCCACGATCTCGCCTTCGAGGACGCCGGTATCCGCCATCGCGTCGATCGCCTCGTCGAGCGCGCGGCGCATCGCCCTGTGCGTGACGATCAGCACCGGTGCCGACCCTTCGGTATGGTCGTACTGGCGCATCCGGTCGATGGAGATGCCGGCCTCGCCCAGGCGTGCCGCGATCTTGGCGAGCGCGCCTGGCCGGTCGGTCAGCACCATCCGGAGGTAGAAGGGGGCTGGCGTCGCGGCCTCGGCCCGCCGGGCGGGCACGAGCCGTGCTGCCGGTTGTCCGAAGGTCGAGACGCGGTTGCCCCGCGCGATGTCGACGATGTCGGAGAGGACGGCGCTGGCGGTGGGGCCTTCACCGGCCCCCGCACCGCGCAGCACGACCTGACCCACCGCATCGCCGTCAAGCACGACCATGTTCGTCGCCCCGTCAAGTTGCCCCAGCGGCGAGGTCTGCGGGACGAGGCAGGGCGACATCCGCGCCTCGAGCCCGCGACCCGTCATCTGCGCGACACCGAGCAGCTTGACCGCGAAGCCCATATCGGCGGCGTGCCGGATGTCCTCGATCTTGATCCGCTCGATCCCCTCGAGCGCGACACCGTCGAAATCGACCTTCGTGCCGAAGGCGATGCTTGCCAGCAGCGCGAGCTTGTGGCCCGCATCGATACCGCCCACATCCAGCGTCGGATCGGCCTCGAGATATCCTAGCTCGGAGGCTTCGGCGAAGACCTGGTCGTAGGTCAGACCGGCGCTCTCCATCCGCGTGAGGATGTAGTTGCAGGTGCCGTTCATCACGCCCATCACGCGCGTGATCTCGTTGCCCGCAAGCCCTTCGGTCAGGGCCTTCACGCAGGGAATGCCGCCCGCGACGGCGGCTTCGAACCGCAGCACCGCGCCCTGCGCCTCGGCCCGTTCGGCAAGCGCCTGTCCGTGATGCGCGAGCAGCGCCTTGTTCGCCGTCACAACGTCGTGGCCCGCCTCGATCGCGGCCTCGACCGCGTCCTTCGCCGGCCCGTCTTCGCCGCCGATGAGTTCGACGAACACGTCGATATCGTCGCGGCGGGCAAGTGCGACGGGATCGTCCTCCCATTCGTACTCGCCCAGACGGACGCCACGATCCTTGTTCCGGTTTCGCGACGAAACCGCCTTGATTTCAATCGGCCGCCCGCCGCGCGCCTCGAGCAGGTCGGCATGCCGTTGCAGAATGCGGATCGTGCCCGTGCCGACGGTCCCGATGCCGGCAATGCCAAGGCGAAGAGGGCTGGTCATGTCGTCGGGCTCCTTCTGGGTCACGGTCGGGGGCGGGCTTAGCGGGTTTCGCCCGCGCCTGCCAGTGCCGCGGCGTCCGCGCGAAGCCGATCGGGCGCAGCTCCGAGGCGCGCGCGATCCTCGGCACTGAGCCCCGCGCCTCGAAGGGCCGCGGCGCGTGCGCGCAGAGCCTGCGCACGCGAGGCGAGCGCGGCCGTATCCTCGGGCGTCGCGCGGGTGGCGCGCGCACGCTCCGCCGCGATGACCGCCGAGAGCGGCAGCAGCTCGGGATAATCCGCACGGGCGAGTTCCGCGTCCTCGGGGACGTCGATATCGGGAAGCGCGCAGCCAGCGAGCATCAGCACGATCAGGAAAGGGCGCAGGCGCTGCATGTCGATGCTCTTCTTCGCGGTCCCTGAGAGAATAGCGGAGGCCGCACCCGTGCCGCAACGGCGCTTTTCTCGGACCGGCCGAACGCGTATGCGGGACCGACCGCGCCGAAGGAGAGAAAGATGCAGCCCGTCTCTAGGATCGACGCCCTTCCGGGAGAGGAGGTGAGCCGCCTCGGTGCCTCGCCCACGCGGAGGGTGATCGGCGTCGTGATGATCTGCGCGCTCGGTGCGCTGCTCATCTGGCTCGCGGTAAGTCAGCCGGCCGAGATTTTCTGGCGGCTGCTTCTGATCGTCCTCGGCGGGCTCGGGATCTGGTGCGGCATCGCGCTCTGGCGGGCGACGGCGGGGTCGATCGTGCTGAAGCCCGAGGGGCTCTTCACCGAAACCGACGCGCCCCTCGTCCTGATGGACGAGATCGACACCGTCGAGAGGGGGGCATTCGCGTTCAAACCCTCGAACGGGTTCAGCGTGAAGCTGAAGGAGCCCGCGCCCTTCGCATGGGCTCCGGGCCTCTACTGGCGTTTCGGTCGCAGGATCGGGGTCGGCGGCGTCACATCGCCCGGAGAGGCCAAGGCCGTGGCGGAACTTCTCCAGGTCCTGCACGGGCGCAGGACGGAGGGCTGAGATCAGGCCCCGGCCTCGTATTTGAGCTGCGGCCGGAAGCGCGGCGTGACGATCGCGCTGTGATGGAAGCGATGCGGTGAAAGGCCGATCTTGAAGACCGGTTCGTAATCCATCCAGGTCTCGACGATGATGGCGGTCGAGCCGTTCGACAATGCGGGGATCGACGGCGAGAGCTGGGCGAGTGTCACGTCCGTGATCGGAGCCGGGGCATTGCCCGTCGAGTCGGACCAGACGAGCTCGTGCTTCCCGTCGGGTTCGTTCCAGATAGCCACGGTCACGCGCAGCGACGTCTCGTTCTTTCCCTGGGTGAGGAAGGTATGGATTCGTCCCAGCCCGTCGACGAATCGCGGACCGACCGGATCGCTCTGCCGCGAGAGCATGTCCGCGATGGTATAGGTCGTCCGCAGGTTCGCGTTCTGCTGACGATAGCCGTCGATGAACGTCATCGAGGCGAGCGCGACCCAGAGCAGCAGCGGCAGGATCATCACCGCCTCGACCGAGTATGATCCGTCCTCGCACCGCGCGAAGCGAACGAGGCGTTTGCGGGGCAGGGGCATCGTCATTCCGTCGGCTCCACCACGAAGAAGGTGGCCGAGACGAGTGCGAACCCGCCGCCCGGCTCCCGGGGGAGGATCTTGCCCAGCCCGATATTGGGGAGGATCGGGTCGTGCAGCACGCAGAACCGCAGCATCATCATCTCGTTGGTGCCGCCGACCTGGAAATTCGTTGCCGGAGCGATCTCTTCGGTGCGGTCGACACAGCGGACACGACCGTCCGGGGGGGCGAAATCACCGATCACCTGAGGCTCCATGGCGAGCATCAGGTCCGTGCGGCAATCGGGCATGATGAGGATCCGGTCGCAGAGCGCGGCCTTCAGCGTTTCGGGGTCGCGCAGTTCGGGCGTGCCGAGCCGCAGATCGCGCACCACGATATCGGTCGCGCGGTCGAGCATCGCCTGGCGCATCTGGATGAAGCTCGCCTCCATCGTGATGAGGAACGGCCAGAGGATCAGCGGAAAGAGGATCACGAACTCGACCGTTCCTGTCCCGTCCTCGCGCCCGAGAAAGGATTGCAGCAGCCGCCTCATTCCACCAGCCTCAGCTGGTTGATCGCGTTCGATATCGCGGCAAAGGCGTAGTCGATCTTCTGGCCCTTCACGTTGAAGTAGTTGTTGGCCGAACTGGCGCAGTTCTGCATTCGCGTGGCGTAGGATTCGGAAATGTCCATCGCGATTGAAAAGACGAGGATGCCTTTTGCCTTGGCTTCGCTGCACATCCTTTCCAGGCGGATATTCTTGGTCGCGGCGCTGAGCGGGTCATAGATCTGCGTGTGCCAGAGATTGTACTCGTTCGTGTCGTTGTTTTGCAGATAGCGATAATAGTAAGCGTGCCAGTCGACCGAAACGATCGACCAGACCTCCCGCCATGTCAGCTGTCGGGCATTGGTGCCGCCGATGGGTGCCTGTTCCCAACGACGGAGCGACGGGATGTACCATTTCTCGTTCGACACGCCGTCCTGGTCGCGATCGCCTTTTTCGGTATCCTCTACCGAAATGCGGAGCGCGCTGTCGCCACTGCCGCCGTTCGGATCGCGCCAGAGCCAGATATCCGAGAGAGCCGTGCCGTTGTATTCGGGCTTCAGGTCCTCGGTCGAAAAGTTTTCGCCATCTGTCATGATGACGAGAACCTTCATTCGGTTGTCCTCGCCGTAGTCGTAGGGCCGACCGGAAAATTTCTTGTCGATATGCCCGCTATTCGCAAGCGCCGTGATTGCAGGGCGAAGCGACGGATCGAGGAGCGCCGTACCCCATTTGACACCCGCATCGATCGAGGTGCCGCCGCCAGGCTTGAGTGCATCGATACGGGCATGAAGCAGGGCTTCGTTCTCGGAAAGATAGACGATCTCTCCGTCGGACCGGCAGGGAATGGCTGCGCGCGGACGGTGTTCGGCGATCGAAGTTCCGGAACGGCCATCCGCATACGGGTCGTAATGTCCCGATTGAGGACGTGTCTTCGTAAAATCGACGGCGGTCGTCTGATAATCCTGAGGCAGAAAGTCGACGCAGTTGGAGTAGTCGTGCGGCACGCTGAGCTTGAAGCGGTTCAGCATCGGTCGTCCGGCGTTGACCTCGGTCTGGTATGGCACGAGCGAGACCGAGATGTCGCCCTGCTTGCCCTCGGTGCGACCGGAAAGAACCGCAGTCACGAAATCCTTGGCGGCGGTTCTCAGATAGGTCATCCGGTTGTTGCCACCCATGGATCCCGAAATATCGAGCACCACCGACACCTCGACATCGCGAACGTCTTCGCGCGCGGCACTCGCGGTCGCTGCCTTGAGGGTGTCGATCCCGACTGCTCTGAGGAACATGGTGTTCACATCGGCGGTGGCGGTGGCAGAGACGAGCCGTGAATTGATGCTTTCGACGACACTGACATCGCCGAGCCGCGAGAGCAGCCCCGCCTTTGAGAAATAGTCCCGTACCACGGCCTCCGGCTCTGCAAGCTGTTCGAGATTGGCTGCCGACAGGACCGCCTGGTCGAGCGTGCTCTGCATCCTCAACCGTTCCGAATCGTGGCGCAGGATGTCGACGCCGATGCCCCCGGCGATCAGCATCACCGCGAAGAGGAAGATGCCGAACACCACGAGGGAGCCCTCCTCGGAGACGAGGAAGGACCGGGCGCGGTCGTTGTTTCCGTCTTTCATGGCCGGGCGACACCTCGATTGCGGGGCGTCATGGATCCCACGCGCTGTCCTTCTGCCGTGGTTTCGCGGCAGGAATGGGGCGGGGCGGGGGCGGAACGGGTGCGATTTCGCTCAAATTGCGCGCGATCCGTCCGGAGGGCCGCGCATCCTCCACGGGTTGCGTCCACCGACCGCGCGGCCCAATATCGGCGCACCGAATATACAAGTCAGAAGAGTGAGGTTTCATGCGTTTGATGGTGACACTGGCCGCGGGCGTGGCTCTGCTCTCGGGATGTGGCGGCGCGTCCGATCCGCTTGCCGTCGATCCCGAGAATGCCGCGCGCGCCGCGGCGACGCCCCCCGAGATGGCGGCCGTGATTTCCGCGCTCGAACCGCTCGAGGGGCGCGAGCTCGACGAGGGGCTGACGCTTCGCCAGGCGCGCGCGGATGGGGGCCGTCTTGTCCTCGATCTCGTGGCGGATGCCGCGGCGATCGCGACCTCGGCCGAACGCGATGCGTTCCGCTTCAGCTTCGAGCGTGACTTCGCCCAGCAGATGTGCGCGGCACCCGCGCTCAGGTCCTTCATCTCCGAACGCGGTGGTGTGACCGCCAATGTCAGCGCCCCCGACGGATCGCCGATCCTGTCGCGCAGCATCGACGACTGCTGATCGCTGAAGTGCGGGCGGCCGTCTGTCGGCCGCCCGCGACAAGGCGCTCCTGCGGGGCAATGCGACCCGAACCCCGCGGCACTGCCCCTCGACTTTTGCCCGGGTCGCGGCGATATGATCCCCATGAGCCTGCCACCCGGATTTCTCGACGAATTGCGCAGCCGACTGAGCCTCTCGCAGGTCGTCGGCCGCAAGGTCATCTGGGACACGCGCAAGTCGAACCAGGGCAAGGGCGACATGTGGGCCCCGTGCCCGTTCCACCAGGAAAAGTCGGCAAGCTTCCATGTCGATGACCGGAAGGGCTTCTACTACTGCTTCGGCTGCCACGAGAAGGGCGACGCGATCAGCTTCGTGCGCGAGACGGAGAACCTGAGTTTCATCGAGGCGGTCAAGCTCCTCGCTTCGGAGGCGGGGATGGAGGTTCCCGAACGCGACCCGCAGGCTCAGGCCAAGGCGGACCGGCGCGATGTCCTCGTCGATGTGATGGAGGCGGCGGCACGATTCTTCCAGATGCAGCTTTCGGGCAATGCGGGACGCGAGGCGCGGCAGTATCTCGAGGGCCGCAAGCTCGACCGCGCGGCGCAGGAGCGCTGGCAACTGGGCTTCGCGCCCGCAAGCTGGGACGGCCTGCGGGATCACCTGACCGGGAAGGGGATTCCCGTCGAACGGATCGTCGAGGCGGGGCTTGCCAAGACGTCCCAGAAGGGGCGCGCGCCCTACGACACGTTCCGCAATCGCATCATCTATCCGATCCGCGACGCGCGGGGGCGCTGCATCGCCTTCGGCGGCCGCGCGATGGATCCCGACGATAACGCGAAATACCTCAATTCGCCGGAAACGCCGCTCTTCGACAAGGGGCGCACGCTCTATAACATGGGGCCTGCGCGGGCCGCGGCCGGGAAGTCTCCGCTGATCGTGGCCGAGGGCTACATGGACGTGATCGCGCTCAGCGAGGCGGGTTTCGCATCCACCGTGGCACCGCTCGGCACCGCCGTGACCGAGGATCAGCTCCGGCTGATGTGGCGCATGTCGCCCGAACCGATCGTCGCGCTCGATGGCGATGAGGCGGGCCAGCGGGCGGCATTGAGGCTCATGGACCTCGCGCTGCCGATGATCGAGGCGGGACAATCGCTCAGGTTCTGCCTGATGCCGCCGGGGCAGGACCCGGACGACGTTCTGCGGTCGGGCGGGCGCGAGGCGATGGAGAAGCTCCTCTCCCAGGCGCAGCCGATGGTCGATGTGCTGTGGCGGGCCGAAACCGCCGGCCGCATGCTCGACACGCCCGAGGCGCGCGCCGCGCTCGACAAATCCTTGCGCGAACGGCTCGGCCGGATTCGCGACCCGTCTCTCCGCCGTCATTACGGCGACGCGATCAAGGAACGGCGCTGGCACCTCTTCAACCCGCGGAAGAAGCGCGACCCATGGGTGCCGGGCCGGGGCAGGGTGCAGCCGCCGGCCTCCGCCACGACGACGACGCGGGCCTCGGCCCTCGCGCTGGGCGGCGCGTCGGTGGAGCATGGCCTGCGCGAGCAGGTGGTCCTCGCGATCCTTCTGCGTTTCGGAGAGCTTCTGCCGCGGGTCGAGGACGCGCTTGCCGAAGTCGAGTTCCGAGGCGACGGTCATTCCGGGATCGCGGCGGCGCTTTTGCGGCATTCCGGGCGGACCCCCGCGGAGCGTCGCGCCGCGATCGAGGCCGAGCTTGCAGGATCGGCCCTTGAAAACCTGCTGTCGGCGCGCCATCTGGCCGTGGTGCCCGCCCTTCGCGGGGACGACAGCGATCTTGCCGCGATCTGCCTCGGCAACGAACTGGCGAAGATGCTCGCGGCACAGGGGGCCGCACGCGAGATCGCCGAGGCGATGGAGGATCTCGCAGCCGAGACCGGAGAGGCGCTGACCTGGCGTCTGGGCGAGGCGGCACGTGCGAGGGACCGTGCACAGCACGGTCAGTCCGAGGACACGACCGAATACGAAGAGGCCCCGAACGGCGTGAAGCTCAACAGGTCCGAACGCGATGCTCTCGACGTGCTTTTGGAGCAGATCGGGCTATCTGGCGGTGGTGATCGGAAGTGACGGTGACGCTTTGTGAAGAGATGCGCTGATTTGGTAATCGAATCGAGGTAAACACTTCGCGAATCGGTGCTCACCCGTGATTCGCGATTGGGTCCGAAGCCGCCGGGGTGACAATCGGTGGACGGGCACGGTGGAAAGGATTGGCAACATGGCCGCGAAAGACAACGACGACCGCAAGCCGGACGATCAGGACGGCGAAGTCATGCTCGACATGAGCCAGGCCGCGGTCAAGAAGATGATCGCCGACGCCCGCGAGCGTGGCTACATCACCTATGACCAGCTGAACCAGGTCCTTCCGCCGGAGCAGGTGAGCTCGGAGCAGATCGAGGACGTGATGTCGATGCTCTCGGAAATGGGCATCAACGTCATCGAGGAGGAAGAGGCCGAGGACGAGGACAAGAAGACCTCGACCGACGTTGCCACGACTTCCACCTCGCGCGAAGTCGCCGTTTCGACCACCGAATCGGAGAAGCTCGACCGGACCGACGACCCGGTGCGGATGTATCTGCGCGAGATGGGCAGCGTCGAGCTTCTGAGCCGCGAGGGCGAGATCGCGATCGCCAAGCGGATCGAGGCAGGGCGCAACACGATGATCGCGGGCCTCTGCGAGAGCCCGCTGACATTCCAGGCGATCACGATCTGGCGCGACGAGCTTCTGACCGAAGACATCCTCCTGCGCGACGTCATCGACCTCGAGACGACGTTCGGTCGTTCCATGGGAGAGGAAGGCGACGACGAAACGGGCGTCGTGGGCGACATTGCCGGGGCCAAGCGTGGCGAGACGCAGAAGTCCGGTGGCGGCGATCAGCAGGAACTGGATGCCGACGGCAACCCGATCTCCAAGGGCGACGACGACGAGGACGAGGATGATCAGGCGAGCCTCAGCCTCGCCGCGATGGAATCCGCGCTGAAGCCGCGTGTGCTCGAGATGCTCGACGTGATCGCGCGCGACTATGCCGAGCTTTCGGAGATGCAGGATCTTCGCATGTCCGCGACGCTCAACGAGGATGGCTCGTTCAGCGACCGCGACGAGGAGAAATACCAGAAGCTTCGCGGCGAGATCGTGCTGCTCGTCAACGAGCTGCACCTGCACAACAACCGGATCGAAGCGCTGATCGACCAGCTCTACGGCATCAACCGCAAGATCATGTCGATCGACTCGGCGATGGTGAAGCTGGCCGATCAGGCGCGCATCAACCGTCGCGAATTCATCGAGGAATATCGCGGCTATGAGCTCGACCCGACCTGGCTCGACCGGATGGGATCGAAATCCGGACGCGGCTGGCAGGCCCTGATCGAACGCTCGACCGGCAAGGTCGAGGATCTCAGGGGCGAGATGGCGCAGGTCGGACAATATGTCGGCGTCGACATCTCCGAGTTCCGCCGCATCGTCCAGCAGGTCCAGAAGGGCGAGAAGGAAGCCCGCGTCGCCAAGAAGGAAATGGTCGAGGCGAACCTTCGGCTCGTCATTTCGATTGCCAAGAAATACACGAACCGTGGTCTGCAATTCCTCGACCTGATCCAGGAGGGGAACATCGGCCTCATGAAGGCCGTCGACAAGTTCGAGTATCGCCGCGGCTACAAGTTCTCGACCTATGCAACATGGTGGATCCGGCAGGCGATCACGCGTTCGATCGCCGATCAGGCGCGCACGATCCGCATCCCGGTCCACATGATCGAGACGATCAACAAGCTGGTCCGCACCGGCCGCCAGATGCTGCACGAGATCGGCCGCGAACCGACGCCCGAAGAGCTGGCAGAAAAGCTGCAGATGCCGCTCGAGAAGGTCCGCAAGGTGATGAAGATCGCCAAGGAGCCGATCAGCCTCGAAACCCCGATCGGCGACGAGGAAGACAGCCAGCTCGGCGATTTCATCGAAGACAAGAACGCCGTTTTGCCGCTCGATTCGGCCATTCAGGAGAACCTGAAGGAGACGACCACCCGGGTTCTGGCCTCACTCACCCCACGCGAGGAGCGCGTCCTGCGGATGCGTTTCGGAATCGGCATGAACACCGATCACACGCTGGAGGAAGTGGGCCAGCAATTCTCGGTCACGCGCGAGCGGATTCGCCAGATCGAGGCGAAGGCGCTTCGGAAGCTCAAGCATCCGAGCCGGTCGCGCAAGCTGCGCTCGTTCCTGGATCAGTGACGGGGAAAGCGCGGCACGATTGTCGTGCCGTGCTTCTTGCGACGCCATAGCCGCCAGATCAGCGTCCCGAGGCTGAGCGCGATCGCGATGGCCGGAAAGGTCACGATCGTCTCGGTCTCCCGGATGCGGCCCCAGACCTCGGCGATCCATTCGCCGAGATTGTGGCCGATCACCAGCAGCAGCCACGCCCAGATAGCCGACGCGACCGCGCTGACCGCCGCATAGAGCGGCAGGCCGATATTGCCGCTGGTGGCGAGGGCGACGGGCACGAATGTACGGCTGCCCGGAATGAACCTCGAGATCGCCGTCAGCAGGACGGGGCGGGACATGAACCGTTCGTTCAGCCGCTGCGCCACCGGCTGGTCGAGGGCGCGTGCCACGCGGCGACTTCTGCGGAACTGCTTGCCGAGCAGGAACAGCCCCACATCCGACACCCATCCCCCCGCCGCGACGGCCGCGAGCGTCGGGCCGAGCCTGAGTGTGCCGCGCTGTTCGAGGACGCCGGCCGCAAGCGCGACCGTGTCGCCCGAGATCGTCGTTCCGACGAAGACGAGCCAGGCACCGTGTTCGGCAAGTATGGGGTCGATATCGATCATCGGTCCTTTATGCCTGTCGGCCTCCCGACATGAAAGCGGCCTCGCGAAGGGTTGTGCCAGAGACTCGGCCCGGTCATGATCGGCGGATGCAGACCGAGTTTTCCATCGACACGAACGGCCCCGGCCTGATCGAGTTCACCGCCCGGATCGCGGATTGGCTGCCGCCGCGCGACGGTCTGCTGACGGTTTTCGTGCGGCATACGTCGTGCTCGCTGCTGATCCAGGAGAACGCCGATCCCGACGTGCAGAGCGACCTTCTGGGTTGGCTCGTCCGGCTCGTTCCGCCGGCGGATTCCGCTTCGATGAGGTTCATCACCCATCGCGCCGAAGGGGTCGACGACATGCCGGCCCATATCAAGGCGGCGCATCTTCCCGTCAGCCTCCAGATCCCGGTTCAGGACGGGCGCATGCGGCTCGGGACGTGGCAGGGCGTCTTTCTCTTCGAACATCGCGAGGCCCCTCATACCCGGCACGTGGCCCTGCATTTCGCACCGGACCCGGTCGAATGAAGGGGCGCGCCATCGCTCTTGCGGTTCTGCTGCTTGCGGGGCCGTCCCATGCCTTCGTCGCGCAGAACGGCCTCAGGGTCGAGGATCGAGGGCCGGGCGAATTCCACGTGCCCTACAGCTCCCTTTCGGGGGCGCGGGCCTTCTGGTGTGCGGCGGGCGATTACGCGATCCGCGTGCTGCATGTGCACCCGGCGACCCGCATCTACCGCACCAGCGCGCCGCGACGCGCCTCGGGCGAGGGGATCTCGTTCTCGCTCAGCTCCGAGAACGCGACATCGCCGGGCCTCCTCCGGCTTTCGGGTTCCCGCGGGCTGACGGCGGGCAATGCAAGGTTCCAGTGCGAGCTCACACGGCGGCGCGACTGACGTTTCCTTCCGGTCCCGTCTCGGCGTTCCGGGGGCGGCTTTCGCCCTACCCAATGGCTGCGGCACTGCATATAGTGGCCGCGTCACGATCTGGGCCTTGACCGAAGGATAATGCATGCGCTGCCCGTTTTGCGGAAATGTCGACACCCAGGTAAAGGATTCCCGGCCTGCCGAGGATCACGTGGCGATCCGGCGGCGGCGGTTCTGTCCAGCCTGTGGCGGGCGGTTCACTACCTACGAACGCGTGCAGCTGCGTGACCTCGTCGTCATCAAGACCAACGGACGGCGCGAGGATTTCGATCGTGACAAGCTGGAGCGGTCCGTCCGCATCTCGATGCAGAAGCGCCCCGTCGATCCCGAGCGCGTGGACCAGATGATCAGCGGCATCGTCCGTCGGCTGGAGAGCATGGGCGAAACCGACATTCCCTCGAAGGTCATCGGCGAGATCGTCATGGAGAGCCTCGCGCGGATCGACACCGTGGCCTATGTCCGGTTCGCCAGCGTCTACAAGAACTTCCAGGTCGCCGACGATTTCGAGAAATTCATGAGCGAACTGCGCCCCGCCGCGCCGAAGCCGGAGTGAACGACGCGGACGCGATGCGCCATGCGCTGTCGCTCGGGCGGCGCGGGCTCGGTCGTGTCTGGCCGAACCCGGCCGTCGGCTGCGTGATCGTGTCGGGCTCCCGCATCGTGGGACGGGGATGGACCCGACCCGGCGGTCGCCCTCACGCCGAAAGGGTCGCGCTCGATCAGGCGGGGCCGCTCGCGCGCGGTGCAACCGCCTATGTGTCGCTCGAGCCCTGCGCGCATCATGGCCGGACACCGCCATGCGCCGAGGGGCTGATCGAGGCCGGGGTCGCCCGTGTCGTGACCACGATGGAGGATCCCGACCCCCGCGTGGCCGGGCGCGGTCTTGCGATGCTGCGCGCGGCCGGCGTCACGGTCGAGACGGGGATCTGCGTGGATCGCGCGCGGGCCGATCAGGCGGGATTCCTCAGCCGCATCAATCTCGGCCGGCCGATGGTGACGCTGAAGCTCGCCACGTCCTTCGACGGGCGGATCGCCACCGCATCGGGCGAATCGCGTTGGATCACGGGGCCCGCTGCACGGCGCGTCGTCCATGCCGCGCGGCTCGACCATGACGCGGTGCTCGTGGGCGGGGGCACCGCCCGCGCGGACGATCCCGAACTCACGGTCCGCGAGCTCGGCGCGCGGCATCAGCCGATCCGGATCGTCGCCGCCCGCAGGCTCGACCTGCCGGCGAGCGGGCGGCTCGCGGCCAGTGCGGGGCCGGACCTCTGGCTGCTCCACGCCGATGCGCCCGACGGGCGGCGCGGCTTCTGGGAGGGGGCGGGCGCGCGGCTCATTCAGGTTCCGCTCGACGGGGGCAGGCTCGATCCCGCGGCGATGCTGGCGGAGCTCGGCGCGCAGGGTCTGACGCGGATCTTCTGCGAAGGGGGCGGCAGTTTCGCGGCGGCATTGCTGCAGGCGGGACTGGTCGACCGGCTGGTCAGTTTCAATGCGGGTCTCGCGCTCGGGGCCGAGGGGCAGCCGGCGCTCGGAGCGATGGGGGTTTCGGCCCTTGCCGATGCGCCACGCTTTCGCCTTCTTGACACGCGCGCGATAGGGCCCGACGTGATGACGACATGGGAGCGGGCCTGACAGGGCCCCGCCACGCGTCCGGCCAGAAATCGACGAAGGGAAAGCGACATGTTCACCGGCCTCATCACAGACATGGGCGAGGTGCTCGAGACCGACCGCCCCGGCGACCTGCGAGCCCGGATCGCGACCGGTTACGACGTGGCGTCCATACCGATCGGGGCCTCGATCGCCTGCAACGGCGTGTGCCTGACCGTCATCGAGACCGGAACCGATCCGCGTCCGTGGTTCGCCGTCGAGATCAGTGCCGAGACGGTGTCCAAGACCAATATCGGCGAGACGGGCTGGCCAGTCGGCACGCGGATCAACCTCGAACGCGCGTTGCGCGTGGGCGACGAGCTCGGTGGGCATATCGTCTCGGGCCATGTCGACGGGACCGCACGCATCGTCGAGATGCACGACGAGAACGGCAGCACCCGCATCACGATCGAGGCCCCGAAAGAGCTTGCGCGGTTCATCGCGCCCAAGGGGTCCATCGCGCTCGACGGGACGTCGCTGACCGTGAACGCGGTCGACGGGGCGCGGTTCGACGTGAATCTCATCCCGCATACGAAATCGGTGACGACCTGGGGCAGGGTGGCCGAGGGCGATCTGCTCAACATCGAGATCGACACGATGGCCCGCTACGTCGCGCGGCTCGCGAATTACGGGTGAGGGTTTCGCGGCGAAACCTCGGCTGGTCTTTTTCCCGCCGCCGGTCTATCCCGCAATCCGCAATGCGAACGGGCGAGGCGCGATGACCGACAGGGACGAGTTCCAGGATGCGATTTCCTCGATCGAGGAAATCATCGAGGATGCACGGAACGGACGCATGTTCATCCTCGTGGATCACGAGGACCGCGAGAACGAGGGTGATCTCGTCATTCCCGCGCAGATGGCGACGCCGGACGCGATCAACTTCATGGCGACGCATGGGCGCGGCCTCATCTGTCTGACGCTGACGGGGGCGCGCTGCGACGCGCTCGGGCTGCACTTGATGACGGCGCAGAACGCCTCTCGCCACGAGACGAACTTCACCATCTCGATCGAGGCGCGCGAGGGGGTCAGCACCGGCATCTCGGCGCATGACCGCGCGCGCACCGTCGCGGTTGCCATCGACAGCGCAACGAGCCGCGCCGACATCGCGACGCCGGGTCACGTCTTTCCGCTGCGCGCCCGCGAGGGCGGCGTCCTCGTCCGCGCGGGCCATACCGAGGCGGGCGTCGATATTGCGCGGCTCGCAGGCCTCAACCCGTCCTCGGTCATCTGCGAGATCATGAACGACGACGGAACGATGGCGCGCCTGCCGGACCTCGTGGCCTTCGCGCAGCATCACAACATCAAGATCGGCACAATCAGCGATCTCATCCGGTATCGCCGGCGCAACGACAACCTCGTGCGTCTGCACCGCGAGCAGATCGTGACGAGCGAGTTCGGCGGCGACTGGACGATGAGGATCTACGCCGACGAAACGCAGGGTGCCGAGCATATCGTACTCATCAAGGGCGACGTGTCGGGCGACGAGCCGGTGCTCGTGCGGATGCATGCGATGGACCCGCTGCTCGATGTGGTCGGGCTCGGAGAGCCGGGGCGTGCCTCGGAATTCGGCCACGCGATGGAGCTTATCGCCGAGAACGGGCGCGGGGTCCTCGTTCTGCTGCGCGACGTCCACATGAAGCTCGTGGCCGATGACGAGGTGTCGCCGCAAACATTGCGTCAATACGGGCTCGGCGCGCAGATCCTCAGCACGCTCGGCATCCACAAGCTGGTGCTGCTCACGAATTCGCCCCGGCCGAAAGTGGTCGGCCTCGATGCCTACGGGCTCGAGATCACGGATACCCGCAAGATATCGGAGATCGGCTGATGGCCGGACAATCGCATCATACCCTCGACCTGCCGACCTTCGAGAAGGCCCCGAAGGTCCTGATCGTGGTGGCCCCGTATTACAAGGACATCGCCGACGACATGATCGCCGGCGCGCGCCGCACGCTCGAGCAGGCCGGTGCCGAGGTCGAACTCGTCGAGGTGCCGGGCGCACTCGAGATCCCGACGGCGATCCGCATCGCGCAGCGAAACGGCGATTTCGACGGCTACGTCGCGCTCGGCTGCGTCATCCGGGGCGAGACGACGCATTACGACACGGTCTGCAACGACAGTTCGCGCGCGCTGACGCTTCTCGGACTCGACGGATGCTGCATCGGCAACGGCATCCTCACGGTCGAGAATTACGACCAGGCGGCCGTGCGGGCGGGCGAGCAGGACAAGGGCGGAGGCGCGGCCGCCGCCGCGCTGCACCTGATCGCGCTGTCGCGCAAGTGGAGCCGGACCGGCAAGGGCATCGGCTTCAAGCCGCGCAACGAAGACGGCGCAGGCGCATGACCGACAAACGAAAGATGAAATCCGCGGCGCGCCTCTATGCGGTGCAGGCGTTGTTCCAGATGGAGCATTCGAGCCTCGGCATCGACCGGGTCCGCGTGGAGTTCGAGGATCACCGCTTCGGCGCGGTCTATGACGAAGGCGAGATGATCGAGGGGGACGTCACGCTCTTTCGCGCGATTCTCGACGGGGTCGTCGACAACCAGTCGCGCATCGACCAGCTGACGCATCACGCGCTCGTCGCGAAATGGCCGATCGACCGAATCGACCCGACATTGCGCGCGACCTTCCGCGCGGCCGGGGCGGAGCTTCTGGCGCGAACGACCCCGCCCAAGGTGGTGATCGTGGAATACGTGGACGTCGCCAAGGCGTTCTTTCCCGAGGGACGGGAGCCGAAATTCGTCAATGCCGTCCTCGACCACATGGCGCGGGAGGCCCGTCCAGAGGCCTTCGCGTGAAGCCCGCGCGCGATCCGCTCGTCACGTTCAACGAGCGCGTGAAGCTGCTGTCGAGCACGATCAACGCACTGGGTCTGGGGATGGTCGGCTTCGCCGTCCTGCGGCCGCTCACCGATTCGATCGAGAATGTGAGCCGCGAGACGGGCTACTGGGCGATCATGGGACTGGTCGTGCACCTCGTTTCACACTATATTCTCAGATACCTGAGAAAGGTGTGAGACCATGACCTTCTTCGAACTCATCGTGCCGATCATCGCGCTGGCCTTCGCGGGCGGCGGAATCCTCTATATCCGTTACGAGGATCGCAAGCTCGACCGCAAGCTCGAGGCGCAGCATACCGAGCCCCGCATCCGCTGATCAGCTGGGCCGATCGTCCGGCGGCGTGGTAACGCCGTATTCCTCCAATTCTTCCGGTAGCAGGATGTAGATCTCGTCCGGCGGCGTCACGAGAGCGTGGCGCATGATCCGCGGATCGATTCCCATATCCACCAGATATTCCATGACCTGACCCTGGCCGCGCTGGATGTCCTCCACGGCCATGAAGGCGGGTTGCACGCTGTTCTGGCCGAAATAGTGCTGATGCACGCCGACCGAGCCGGCATCGTCCACGAGCCGCTCGGACCCGCCGACCAGCATGTAAGGGCAGGCCGAAAGGCAGACATCCCCCTCCGCGATACGCGTCGTCGCGTCCTCGTCGCGGAGAAAACGCCCGAGTTCGAGCGCGTCTGCGACCGATCCGCCCGGGGAATGCAGATAAACCTGTCGCGGCGCGCCGTCGGCAAAGCGATTGCCCAGCGTCTCGGTCATGCGCGCGCCGTCGCCCGCCGCGATCTGGCCCACCAGCCTGAGGGCGGGCCCGTCGTCGAGCGTTATCTCCGACAGGGTCAGACGACGCGGCATGTCGCCCGTGGGCGGGAATGGGGCGCCGGGGGATTCCTTCGGCAGGTCGGAAGGGCGATAGCGACGGGTCTGATCGCCCGGGCCCACCGGCTGGTCGAGGCGTGGGGCGGAGGGCGAGAATCGCAGCCCCTGCAGGGACGGCCCCATATCGCCCAGAACGAGCAGTCCGCCGATCACGATCTGCAGGCCGAGGATTCCCTTGAGGATGCCGCTTGCGCCAACCCTCATTCCGCGGGGTTTCTGATCGGTGTCGGACGGTGGGCGACATCGGTGTCGGGGGGCAGGTCGGCCTCGACCTCGCGCAGGGCGGCCACGGCCGCACGCAGCTCGGCCAGGGTCAGCGAATCCTCGACCGGCATGCGATCGCGGCTATGCCGTATCGCGCCCTGCGTCACCATCAGGATCATCACGAGGACGGCGGGAAGCAGGTCGATGGCGATGGCCCCCGCCCAGCTCGGAACGAAGTTCCCGGCATAGCGGATCACCGCATCGGCCGCCGAGATCGGGGTGTATGACACCTCCTCCGACGGCGTCATCTCCTCGACCGCGGCGGCAGCCTCGGCAAGCGTGGCCGCGCGCTGGCCCAGCACCTCGAGAACCGAATCGATCGTCGCCTGCTGGCCGGCAGCGGTCTCGGCATTGGTGTTGAGCCGCGGCAGGACGACCGAAGCCGACAGATCCTGCGCGGCGCGGCTGACGAGGGGGGCGACGGACAGCTGGCGCAGTTGCGTGATGAGACCCGCGAGGCGGACGGCCTCTTCGCTGAACTCGACGCTGCGCGCCTCGACCGGGCCGGGCTCGACGGTAAGCGCGCGCATCCGCGACAGGATCGCGTTGCCCTCGGCGAATGCCTGATCGATCACCGGGCCCTGCGCGTTGATCTGCGTCTCCAGCGCCGTGAGCTCCTGCGCCTTCTGGCGCAGCACGCGAAAGACCGCGCCGCGGCCCGCGATGCCCGACAGGTCGCCGGTCGCTTCCTGCTCGCTCAGATCCTGGAACGACTGGCGGACCCGCGCGACGTCGCGCTCGAGCCCCTGCGCGGCCAGCGCGATCGTGTTGGCCCGTTCGAGCGAGCCCTGATAATCCTGTACGGTATGGGCGAGATGCTGTTCGACGGCCGCCGCCCCTGCAAGCGCCGCCGCGTTCAGCCAGGACGACATCGCGACGATGGCGACGGAGCCCAGCACCATCGAACCCAGCAATCCCAACCGCGCGCGGGCGGTCCGCATCGCCGGCAGAAGCCGCATGAGGTAGGTCCAGAAGACGAAGATGCCGACGCTGACGGCGATGGAATAAGCGAGCGCGGCAAAGACGGACAGGGCCCCGTCGGTATCGAGCAGCGACCGCACGCCCAGATAGGTATAGATCCCGGACGCCGCCGACAGGACGCCGAGCGCCGTGCCCGACAGGCTGTCGAGAACGCCCAGATGTCCCTCGAGCTCGCGGACGTGATGCGGATTGGGTGAGGTGTCCGACATGAGGCTCCCTTCGCCGATCGTGACGCGCATTATGCGCGCTGCCACGACCTTTGCCAAATCACCGCAAAGTCAGGAGGATCGGCGGGACCACCGCAACCGTAAGGGTGCGTAATTCCCGAGGACCTGTTGATACAGGTGGGCGCCAGGTAGTCGAACCACGGTCCGGCCAGAGCCAGCTCCCTCGGAATTGAGTAAGGCCACCGGAATTTGACCCCGGCACGAGAAGGGCAGTACCCGCCTGCCAATCGAGATAAGCCCCTACGCCCCCTGCGGCAAGAGGGACGGGACGGCATTTTGCAGACGGGCCGCCTTGCATTTCGTTGCCTCTTTGTTCACACCCGGGGCATGATCGATCCCAACCTACCGGCACTTGCGAAACCGGGGCAGATCCTCGCCCGGGGGGTCAGCCGTCATCTGGCGGGCCACGGATTCGCCTGCGTCGAGGAACTGGTCCCTTCGCGCGGGCTCAGGGTGGACGTCATGGCGCTCGGGCCCAAGGACGAGATCTGGGTGGTCGAGTGCAAGTCGAGCCGGGCGGATTTCATGTCCGACGGCAAGTGGCAGGGCTATCTGGAATGGTGCGACAGGTTCTTCTGGGCGGTCGATCCGGACTTCCCGGTCGAGATCCTGCCCGAGGGCACGGGTCTCATCATAGCGGACGGCTACGATGCGGAAATCGTCTCGACCGGCCCCGAGAGCAGGCTGGCACCCGCGCGACGCAAGGTGGTGATCCGCAAGTTCGCCTTTCACGCGGCGCGCAGGTTGCACCTCCTGCGCGATCCCGGGCTCGCGATCGGCGTCTAGCGCTTCTTCTTTACGGGCTTACGGGCATGGGCCGCGGCGGCGCGGATCTCCTCGGCGATCTCCTCGGCCTCCTCGGGATCGAAATCCATCGGCACCTCGATGCCGCCATCGGCCGTGACGTAGATCCGGACCATCCCGGCATCGGTCGGTCCGATCTGGAGATTCGCGCTCGTGTCGCTGGGATCGTTGATGCTCATTTCAGCCCTCCGCTGATCGGTTTCGGGCGGCGGTAGCCGCTTGAAACGGGCGTTGCAAGCGCTTCGCGTGCCTTTCGGGGCCTTGCAATCGCTTTTCGGCTTCGATATTTCAGCCCCAGTGCCGCCTTAGCTCAGTTGGTTAGAGCGCCTGATTGTGGATCAGGAGGTCCCCCGTTCAAGCCGGGGAGGTGGTACCATCCCCCCTTCATTCGATCGTGATCCTCTGGCGCAGGGTCTCTCCGGTCTCGTCGAAGATCAGGATCTCGTCGTCGCGCGTGACGATCGCGATCCAGGTCGCCCCGCGGGTAAAGGCGAAAGGCACCTCGCCCTCGGGGAGGGCGATCGTCTCGGGCAGGGGCGGCACCGCGGGCGGAAAGCGCGTGACGAAAAGGACGATCAGCGTTACGAGCCCCGCCAGCATGGTTGCGGTCAACGCGATCACCAGCCATTTCAGAAAGGTCAGCGCCCCGTCCCGGGGTTGGGGGATCTCATCCATGCCGTCGAGCCTCTTGCGCGTCATCCTGGGCGACGATCCGCCGCCGCGTCTTGATAAGGCGCTGGCCCGCGATGTGCCAGACGACGCGCATCTGAGCCGCTCGCGCATCGCCAAGCTCATCTCCGAGGGCTGCGTGCGGTGCGAGGGCGTCGTGCTGTCCACGCCGAAGGCGCGCGTCGCGGCGGGCGATGTCATCGAGATCGCCGTTCCGGAGGAAAGCCCCACGCATCTGTCGCCCGAGGACATGCCGCTCGACCTCGTCTACGAGGACGAGGATCTTGCCGTGATCGACAAACCCGCGGGCCTCGTCGTGCATCCCGCGCCGGGCACGCCCGACGGCACCTTGGTCAACGGGCTCATGCACCATTTCGGCGATGCGCTGTCGGGTGTCGGCGGAGTGAAGCGTCCGGGGATCGTCCATCGCATCGACAAGGAGACGAGCGGATTGCTCGTCGTCGCGAAATCGGATCGCGCGCATCACGGGCTTGCCGCGCAATTCGCGGCCCACAGCGTCGAGCGGCAATACCTTGCGATCTGTCACGGCATTCCCGATCTGGCCGATCCGCGGCTTCTCGGGATTCCCGGCATATCGGCCGAGGCGAGCGGTACGCTCAAGATCGCAACGGGAATCGCCCGGCATCGGACGGACCGGCAACGGCAGGCGGTGACGTTCCACGGCGGCAAGCATGCGGTCACCCGCGTCACCGTCGAACGGCCGCTCGGGCCCTCGGCCGCGCTCGTCTCCTGCCGGCTCGAGACGGGGCGCACCCACCAGATCCGCGTCCACATGCGCCATGCCGGGCACGCCCTGATCGGCGATCCGGTCTATGGCGGGCAGCGAAAGATATCGCCCCATCTGCCCGGCGCAGCTGAGGTCCGTGCGTTCGCGCGGCAGGCGCTTCATGCCGCGACGCTCGGTTTCGAGCATCCCGCCAGCGGCGAGACGCTCAGCTTCTCCAGTGCCCTGCCGACCGACATGCAAAGCCTGATCGAGGCGCTCGAAGGCCAAAGCCCGCTGACAACTCGGTGAGATCACGCCGAAACGGGATGATTCTCGGACCCAAGCGCGCAAGACTTTCTTAACCCCGGTAAGCAAGTCTGAAATATCCGCCTCGTACTTGAACTGAACCGATCAGTTCACCATCTGATAGGACAACAGGCGAATAACGCCCGAAGGAGGGACCGACATGGCGACATACGCTAATCTTCCGGCACCGTCCCCCGAACAGGGGCTGAACCGGTATCTACAGGAAATCCGGCGGTTTCCGATGCTGGAGCCCGAAGAGGAATTCATGCTCGCCAAACGGTGGGTCGATCACGAGGATACCGAGGCCGCCCATAAGATGGTGACCTCGCATCTGCGCCTCGCGGCCAAGATCGCGATGGGCTATCGCGGCTACGGTCTTCCGCAGGCCGAGGTGATCTCAGAGGCCAATGTCGGCCTGATGCAGGCCGTCAAGCGGTTCGATCCCGACAAGGGTTTCCGCCTCGCGACCTATGCGATGTGGTGGATCCGCGCCTCGATCCAGGAATACATCCTGCGGTCCTGGAGCCTCGTGAAGCTCGGGACCACCAGCGCCCAGAAGAAGCTCTTCTTCAACCTGCGCAAGGCCAAGAATCGGATCGGCGCGCTCGAGGATGGCGATCTTCGCCCCGAAAACGTCAAGCGCATCGCCACCGATCTCGGCGTGACCGAGGACGAGGTCATCTCGATGAACCGGCGTATGTCGGGCGGCGATGCCTCGCTCAACGCGACAATCAGCGCCGATGGCGAGGGTACGGCGCAGTGGCAGGACTGGCTCGAGGACGAGGATGCCAATCAGGCCGACGATTACGAGGCCCGCGACGAGCTCGAGACGCGGCGCGCGCTTCTCGAACAGGCGATGGACGTTCTCAACGATCGCGAGAAGGACATCCTGACCCAGCGCCGTCTGCAGGAGCAGCCCATCACGCTCGAGGATCTCAGCGGTCAGTATGACGTCAGCCGCGAACGGATCCGCCAGATCGAGGTGCGGGCGTTCGAGAAGCTCCAGAAACGCATGACCGAGCTCGCCAGCGAGAAGGGCATGACCGAAACCGCCTGACGATGGCTGGGGCCGAACAAGGGGCCGGGCGCGGGAAACCGCGTCCGGCCTTTTCTATGGCAGGCCCCGGAGTGCTTCACTAGGTTGTCCCCGAACGTCAGGAGGGACAATTCATGAGCGACATCGTCAGGTTCGGCATCCTCGGTGCGGCGAACTTCGCGCGGCGGCAGATGGCTCCGGCCATACACTCCGCAACCGGTGCCACATTGACCGCGATTGCAACGCGTACTGCGGAGAAGGCGAACACCTTCAAGGATATCCAGCCGGATCTTCAGGTATTCGATGATTACGAGGCGCTGATCTCTTCGGATCTGATCGACGCGGTCTATATCCCTCTGCCGAACCATCTCCATGTCGAATGGAGCCTGAAGGCGCTGAAGGCCGGCAAGCACGTGCTCTGCGAAAAGCCGATGGCGATGCGCGCGGCCGATTACGACGACCTCATCGCCGCGCGCGACGACAGCGGCAAGCTCGCCGCCGAGGCGTTCATGATCGTCCACCATCCCCAGTGGATCAAGGCGCGGGAGATCCTCGCCGACGGGACGCTGGGCGAGCTGCTGCACGCCGATGCGTATTTTTCCTTCAACAATGCCAGTGACGTGGACAATATCCGCAATCAGCCCGGAATGGGCGGCGGCGGATTGCGCGATATCGGCGTCTATGCCTTCGGAAGCGTCCGCTACGCCACGGGACAGGAGCCGGTCGAGCTGACCTCGCGCCTCGTGTCGGAGCAGGATTTCGACACGATGGCTTGGATGCAGGGGCGCTTTCCGGGCTTCGGTTATCAGGCGATGGTCTCGACCCGGATGGCCAAGCGGCAGGCCGTGACGTTCCAGGGAACGAAAGGCGTGATGACGCTCAGTGCGCCGTTCAATGCCGGCGTCTTCGACCAGGCCGAGATTGTCCTCGATCTGGCCGAAGGGGACCGCCGCATCCTGCGCTATCCCGGCGTCAATCAGTATGTCCTTCAGGTCGAGGCGTTCTGCCGCGCGGCCAATGGACACGAAAGCTATGCCTGGCCTCTCGAACAGGCACGGGGCACGCAGGCGATGATCGATACGGCCCTCGCCGGCGAACGCATCGCGACGGAATGAAGAAAGGGGCCCGCGGGCCCCTTTCTCTCAGTCTTCCATGGCTTCGAGCTCGTCGATCATGCCCTCGATCATGCCGAGCCCCTTTTGCCAGAAGGCCGGGTCCGATGCGTCGAGGCCGAAGGGTTCGAGCAGTTCCTTGTGGTGCTTGGACCCGCCGGCCTTGAGCATGTCGAAATATTTCTCCTGGAAACCGGGCGTTCCGTCCTCGTAGGCCGCATAGAGCGCGTTCACCAGACCGTCGCCGAACGCGTAGGCGTAGACGTAGAACGGCGAATGGACGAAATGCGGCACGTAGGTCCAGAAGACCTCGTAATCGTCCATGAAGTCGAATGCGGGCCCGAGGCTCTCGGCCTGCACGGACATCCAGAGCGCGTTGATCGCGTCGGGCGTCAGCTCGCCCCCGCGGCGCGCCTCGTGCAGCTTGCACTCGAAATCGTAGAACGCGATCTGCCGCACGACCGTGTTGATCATGTCCTCGACCTTCCCGGCGAGGAGGACCTTGCGCTCGGCCGTGTCCTTCGCGCCTGCGAGAAGCTTGCGGAAGGTCAGCATCTCACCGAAGACGCTCGCCGTCTCTGCGAGGGTGAGCGGCGTGGAGGCCAGCATTTCGCCCTGCGGCGCGGCAAGACGCTGATGCACACCGTGCCCGAGCTCGTGGGCCAGCGTCATCACGTCGCGCGGTTTGCCGAGGTAGTTCAGCATGATGTAGGGATGCGCGTCGGTGACGGTCGGATGCGCGAAGGCCCCCGGTGCCTTGCCGGGCGTCACGGCCGCATCGATCCAGCCCCTGTCGAAGAACGGCTCGGCCAGCTGCGCCAGCTCCGGCGAAAAGTCGGAATAGGCGTCCATCACCATGCCGCGCGCGGTCGTCCAGTCGACGATCTTGTCGGTCTCCATCGGCAGCGGCGCGTTGCGGTCCCAGACCTGCATCCGGTCGAGCCCGAGCCATTTGCGCTTCAGCTCGTAGTAGCGGTGCGACAGGCGCGGATAGGCATCGACGACCGCGTTCCTCAACGCCTCGACCACCTCCGGCTCGACATGGTTCGACAGGTGCCGACCGGTCTGCGGGGTGGGCATCTTGCGCCAGCGATCCTCGACCTCCTTCTCCTTGACGAGCGTGTTATGAACACGCGCGAAGGTCTTGATGTTGGACGAAAAGACGCGCCCGAGCTCGCGCGCCGCCTCTTCGCGCACCGTGCGATCCTGCTCGGTCAGCTTGTTGAGCGTGGCCTCGATCCCCATCACCTCGCCGTCGACCTCGAATTCGAGGGCGGCGATCGTCTCGTCGAAGAGCTTGTTCCACGCGCTCGCCCCAACGACCGACTGGTCGTGGAGGAACTGCTCGAGCTCGTCGCTGAGCTGATGGGGCCGCATCGCGCGAAGCCGGTCGAAGACGGGCTTGTAGCGTGCCACCTCGCCACCGCCGGCAAAGACGGCGTCGAGCTTCTCGTCGGGAATGCGGTTGATCTCGAGGCTGAAGAAGACGAGCGGCGTGGTATAGGTCGTGATCTTGTCCTGCGCGTCGCTCAGGAACGCGGCACGATGCGCGTCGGTCGTCTCCTGGTAATAGCGCAATCCGGCGAAGGACATGATCCGGCCCGCGACCATCTCGATCTTCTCGTAGCGGTGGATGCAGTCGATCCATCCGGCCGCGTCGAGATCGGCAAGCTTGCCCTGATACTCCTCGGCGAAGCGCTCGCACGCCTCCTCGAGCCAGTCCATGTCGCGCTTGAGCTCGGGCGCGTCGGGCGCGGCGTAGAGGTCGCTCAGCTCCCATTGCGGCAGATCGCCCAGATCCTTGCCGCCGGGGCTGGCATTCGCATCGAAGAGGGGGGTGGTCATCATCGGCTCCTGAAATCGGAAATCGGCTTTTGAGATAGGATGCGGTCCGGCGGGACGAAAGGGCCTAGCGGAATCCGAAGAGCTGCTCGGGCGTGTCCACGAGGATCTTCTGGCGCGTCTCGCTGTCCTCGACGGCGCGGAAGAACGCGTCGAGAAGCTGCCCCGCATCGGGCATCGGCGTCTCGCCCAGCAGGATATGCGGCCAGTCTGACCCCCAGAGAAGGCGATCGGGATTGGCCCGGGCCAGACGCGCGACGAGGTCGTCCGCCTCGTCCCATGGCGCGTCAGAGAACCGGTAGATGCCCGAGATCTTGGTATAGGCGTCGCCGTCGCCCACCAGCCGTTCGAGCGTCTCCACACCTTCGGGCGATCCTTCGCCGCCGAGGATCGGCCAAGCCAGATGGTCGAGCACGACGGGACAGGGCAGGGCGCGCAGATCGTCGGCCATCGAGGCGAGGTGTTCGTGCGCGTTGACGAGGATCTCGACATGCATGTCCCGCTCGGCCAGCGCGGGCGCGAAACGCTTCACCCCCTCCCACGAGATCACGCCGGGATGCACGTGGTTCAGCCGGATCGCCTTGATCCGCGCATCGGCCAGCCGGTCGAGATGGGCCTCGGTCGCGTCGTCGCCGATGAGGCCCACGCCGCGGGCGCGATCGCCCAGACGTTTCAGCGCCTCGATCGTCACGGTGTTGTCGGTCCCGTAAAGCACCGAGTGGACGAGCACGACGCGGTCGATCTCGAGCGTCGTCAGATGCGTGTTCAGAAGATCGATCCAGCCGTCGAAGCCGCGATCGCGCGGCGGATCTTCGGGCCGCCCGTCCCAGAGCCTGAAATCGCCCCGCCCGCCCAGCATGTGGACATGCGTGTCGCAGGCCCCTCGCGGCGGCAGGGTCGATGGCACCTTGGGCCTTTCGGCAGGTGCCATTCCGGCAGGCAGCTCGGCCATCGTGTCGTAGTCGCGGTCGGGCGTCGCATCGGGCAGGGTGTCGTCTTCATCCATAGGCTGCCAGCATCTCCTTCAGGTCGTTCAACGTGTTGGCCTCGGCCAACGGCTTGTCGTGACGCCAGCGCGCCATGCGGGGAAACCGCAGCGCGACGCCCGACTTGTGGCGGGGGCTTTCCTGTATGCCCTCAAACGCGATCTCGAAGACATGTTCCGGACGGACTTGCCTTACCGGTCCGTAGCGTTCGAGCGTGTTGCGCCTCACCCAGGCGGTGATCTTGCGGAATTCCGCGTCGGTCAGGCCCGAATATGCCTTGGTGAATGGGACGAGCGCATTGCCGTCCCAGACCGCGAAGGTGAAGTCGGTGAAAAGGTTGGCACGCCGCCCGTGGCCCTGCTGGGCATAGATCATCACGGCGTCGATGGTCAGCGGATCGACCTTCCACTTCCACCAGTCGCCCTTCTTGCGCCCGTCCCGATAGGGACTGTCGCGGCGCTTGAGCATGATCCCCTCCGAGACATGCTCCCGCGAGGTGTCGCGGGTCCGGGCGAGGGCATCCCAATCGTCGAAGCCGAGCAGCGGAGAGATCCTGAGCGGCATGTCGTCGGGCACGCTTCGCGCAAGCGCGTCGAGCAGGGCACGACGCTCCTCGAACGGTTTCGCGCGGATATCCTCGCCCTTCCATTCCAGCATGTCGTAGGCATAGAGGATCACGGGCGCGTCGGTCAGCAGCTTCTTCGGCACGGTCTTGCGGCCGATGCGCTTCTGCAGGGCGTTGAAGCTCATGGGGGTCCCGTCCCGCCAGGCGAGCACCTCGCCGTCGAGGACCGTGCCCGCCGGCACGTGGTCGATCAGGCGGGCAAGTTCGGGGAACCGGTCGGTCATCAGCTCTTCGCCCCGCGACCAGAGGAAATGCTGGCCACCCCGCAGGACGAGTTGCCCGCGGATCCCGTCCCATTTCCGCTCGGCCGCCCAGGCCTCGGGCGGGGCGTCGAGCGTTTCCGGCCCCTCGTCGAGCTGGTAGGCGAGGTAGAAGGGATAGGGCTTCGACAGGTCCGCCGTCGGATCGTAGCTGAGGATCAGGCTCTCGAAGCTCGTCTTGTCGGGCTGCCAGTCGCCCATCAGTCGGTGGGCGAGGTCGGGCTCGTCGATGCCCGTCGCCCGCGACAGCGCCCGCGTCATCAGCTTCTGGCTCACCCCCATGCGAAAGCCGCCGGTTATGAGTTTATTGAAAACGAAGCGTTCGGTCTTGGGCAGCTCGTCCCAGGCCGCGAGAATCCGCGCCTTCTTGTCCGCGTCGTCGAGCTTTCCGAGCGCCCGGACCTCGCCGATCCAGTGGCTGAGCGTCCGGTCCGAGGCGCGCGTCGCGTCCGGCAGGATAAGGGCGATCGTCTCTGCCAGATCGCCGACGATCGGATAGCTCTCCTCGAAAAGCCAGAGCGGGATGCCTGCGCGTTCCGCCGCCCATTCGCGAAGCCTGCCGGTCGTGACCGTGCGCTTGGGCCGCCGCCCCGACAGAAGCGCGATGGTCCAGAGCTTGTCGTCCTCCGTGGCATCGCCGAAATAGGCCGAGAGCGCATCGACCTTGAGCGTGGTCTTCGTGGTCTGGTCGAGCGCGGTGAAAAGCGCGGCAAAGCGTTTCACGGGGCGTCCCCCCTCGCGGCGCTCATTCCGGGTCCTCGGTGTCGAGGCTCTCTCCCTCGTATTCCGTCTCGACGATCGCGGCGTCGTAGCCCTGATCCTCGAGCCAGCGGCGAAAGATCGAGGTATAGCCGTGGGTGACGAAGATCTTCTCCGCTCCCGTCTCGGCGATGGCGGTATTCAGGCCCTCCCAGTCGGCGTGGTCCGAGATGACGAAGCCCCGATCCGCCGCACGCCTGCGCCGCACGCCCCTGAGCGCCATCCACCCCGACGCGAAGGCGGTGGAGCTCGGGCCGAAACGCCGCGCCCATGGCGTGCCCAGCGCCGAGGGCGGGGCCACGACCAACGCGCCCTTGATGGCCTTGAGGTCGGTCTCGGGCGTCACCCGGATCGTGTCGGGCAATGGGATGCCCTGTCCGCGCATCACCTCGTTGGTGTTCTCCACCGCGCCATGGGTCAGGATCGGGCCGATGTCGGAATTGACAGCTGTCAACAATCGCTGTGCCTTGCCCAGCGCGTAGGCCCCGATGATGGACGTTTTGCCCTCGGCCGCGTTGCGCTGCCACCAGCCGTTCAGCTCGGCCGTGACGCTGTCCTCGTCTGCCCATTTGAAGACCGGCAGGCCGAAGGTGCATTCCGTGATGAAGGCGTCGCAGGCGACGGGCTCGAACGGCTCGGACAGGCCGTCGGGCGTCACCTTGTAATCGCCCGACACGACCCAGACCTCGCCGCGATGCTCGATCCGGATCTGCGCCGATCCCGGCACGTGGCCCGCGGGGTGGAAGCTGACCGTGACACCGCCAATCTCTCGCCGCTCGCCATAGCGCATCGTGTCGATCGAGATCTCGCCCAGGCGGTGACGCATCACGGGTGCCGCGGCGTCGGTCGCGAGGTAGCTCGACATGCCCGGTCGCGAATGGTCTGCATGGCCATGGGTGACGAGCGCGCGATCCACGGGCCGCCAGGGATCGACGAAGAAATCCCCCAGGGCGCAATATATGCCCTTGTCCGTAAAGCTGAGAAGCGGCGCGGCCATGTCTGGATAGGGTAGCGCGGGCCGACCCGAGGCCAAGGCGGCGTGTCAGGATGACGCCGGTGACCTCTCAGGCGGCGATCGGCGCGAGCCTCGTGATGAGGCTGCAGGCGGTCGGCCCCTGCGAGTTCGCCAGCGCCTTACGGACCTCGGCTTCGACCCGGGCCGCGTCGGCCGTCGCGGGCGGAACCACGATATCGCCCATCGACCAGCTTGCGAAGCACCGCGCCTCGACCTCGTGATCGAGGAGGATCCTCACATCGGTATGCCGCGGGTCGCCCTTGATCGTGTCGACCAGCAGATCGACATGTTCGGCCTCGCCCTCGATCGCCTGGATGAAGACGATGTCGGGGTCGTCGCCGGCCAGGATCAGCACGCCGGTGATGCCCAGCTCGGGATTGTTGCGACGCGAGCAGCGGAGGATTTCGGGCAGATCCGCGGCAAAACTCTCTGCCTTGGCCCGGCTCGAATACAGCAATTGACGCAACATCTGGCTCGGGTCTCCGGGGAATTCTGCTTGACCGCATCTAAGAACGAAGCATTTCCAAATCGTTAACGGCCGACGGCGCGGCATCTTGCAGATGGCCGTCACGCCGTTAAGGTGAAATGACAACAGGAGCTTAGCCCGCCACATGCCAGATCGCCATTTCAACGAAATGTATCACGACGGATCGGTGCGTCCGCCTTATTCCGGCCTCGAGGCCTGGGCGCGCGACATGCCTTCGGACCTCCGGGGCATGAAGCAGAGCGAGGCGGAAAAACTTTTTCGGCGCATCGGCATCACGTTCGCCGTCTATGGCGAGGGGGGCTCTCCCGACCGGCTGATTCCCTTCGACATGTTCCCGAGGGTCTTTTCGGCCGGTGAATGGGCCAAGCTCGAACGCGGGATCAAGCAGCGCGCCCGCGCGCTCAATGCCTTCCTTTCGGACATGTACAACCGCGGCGAAATGGTGCGCGCGGGACGCATTCCCGCGCATCTGGTCTATCAGAACGACGCCTACGAGATGGCTGTGAGCGGTTTCACCCCTCCGGGCGGCGTCTTCAGCCATATCGTCGGCATCGACCTGGTGCGGACCGGACCCGACGAATTTTACGTGCTCGAGGACAATTGCCGCACGCCGTCGGGCGTGAGCTACATGCTCGAGAACCGCGAGATCATGATGCGGATGTTCCCGCAGCTGTTCCAGCAGACCCGGGTGGCCCCGGTCGAGAACTATCCCTCGCTGCTCAAGCGCACGCTTGCGAGCGTCGCGCCCAAGAAATGCGACGGGGATCCGCGCGTCGTGATCCTGACGCCGGGCCATTTCAACTCCGCCTATTACGAGCATTCCTTCCTCGCCGACATGATGGGGATCGACCTTTGCGAGGGGCAGGACCTGTTCGTCGAGGGCGATTTCGTCTGGATGCGGACGACCGAGGGCCCGAAGAAGGTCGACGTGATCTATCGCCGGCTCGACGATGCGTTCATCGACCCGCTCTGCTTCCGGCCCGACAGCATGCTGGGGATTCCCGGCCTCATGAACGTCTACCGCTCGGGCGGTGTCAGCATCGCGAGCGCGCCGGGTGCCGGCGTGGCCGACGACAAGGCGATCTATACCTATGTCCCCGAGATGGTGCGCTTCTATCTCGGAGAGGAGCCGCTGCTGCAGAACGTGCCCACATGGCAATGCGCCCGCGAGGACGAGTGCAAGTACGTGCTCGACAACCTGCCGGAGCTGGTCGTGAAGGAGGTTCACGGATCGGGCGGTTACGGCATGCTCGTCGGTCCGAAATCCACGAAATCCGAGATCGAGCTTTTCGCGACGAAGATTCGGGAAAATCCGCACAACTACATCGCGCAGCCCACGCTGAGCCTGTCGACCTGTCCCACCTTCGTGGAGGAAGGGGTCGCACCGCGCCATGTCGATCTGAGACCCTATTGCCTTGTCGGACAGGAGGTGAACCTCGTGCCCGGCGGGCTCACGCGGGTCGCGCTCAACGAGGGGTCGCTTGTCGTGAACTCCTCGCAGGGCGGTGGCGTGAAGGACACCTGGGTCATTGCGGGGAGCGAATGAGATGCTGAGCAGAACCGCAGAGAACCTTTTCTGGATCGCGCGCTACATCGAGCGTGCGGAGACCAATGCCCGCCTTCTCGAGGTGGGGACCCGCAATGCCATGCTGCCCGATACGGCAGGCGGCAACCGGAACGAATGGGCGTCGGTGCTGATGGCATCGGGGACCAAGGCGCAGTTCGATGCCAAGTACGACGCCGCCGTCGAGCGCAACGTCGAGACGCATCTGTTCTTCGATGCCGACAATCCGTCCTCGGTGTCGTCCTGCCTGAACGCGGCGCGCGAGAACGGCCGCATCGTCCGCACGGCACTGACCACCCAGGTCTGGGAGGCGCTCAACACCGCGCATTCCGATCTGCACGATCTGTCGCGGCAGGAACGCTCGACGCTGTCGACGACGGACCTCATCGAATGGACGTTGCGGACCTGTAGCCTCATCCGCGGCGCGGGGCTCGCCACGCAGCTGAGAAACGACGGCTACGACTTCACGAATATCGGGCACTTCCTCGAGCGCGCCGACAGCACGGCGCGCATCCTCGACGTGAAATATTACGTGCTTCTGCCCGACGTGGCCTTCGTCGGATCGGGCCTCGACAATTACCAGTGGCGCACGGTGCTCAGGGCGATGAACGCCACGCGGGCCTTCCACTGGGCCTATGGCGGCGAGGTGACGGCCTCCAAGATCGTCGATTTCCTCGTCCTGAACCGTCAGGCTCCGAGATCGCTCATCAATGCGACCGACGGCGTGCTGCATCATCTCCAGCGGCTCGAGAACCAGTACGGGCGCAGGACCGATGCCCAGATGCAGGCGCGTGCCCTGGTCGAAAAGCTCGACCGGACATCGACCGAGATCATCTTCGATCAGGGGCTGCACCAGTTTCTTCGCGGATTCATCAGCGAAGTCAATTCACTGGGCGGCGTCGTTCACAATGCCTATCTCAGCGGGGACGCACGATGAGACTGAACGTCACGCACAGAACCCATTACAGCTTCGACGCGCCGAAGCGGACCCTGACGCAGAGCCTCCGCCTCTGGCCCACCGATTTCGACGGCCAGAAGGTGGAAAGCTGGTCGGTGGATATCGAGGGCCACGAGGCCGAGCGGGGCGCCGCGCTGCGCGACGGGGCGGGCGACTGGATCGAGACGGTGGCGATGCGGAACGTGTCGGACGTGACGATCGCCGTCAGCGGCATCGTCGAGACGCGGGACCTGACAGGCTTCGTGCGCGGCCTGCGCGAGAAGGTCTCTCCCATCGCGTATCTGCGGCCGTCGCCGATGACGCGGCTCGACGATGCGCTGCGCGAGCTGTCCGCCGATGCCGTGGAGGGCGCGACGAACCCGCTCGACCGCGCGCATGCGCTGGCCCGCGCGGTGAGCGACGCGATCCCCTATCATAGCGGTGCGACCGAATCCGGCACCACGGCGGCCGAGGCCTTGGCGCTGGGGCAGGGCGTCTGCCAGGATCAGGCGCATGCGCTCATCGCGATCGCGCGCGCGGCCGGGATGCCCGGACGCTACGTCTCGGGCTACCTGCATGCCAGCGCGGACGGCACGCTGCACGAGGCGAGCCATGCCTGGGCCGAGATCTGGGTGGAGGAGATGGGCTGGGTCGGTTTCGACGCGGCCAACAGGTGCTGCCCCGACGAGAAATACGTGCGGCTTGCCTCGGGGCTCGATTCCGTCGGTGCGGCCCCGATCCGCGGCCTCGCGATCGGTGGCGGGATGGAGCATCTCGACGTCGACGTGAAGGTCGTCGAGGCGAGCCAGCAGCAACAGCAACAGCAGTGACGCGGCGGGGCGCGGCCGTGCCGGTCGCGCCCCCCGCCTGCCCGACATGCCCTGTCCGTCGATGGCCTTCGCGGGGCATCTGCCGCGCGGTTTCGCGATTTCACAGGTATACACCGCGCCTCCGTCGCGTTAGGAGAGCGTTTTCCGGCCCTTCCTGTCGCCGGATCGCGACGCGCATGCGCCGCACTCAGCATCCAGATCGGCTTTCTCCATGATCCAGACCCTCTCCGATGCGCTCGCCGAGCGTGGCTACGACACATTGACCCCGGTTCAGGAGGCCGTGACGGCCCCCGAACTCGACGGGGCGGACCTGCTCGTCTCGGCGCAGACCGGGTCGGGCAAGACGGTGGGGTTCGGGCTCGCCATCGGGCCGACGCTGCTGGAGCAGGACGGGACGCTCGGGGCGGCTGCGGCACCACTCGCGCTCGTCATCGCGCCGACGCGCGAGCTTGCGTTCCAGGTCATGCGCGAGCTGACATGGCTTTATGCCAAGGCCGGCGCTCGGGTCGCCTCGTGCGTGGGCGGGATGGACATGCGCGACGAGAGACGCGCGCTCGAGCGGGGCGCGCATATCGTCGTGGGGACGCCGGGGCGGCTTCGCGACCACATCCAGCGCGGCTCGCTCGACATGACGTCGCTCCGGGCGGTCGTGCTCGACGAGGCAGACGAGATGCTGGACCTCGGCTTTCGCGAGGATCTGGAATTCATGCTGGGCGAGGCCCCCGAGGAGCGCCGCACGCTGCTTTTCTCGGCCACGGTGCCGCCGATGATCGTGACGCTCGCCCGGAACTACCAGCGCGACGCCGTGCGCGTCACGACGCTTTCGGACCGCAGCCAGCACAGCGACATCGCCTATCAGGCGTTGCGCGTCGCGCAGCAGGATGCCGAGAACGCCATCATCAACGTCCTGCGCTACCACGAAGCGCAGAACGCGATCGTCTTTGCCAATACGCGCGCGACTGTGAACCGTCTGACCGCGCGGTTCGCCAATCGCGGTTTCGCCGTGGTCTGCCTTTCGGGTGAGCTCAGCCAGACGGAGCGGAGCCATGCGTTGCAGGCGATGCGCGACGGACGCGCCCGGGTCTGCGTCGCGACGGACGTCGCCGCGCGGGGCATCGACCTGCCCAACCTTGAGCTCGTGATCCATGCGGAGCTGCCCTCGAACGCCGAGGGGCTTCTGCATCGGTCGGGCCGGACGGGACGCGCGGGGCGCAAGGGCATCTCGGCGCTCGTCGTGCCGCCGAAGGCCCTGAAGCGGGCCGAGCGGCTGCTCAAGACCGCCCGCGTCACCGCGGAATGGACGACGGCCCCCGACGCGGACGAGATCCTTGCCCGCGACGAGGAACGGCTGATGGCCGATCCGACGTGGAAGGACAAGATCAGCGAGAGCGAGGCGCGCTTTGCCGAGCGTCTGCTGTCGGAGCAATCGGCCGAGGCGGTGGCGGCGGCATATCTGCGCCTCTACCGGACCAAGCATTCCGCCCCCGAAGAGCTCGCCGCACCCGACGCACGCCCCGCGCCGAAGAAGGACGTCCCCTTCGGCCCGAGCGCATGGATCGCGTTGTCGGTCGGACGCGCGGACCGGGCCGAGCCGCGCTGGCTGCTGCCGCTGCTCTGCCGGGCCGGTGGGCTCGACAAGGACGCGATCGGCGCGATCCGCGTTCAGCAATCCGAGACCTTCGTGGAGCTGTCGGAGGCGAGCCTGTCCGGCTTCCTCTCCAAGCTCGGCCAAGGTGGCACGCTGGAAGAAGGCGTGAGCGTCCGCAAGCTCGAGGGCACACCCGATCTCGGCAAGGGGCCACGGCCCGCGCATGCGGAGCCCAGGAAACAGCCGGCGCGATCGCCGGCGACGCCGAAGGCTCCGGTCGCGGAAGCGCGCCACGAAGAAAAGCCCGCCCATCCGAAGGCGCGGCCCGACGCATCGGACCCCGCAAAGCCGCGCGAAAGACCGGCTGCCGCGCCGAAGGCACCGGTCGCGAAACCCAGGTCCGACGACAGGCCCGCGCATCCGAAGTCGCGGGAGCGGACGAAGGACCGGCCGTTCGACCGCAAGGCCGAACCCGGTGCGGAGAGGCCTTTCCGCAAGAAGGACGGCCCGCCCGCGAAGCGCGCGGCCAACGGGCCGTCGGCGGCACCCCGGAAGGGCGGAGGCAAACCCCGGAGTGGCCCGCCTGCGGGCAAGGCATCGGCGTCGGACACGTCCAAGCGGTTCAAGCCGCCCCACCAATCGGCATCCGGCAAGCCCCGCCGCGACGCGGGCGGCGGTGCCGGTCCGCGCAAGACACCGCGGCCGAAGCGCCCCTGACTTCGGTCTCTGCCGTCGGTCGGATCTGCGCGCTTCTTTCGGCCGGGATGCGGGGGTGGCCGGTGTCGATGATGTGCCGCGAATAGTCGCATCTGCATCTTTCGGTTCGGCATCGGCACGCTCGATCCGTTTCGCGCGACGCGAATTGGGACGGGCGCTGTCGATCTCGGTCGGGGGGCGATCTATCTATCCGCGAAAGGGCCGGTGCAGCGCATCGCGTCCATGCCGTTCCGTCCGGGCAATGCATGGATGACGGTGACTGGATCATCGGAGTTGAGAGGGACCATGGCAGATGCGAAGGCCAGTGCGACCGCCATGGTGGCGGCGCTCTCCGGGGCGGCTCTGGCCACCCTTCTGGGTCTGCCCGCGGGCGCGCTGATCGGAAGTACGCTCGGCGTCGCCGCCGCGACGGCCATGGGGTTCAGGGTGGCGGTGCCCTCCCGGTTGCGCGACGTCGCGTTCGCACTGATCGGCATCTCGCTCGGTTCGGGGATAGACGAGGACGTCTTCGGGCAGATCGGCCAGTGGACGCTGAGCCTCGCGATCCTCGTCGTGGCGCTGATCGCGACGATGGCGGCGGGAATCGTCGTGCTGGACCGCGTTTTCGGCCTCGACCGCGAGACGGGCGCATTGGCGAGTTCACCCGGCACGATGTCGAACGCCATCGCAATCGCCGTGGATGGGCGCGGCGACGCCACTGCGGTCATGTTCCTGCAGCTCATGCGGCTCTTCGTGCTCGTCGTCGCCGTCCCGCCGCTTGCCGTCTTTCTCGATGGCGGCGGCAGTGCGGCACCGGGGCAGATCGATCCGATGGGGTGGGTCCCGCTCTTGGCGGTCTTTGCGCTGTCGCTCACCCTCGGGACGATCGGCGGGCGGGTCGGATTTCCGGCCGCCAGCCTGCTGGGGGGCATGCTGGTCAGCGCCGGGGCCCATGCCTTCGGGCTGGCGCACGGGGGCGCGCCCGGCTGGCTCGTCATGCTCGCCTTCGCGATCACCGGGGCCGTTCTCGCCTCGCGGCTCGAGCGGATCGGCCGGGGGCAGATCCGCCGCTATGCCGTCGCGGGGGCGGCCTCGGTCGGGATCGCGCTGCTTCTGTCGCTGGTCTTCGCGATGGTCGTGAAGGCGCTGACGGGCCTGCCGTTCGGGCAGGTCTGGATCGCCTTCGCGCCCGGCGGGATCGAGGCGATGGCCGCGATCGGACTCTCGCTCGGCTACGATCCCGCCTATATCGCGATCCATCATTTCGCCCGGATCTTCGCGCTCGTGCTGATCGTGCCGGCCTTCCTGCGGCTGACGCCCGGCGGGGCCCGACGCTCCTGACCGGCGGGCCGAGGGGTGCCGAAGGGGCTTGATGGCGAACGGGGTGCGGGGCATAGAGCGGCCCATGCCGAAGGCGCTTTCCTATCGCGAGATCGACGAGATCTTCACCCGCTTCGAGGCGGCCGAGGCCGAGCCCAAGGGCGAGCTCGACCACGTGAACGCCTACACGCTCGTCGTCGCGGTCGCCCTGAGCGCGCAGGCGACCGATGCGGGCGTGAACAAGGCGACGCGGTCGCTCTTCGCCAAGGTGCAGGACCCGCAGGCGATGCTCGATCTCGGCGAGGAGGGGCTGGTCGAGCATATCAAGTCGATCGGCCTTTATCGCAACAAGGCCAAGAACGTGATGAAGCTCAGCCGCATCCTCGTCGAGGAATACAACGGCGAGGTTCCCTCGTCGCGCGCGGCGCTCGAAAGCCTGCCGGGCGTTGGACGCAAGACGGCGAACGTGGTGCTGAACATGTGGTGGGGCCATCCCGCGCAGGCCGTCGACACCCATATCTTCCGCGTCGGCAACCGCACCCGCATCGCGCCGGGCAAGGATGTCGTCGCGGTCGAGCGTGCGGTCGAGGACAACGTGCCCGCGCGGTTCCAGCGCCACGCGCATCACTGGCTGATCCTGCATGGCCGATATACCTGCCTCGCGCGCAAGCCCAAATGCCCCGCATGTCTCATCGCCGATCTCTGCCCGTTCGAGGACAAGACGCCGATGCCGCAGAATGCCGCCGCGCCCCGGACGTGATCCGGGGCCCCTCCGACCGCCAGGGAGTACAGGATGACCAGAAGCTATGACGTGATCGGCATCGGCAATGCCGTCGTGGACGTCATCACCCATGCCGATGACGGCTTTCTCGAGCATATGGGCATCGAGAAGGGGATCATGCAGCTCATCGACCGGGAGCGTGCCGAACTGCTCTATGCCGCGATGGGCGAGCGTGTGCAGGCCGCGGGCGGATCGGTCGCCAATACAGTGGCCGGGGCCGGGCGGATGGGCCTGAGCTCGGCCTTCGTGGGCAAGGTCAAGGACGATGCGCTCGGCCGGTTCTACGTCGAGAACATGGAAGAGTTCGGGACCGCGTTTCCCAATGCCCCCGTCGCCGAAGTCGAGGCCCCCACGACACGTTCGATGATCTTCGTCTCGCCCGACGGCGAGCGGTCGATGAACACCTATCTCGGGGCGGGGGCCGATTTCCGCGCCGAGGACGTGCCCGGAGACGTCTTTTCCGGCGCGAAGTTCCTGTTCCTCGAGGGCTATCTGTTCGACAAGGACGAGGGGAAGACGGCGTTCCGGCAGGCGGCCTCGCTCATGCACGCGGCCGGAGGGCAGGCTGGCCTCGCGCTCAGCGATCCGTTCTGCGCCGAACGCCACCGCGCCGATTTCCAGCGGCTCATCGCCGAGGAGATCGATCTCGTCATCGCGAACGAGGCGGAATGGACGACGCTTTACGAAACCGATCTCGACACCGCGCTCGACCGTGCGGCGGCGGCGTGTCGCATCGTGGTCTGCACGCGTTCGGGCGACCCGGTGATCGTGATCGGCGACGGCAACCGGATCGAAATCCCCGTGACCCGCGTGGTGCCCGTCGATGCGACGGGCGCGGGCGACCAGTTCGCAGCCGGATTTCTCTACGGTCTCGTGAACGGTCGCGACCTCGAGACCTGCGGGCGGATGGGCGTCCTCGCCGCCGCCGAGGTGATCGGGCATGTCGGGCCGCGCCCCGAGGCCGACATGGTTGCGATCTTCCGCGAGAACGGCCTTCTCTGAGCGATTGGCGGCCTCGCAGGCGGGGCCGTGCCGCGCTAGGCCTTGACCCGACGATTACCCGATGACGGAGCCACGACATGCCCTTCGACTATGACGACCAGAACATCTTCGCGAAGATCCTGCGCGGAGAGATCCCGAACGATACCGTCGCCGAGACGGAGATGTCGCTCGCCTTCAACGACATCTCGGCGCAGGCCCCGGTGCATGTTCTGGTGATCCCCAAGGGGGCTTATACCTGCCACGACGACTTCGCCGCCAATGCGAGCGATGCGGAGATCGCGGATCTGACGCGCCTGACGGCGCGCGTGATCGCCGAGAAAGGGCTCAGCACGGGCGACGACGGCGCGGGCTACCGCATCATCACCAATTCGGGGCGCGATGGCGTGCAGGAGGTTCCGCATTACCACCTGCACATCCTGGGCGGTCGGCCTCTCGGGCGGATGCTCGAGAAGGGCTGAACCCTAGTCCGGACGCGCGCCGACGAAGGCCCAGGCCTCGTCGGTCTGCTCGCGCGGGAAGGTCTTTGCCTCGATCGGCAGGATCTTTCCCATCCATTCTATCATGCGCGACGGTCCGTCAGGTGCGCCCACCACGACGTACTTGTCGACCTTCCCGAGCGAGCGGAATCGCGATTTCAGCGTTTCCCACTGGAAACTCGCGCCGGTCTCGGACCCTTCGAACCTGTCGAAGATCATCAGCATCGACACGTTGTCATGCGTCTCGAACTGCTCGTTCATGTAGGCACCCATCGCCTCCATGTCCTCGGCGCTGACCTCGCCCATGATGTGAAAGGCGAAGACGTCGTTCTCGGTCGTGGGGGCTTCTCGGACGGTGGGGGTGACGAACATCTGGAGGCTCCTTTCGCTGTTCCGCTCAAAGCGCGCCGGAGCCCCGCGTGGTTCCCCCCGCGGACCTCAGGCCGCGTCGGGCGCGCGGGTCCGGGTCAGCTCGAGGAATACGTCCTCGAGATGCGGCTCCTCGATCGACACGTCGGCGATCGTCACGCCCGCCTCGCGCAGGGCGATCAGGATGTCGCCCGGCGAGGTGCGCGTCTTGGAATAGTTGATCGCGAGGAGCCCGCCGTCGCGGCGTTCGAGCTCGGCATCCTGGGGCAGGGCGATCTCGGCGGGGGCGGGGCTTTCGGGCTGGATCACCAGCGTCTTGGTGTCGATCCGACCGATCAGCTTTGATGTCGTGTCGCGCACCAGCATTCGTCCCTGATGCATGATCGCGATCTCGTCGCACATCTCCTCGGCTTCCTCGAGGTAATGCGTCGTCAGGATGATCGTCATGCCCCCCTCGTTGAGCTTGCGGACATTGCGCCAGAGCATCTGGCGAAGCTCAATGTCGACGCCCGCCGTCGGCTCGTCGAGCACGAGGATCCGCGGATTGTGGACCAGTGCCTTGCCGAGCAGCAATCTGCGCCGCATCCCCCCGGAGAGGTTCCGCGCATAGGCGTCGCCCTTGTCTTCGAGCCCGATCATCTCGAGGATCTCGTCGGTGCGGCGTTCCGATTTCGGCACGCCGTAAAGCCCCGCCTGCACGTCGAGCGAGGCACGCGGCGTAAAGAACGGATCGAGGTTGAGTTCCTGCGGCATGACCCCGATCGCGGCGCGCGACTGGCGCGGGTTCACATCCTGGTCGAAGCCCCAGATCTTCACCTCACCCTTCGATTTCACGACGAGGCCCGCGAGGATGTTGATCAGCGTCGATTTGCCCGCGCCGTTCGGCCCGAGCAGTCCGAAGATCGACCCGCGCGGAATGTCGAGGTCGATATCGGTCAGCGCGTCCTTGGCCGGTTCCCCGCCCGAGCCGGCATAGGTCTTGGAAAGGCCGGAAATCTCGATGGCGTTGTCGCTCATGGGGTCACTCCACTTGCCCCGGGTGACGGGACGTTTATGATCTGTGGCTGACCTAGGCCCCGGTCCGCACCGGGGCAAGCCCGACCATCCGAAGGAAGACCCATGTCCGAGAAACCCGTCGATCTCGAAGGTCCGAAACAGCCGACCGGAGCCTATGACGAGCCCGAGACCGAACTGGTCGAGACCACACGCGTCAGCTGCGACGGTGGCATGACCCATCCGCGCGTCTGGCTGCAGATCCCCGAGGAACGCGGCTGGGTCGAATGCGGCTATTGCGACAAGCGCTTCGTCCTCAAGGACGGTGCGGACGCGCATTGATCCGCGGGGCGGCAGCGCTCTGCCTGGCGCTTGCCGGCCCGGTTGCGGCCGCCACCGAATACGGCCTCGTCGCGAACAAGACCGGGCTGTCGCTGGTCTTTCCGCTGCAGGTCGAAAGCCCCGAGGGCCGGGATCTCGGCGTGACGCTGCGCGAGCCCGGGTCGGAGGACGTGGCCCTCTCCGCCCTGCTCGAAGGGGGCGCGTTCTTTCGCGTGCTCGTCCCGCCCGGGACCTACGTCGTGCGGTTCGCCCCGCTGGACGGCGATGGCCCGTCCCTCGAGACCCGTCCCCTGACATTCGAGATCACGGGTCCTGCCAGCAAGGGCGGGCATCTCCTGACGCTCGACGAGGGCGGCATCGCGGGGACGCGTCCCATCGCGCTTTGCCAGAGCTACGGCTACGATGCCCATGCGATCACAGAGCTCAGACAGTATTGGGACGATCTGCGCGACGGGTCCGAAGTGGGCGAGGCGCTGCCGGTCCCGCCGCGCCGCGAGCTGTCGGAACGTCTCTGCGACTGAGGGGGGCACTGGCCGTCGCGGCCTGCCCGTGGCAGAAGGCGCGCGCAGCATAAGGGAGCCGGTCATGGCGTTCGGAAAAGGACATCACCTCCACCTGGTCGACGGGTCGGCCTTCATCTTCCGCGCCTATCATGCGCTGCCGCCGCTCACGCGCAAGTCGGACGGCCTGCCGGTGGGCGCGGTGTCGGGCTTCGTCAACATGATCTGGAAGATGATCGAGGACAATCGCGGCCCCGACGCGCCGACCCATGCGGCCGTGGTCTTCGACAAGGGGTCGATCACCTTCCGCAACGAGCTCTACGATCAGTACAAGGCAAATCGCGAGGCGATGCCCGAGGATCTGCGCCCGCAGATCCCCCTGACGCGGGACGCCACGCGCGCCTTCAACCTCGCCTGTCTGGAGCAGGAGGGGTTCGAGGCCGACGACATCATCGCGACGCTTGCGATCCGCGCCCGCGACGCCGGCGGCCGCGTGACGATCATCAGCTCCGACAAGGACCTGATGCAGCTCGTGGGCGGCGGGGTCGAGATGTTCGACGCGATGAAGAACGTGCGGATCGACGCGGAGGGCGTGCACGCCAAGTTCGGCGTCGGCCCCGATCGCGTGGTGGACGTTCAGGCACTTGCGGGCGACAGCGTCGACAATGTGCCGGGCGCGCCCGGCATCGGCATCAAGACGGCTGCATTGTTGATCAACGAATTCGGTAGCCTGGAGGATCTTCTTGAGAGAACGGATGAGGTTCCGCAACCCAAGCGCCGCCAGACCCTGATCGACCATGCCGACCAGATCCGCCTGTCAAAGACGTTGGTGCAGCTCGATTGCGAGATGGATCTGGAATACGATCTCGACAGTCTTGAGGTGAAGGCCCCGGTGGCGGACGATCTCATCGCCTTCCTCTCCGAGATGGAGTTCCGCACCATCGTCAAGCGCGTCTCGGATGCCCTGGGCGTCGAGGCACCCGCCGTGACCGCCACCGCCGAGCAGGCCCCGGCCCCCGCGGAAAAGGCCGAACAGCCTCCGTTCCCAGAAACCTACGACTGGGTCCGCGACGAGGCGACGCTCGAGGCATGGATCGCGAAGGCCCATGCCCGCGGCTATGTCGCGGTCGATACGGAAACCACCGCGCTCAACGAGATGCAGGCCCTTTTGGTCGGTGTGTCGCTGGCCCTCGCCCCGGGCGAGGCCTGCTATATCCCGCTGACCCACAAGGAGAATGCCGAGGCCGATCTCTTTGCGACGGATGCGCTGGCCGAGGGGCAGATCGCCCAGGACCGCGCGCTGGAACTTCTCAAGCCGCTCTTCGAGGATTCGTCGGTCCTCAAGATCGGACAGAACCTCAAATACGACGCCAAGATCCTCGCACGGCTGGGCATCGGCCTCGCGCCGATCGACGACACGATGCTGATGAGCTACGCAATGAATGCGGGGCTGCACAATCACGGCATGGACGTGCTGTCGGAACGCTATCTGGGGCACAACCCGATCCCGATCAAACAGCTCATCGGGTCGGGCAAGAGCCAGATCACCTTCGACAAGGTTCCGGTCGACAAAGCCGTGACCTACGCGGCCGAGGACGCGGATATCACGCTGAGGCTCTGGCAGCTCTTCAAGCCGCAGCTGCACCGCTCCCGCGTCACGACGGTCTACGAGACGCTGGAGCGTCCGCTGATCCCGGTTCTGGCCCGGATGGAAATGGCCGGTGTCGAGGTCGATCGCGAAACGCTGAGCCGCATGTCGGGGGCTTTCGCGCAGAAAATGGCAGCCCTCGAATCAGAGATCCACGAGCTCGCCGGCGGGGAGTTCAAGGTCGGATCGCCCAAGCAGCTGGGCGAGATCCTGTTCGACAAGCTCGGCCTGCCGGGCGGGAAGAAGGGCAAGACGGGAGCTTACGGGACCGGGGCCGACATCCTCGAAGACCTCGCGACGGAACACGAGCTGCCCGGCAAGGTTCTCGACTGGCGGCAGGTCAGCAAGCTGAAATCGACCTATACGGACGCGCTGCAGGACCATATCGACCCCGAGACGGGGCGCGTTCACACGTCCTATTCCATCGCGGGTGCCGCGACCGGAAGGCTCGCATCGACCGATCCGAACCTGCAGAACATCCCGATCCGCACCGAGGAGGGGCGGCGCATCCGCGAGGCATTCGTCGCGCCGAAAGGCAAGACGCTGGTGGCGCTCGACTACAGCCAGATCGAGCTCAGGATCCTGGCCCACATGGCCGGGATCGAGGAGCTGAAGCAGGCCTTCCGCGAGGGGCAGGACATCCACGCGCTTACCGCGTCCGAGATGTTCAACGTGCCCATGGACGAGATGACGTCCGAGATCCGCCGACAGGCGAAGGCGATCAATTTCGGCGTGATCTACGGCATTTCCGGCTTCGGGCTCGCCCGCAACCTCCGCATCCCGCGCGAAGAGGCGCAGGGCTTCATCGACCGCTATTTCGAACGCTTCCCCGGCATCAAGGACTACATGTCCGAAACGACCGCCTTCGCCAAGGAACACGGCTACGTCCAGACCATGTTCGGACGTCGCATCAACACGCCCGAGATCAACGCAAAGGGTCCGGGCGCGGGATTCGCGCGCCGTGCCGCGATCAACGCCCCCATTCAGGGCACCGCAGCCGACGTGATCCGCCGCGCGATGATCCGCATGGACGACGCGATCGCCGACCTTCCCGCGCGGATGCTGCTGCAGGTCCATGACGAACTTCTCTTCGAGGTGGACGAGGGTCACGAGGCGGCCCTGATCGATCGCGCGCGAGACGTGATGGAGGGTGCATCGTTGCCGGCCGTGCATCTGAGCGTCCCGCTCGAGGTCGATGCGGGGCAGGGTCCGAACTGGGCCTCCGCCCATTGACGCTGATCGCGTTCAACAAGCCCATGAACATCCTCAGCCAGTTCACCGACGAGGGGCGCTGGCGGGGGCTCTCGCGGTTCGGCCTGCCGCCGGGTGTCTATGCCGCCGGTCGGCTCGACCGCGACAGCGAGGGGCTGCTTCTCCTCACCGATGACGGACGGCTTCAGGCGCGCATCACCTCGGGCGATACGGCCAAGACCTATCTCGTCCAGGTCGAGGGCGAGCCGGACGATGCCGCGCTGGATGCATTGCGGGCAGGCGTGACGATGAAGGACGGCCCCACCAAACCGGCCGAGGCCACCCGCATCGCCGGGCCGGATCTCTGGCCGCGCGACCCGCCGGTGCGCTTTCGCAAGAGCGTGCCAGACGCCTGGATCTCGCTCACCATCCGCGAGGGGCGCAACCGGCAGGTCCGCCGCATGTGCGCGCATGTGGGCTTTCCGTGCCTCAGACTGGTGCGCTGGCAGGTCGGGCCGCATGCAATCGACGGGCTTGCGCCCGGCACCTGGCGCGAGGTGCCGCCCGTCGCGCGTTAGGGCCTGTCTGCGCCCCTGGGTCGGATCGCCGCGGCCCGAAACGGCTCGCGCGCGAAACATCCGGGCATCCTTGCCGTTGACGCCTCGCAAACCGGGGCGCGCCGTTGCCCCGGCATTCCATAGCGACGACAGGACATATCCCATGCCGAGCACACCCATCCCGGGCAAGAACGCCCCCGATCTCGACCTCAGGCTCATCATCGGCACCGACTGGAGCCTCAAGGCCCAGAGCCCCGATGCATTCTCGATGATCGTCTTCTTTCGCGGGCTGCATTGCCCGATCTGCAAGAGCTACCTCAAGGAGATCGCGGCCCAGCTTCCGACCCTGACCGAAAAGGGCGTCGCGGCCGTGACCGTCTCGATGGAAAGCGAGGACCGCGCGAAGGAGGCCCATTCCGACTGGGATCTCGGCGATCTGCCGATGGCCTGGGGGCTGACCGAAGAGCAGGCCCACGACTGGGGGCTTTATCTGTCGGAGAAGATCAAGGACGGCGAGCCCGATCTCTTCTGCGAGCCTGCGCTGTTTCTCGTGAAGCCCGACGGGACGCTTTATCTCGCCAATATCTCGAACATGCCGTTCGCGCGTCCGCCGATCGGCGATCTGGTCGACAAGATCGACTTCGTGATCGAGAAGGACTACCCCGCTCGCGGAACGCACGCGGCCTGATCGCGCGGCACAGGATGCGTCCCCGGGGTTTCGCCGCGAAACCTTGGGGACGATCATGACGATGGAGCGAGGAGTACGCCGACGATGGATTATTCTTGGGTCGTCTCGAATTCCGAAGTGATCAACCTCGTGCTCCAGGCGATCATGGTGTTGATCTGGGTCGCCTATCTGCAGCTCTTTCTCTTCAGCTATCTGCGGCAAAGACGCCCGGTCGTGCTGATCAACCGGTCCGTGGGCAGTTCCGAGAATGCACGGTGCTTCGTGTCGAACATGGGGGCCGAGCCTGTCCACCTCACGGCGCTCGTCGCGGACCTGACGATCGGTGACGAGGTCCATCGCAGCTTTGTGACGGATCGCGACGAGCTGGAGAAAAGCGGGATGTCGCAGCCGAGCGAGGGCACGAATCAGGGGCCTGTCGCTCCGGGCGGTTTCGTCGATGCAGGCAGCTTCGGCGAAATCGTGCGCCGTGCGCTTTCGCATATCGAGGACAAGGACGACGAGAACGAGGTCAGTCGCCTCAGCCTCATGGCACTCTGCAGTTCGGGCTATTCGAGCCATATCGTGGCCGGCGCGCGCACGTTCGAGATTGGCATGCGGGACGGCGCGCGGCACTTCATCCCGGTCGAGCCCACGACACTGCAGTATTCGTCCCGCCGGCATCAGCGCAGCAATTACGAGATTCTGCGCAAGCAGCTCGCGGACGAACGCGCCGATCTCGAGAACCCGCGCTGATCGTTCAGGGAAGCTCGTCCGACGGAATGATCGGAAAGAATTCGCCGCCCGAACGCAGCCCGAACCAGTCCCGGCCGTCGACCGTGTCGGTCTCTCCAAGCTCCACGAGGCGATAGAAGCTCTTGCGGTCGATCAGCGCCTCGAGATTGCGGCGTATGATGACGTAGGGGGCGGGCTCTCCGGTTTCTGGATCGCGCGTGACGCGGATCGGGTGGTCAGGCCCCGCCCGCGCCGTGTCACCGACATTCGTCTCGAAGACCAGATCCGAACCCTCGCGGGTGAAATCCACCGCGACGAAGGGTGCGTCCTCGACCCGGATGCCGACCTTTTCGACCGGCGTGACAAGGAAATAGGCGTCCCCCTCGCGGATCAGGATGGTCGAGAAGAGCCGCACCAGCGGCTTTCGCCCGATGGGCGTGCCCTGATAGAACCACGTCCCGTCGCGCCGGATCTCCATGTCGAGATCGCCGCAATAGGGCGGGTCCCAGCTTTCGACCGGCGGGAGGCCGCCTTTCGACGCGGCACGCGCGCTTTTCTCGAGGCTGCCGGCGTCTGGCTTCACATCCTTTTGTCTCTCAGGCTCTTTTGTCATTTGTGCCCGCCGTCGTAGGTGTCCATCATGACCTTGGCACGTAGACCTGAAGAGGATTTTGTCATGGCCGATCCCATCCTGGACGAGATCGACGCCCTCGGCGACAAGCTCGCCGCCGCGCGCGAGAGCATCACGGCACGTTTCGTGGGGCAGCGCCGGGTGGTCGACCTCGTCCTGACGACGCTTCTCTGCGGGGGGCACGGCCTGTTGATCGGTCTGCCGGGCCTCGGCAAGACGCGTCTGGTCGAGACGCTTTCGACCGTGATGGGCCTCGACGGCAAGCGGGTGCAGTTCACGCCCGACCTGATGCCCGCCGACATCCTGGGCTCCGAAGTGCTCGAGACCGGGCAGGACGGCAGCCGGGCCTTCAAGTTCATCCGCGGGCCGATCTTCTGCCAGCTGATGATGGCCGACGAGATCAACCGCGCGAGCCCGCGCACCCAATCGGCGCTTCTGCAGGCCATGCAGGAAAAGCAGGTGACGGTTGCCGGTCAGTCGCACACGCTCGCCGCGCCGTTCCACGTGCTGGCGACGCAGAACCCGATCGAGCAGGAGGGTACATATCCGCTGCCCGAAGCGCAGCTCGACCGGTTCCTGGTCGAGATCGACGTGCCCTATCCCGACCGCGCGACCGAACGTGACATCCTGCTGACCACGACCGGCGCGGAGGAGGCGGTCTCGCATGCCGTCTTTACCGCCGACGAGCTGATCGCGGCGCAGAGATTGCTGCGCCGGATGCCGGTGGGCGATGCGGTGGTCGAGATGATCCTCGACCTCGTGCGCGCCTGCCGTCCCGAGGACGAGACCGCGCCGCAGCCCGTCCGCGATCACGTCGGGTGGGGGCCTGGGCCGCGTGCGGCGCAGGCGCTCATGCTGACGGTGCGGGCCGCGGCGCTGCTCGACGGTCGCCTCGCGCCGAATGCCGAGGATGTGGCGGACATGGCGGTGCCGGTGCTGACGCACCGCATGGCGCTGAGCTTTGCCGCGCGGGCCCGCGGCGAGACGCTCGACCGCATCATCTCCGAGATCGTCGATCAGAAGACCCGGGCGCAGGCGGCGTGAGCGATCCCGCCCTCCTGAGGTCCCGGGCCGAGGCGCTCGCCGCGCCGCTTCCGGCGCTTCTGGCAGGGGCGCAGCATCTGGCCCGGACAGTGATCCTCGGGAGCCACGGCCGCCGGCGGCCGGGTCACGGGGACGAGTTCTGGCAATACCGCCCGGCGATGCAGGGCGATGCGGCGCGTTCGGTCGACTGGCGGCGCTCGGGGCGGTCCGACGGGCATTTCGTGCGCCAGATGGAATGGCAGGCGGCGCAATCGGTCATGCTCTGGGTCGACCGGTCGCGCTCCATGGCCTTCGCGTCGGGCGACGCGCCGCAGAAGGGCCAGCGCGCGGCCGAAGTCGCGCTTGCCGTGGCGATCCTGCTCGACCACGGGGGCGAGAGAGTGGGCCTTTCGGATCACGACCTTCCGCCGAGGACAGGTGCGCTGCAACTCCTGCGGATGGCGCAGGCGCTCGGGGCCGAGGGCGATGCCCCGGAATACGGTGCGCCGCTCGCGCGCGAGATGCCCTCGCGGTCGCGGGCGCTTTTCGTGTCGGATTTCATGGGTGACATCGCTCCGGTCGAGGGCGCATTGCTCGAGGCGGCCGATCGCGGGATCGGCGGCGTTCTGCTGCACGTGCTCGACCGTCAGGAGGAGGCCTTTCCCTTCGACGGGCGAACGATCTTCACCTCGATGGGTGGCACGATCCGCCACGAGACGCTGAAAGCGGGCGATCTGCGGGCGCGGTATCTCGACCGGCTGGCCGAACGGAAGGAGCGGTTGAGGTATCTCGCGCGCGTGACCGGCTGGCAATACAGCCTGCACCATACCGATGGACCTGCGAGTGCCGCACTGCTCTGGCTCTATGGCGCGCTGGAGCGGCACGCCTGATGTGGGTTCTCGGTCCCATCGGCTTTACCGCGCCCTGGCTGCTGCTGGGGCTTCTGGCGCTTCCCATTCTCTGGATCCTTCTGCGCGCGGTGCCGCCCGCGCCGATCAGGCGGCAATTTCCGGGCGTCGCGCTGCTTCTGGGTCTGCGCGACGACGAGCATCAGTCGGATCGCACCCCCTGGTGGCTTCTGCTGCTGCGTGCGCTGGCCGTGGCCGCCCTGATCGTCGGGTTCGCGGGGCCGGTGCTGAACCCGTCCGAACGGGTCGCGGGCAACGGGCCGCTTCTGGTGCTGCTCGACGGGACATGGGCCGATGCGCGTGACTGGCCGCGCCGGATCGACAGGGTGGAACAGGCGCTGGCCGAGGCCGCACGCGACGACCGGCCAGCGGCGATCGTCACGCTCACCGATCCGCCCGAGGGCGATCTGCCGTTCAGAGCCGCCAGCGACTGGAGCGCGCTGCTTTCCGGGTTCGCGCCGCGGGCCTGGCAGCCGGCGAATGCGGTCGACTGGGCCGAAGGCCTCGAGGGCGATTTCGAGACGATCTGGCTGTCGGACGGCACGGCGCAGGATTGGCGGCCGGATGTGCTGGCAGCGCTCGAGCAGCGTGGCACGGTCTCGGTTTTCGAATCGCCGCGGCCGATCTACGGGCTCAAGCCACCGACCTTTGTCGACGGGTCGATCGCCATCGACGCGCTGAGGGCCGGAACGGCGGGCGAGAGCGAGGTGACCATCGTCGCGCGCGGGCTCGATCCGAACGGGGTGGAGCGAGAGCTTGCCCGCGAGGAGATGAGCTTCGAGGGCGGCGCGGGCGAGGCGGAGCTGACCCTGTCGTTGCCGCCCGAGCTGCGCAACCGCATCACCCGGTTCGAGATCGAGGGCGTCCGCTCGGCCGGTGCGGTCGCGCTGACCGACGACGGGCTGAGACGGCGCGAGGTCGCGCTCATCTCGGGGGGCGACGATCGGGAGGGGCTGTCGCTGCTGTCGCCGCTTCATTACCTCGAGCAGGCGCTGGACCCCGTTGCGGACCTGATCGACGGGTCGCTTTCCGACGTCCTGCTGGCCAATCCGGACGTGATCGTCCTGGCCGATGTCGCGACGCTGCCGCAGGCGCAGGCCCAGGCGGTCGCCGACTGGGTCGAGGAGGGCGGTCTGCTGTTGCGCTTTGCCGGCCCCCGGCTGGCGGCGAGCGAGGCGGGACGTACCGATGCCGATCCGCTGATGCCCGTGCGGCTGCGGGCCGGGGGGCGGTCGGTCGGCGGCGCGATGAGCTGGGGCGAGCCCCGGACGCTCAGCGCATTTTCCGAAACCTCGCCTTTCTACGGGTTGCCGGTGCCGCCGGACGTGACGGTCGAGGCGCAGGTGATGGCCGAGCCCGATCCGACGCTGTCCGAACGCACGATCGCATCGCTGAGCGACGGCACGCCGCTGGTGACGCGCGACCGGATCGGGCAGGGGCAGGTCGTGCTTTTTCACGTGACGGCCAATGCGGAATGGTCGTCGCTGCCGCTTTCGGGACTTTTCGTGTCGATGCTGGAGCGCCTTGCCGTCTCGACCCGCCCGGCGCGCCCGACGGCCGAGGATCTGGCCGGCACGGTCTGGAGCGTCGATGCGGTGCTGACGGCGTTCGGCCAGGTCGACGAGGCGGGGACCTATCCCGGCATTTCGGGCGAGGCTCTGGCAGAAGCGCGTCCCGGCCCCGAGACGCCCCCGGGTCTCTATGCGGGCGAGGACCGGCGCATCGCGCTCAACGTCTTCGGGGCCGATGCGACGCTCGCCATGGCGGAATGGCCCGCGCGCATCGCGGTCGAGGGGCTCGGGATCGCGCGGGAGGTCGAACTGAAGGGCTGGCTCCTGGCGGGTGCGATCGCAATTCTCGCGTTAGACGTATTGGCTTCGCTCTGGCTCGCAGGGCGGTTGACGGGGCCGCGGGTCGCGGCCGCGCTGACGATACTCGCGCTTGCCATGCCGTTGGGAGAGGCGCGCGCGCAGGAGGGCGAGCGCCCGCCGCTGGGCGAGTTCGCGATCAAGGCGACGTCGGAGGTCGTGCTGGCACATGTCCTGACGGGCAATGCCGAGATCGACGGCATCGCGGAGGCCGGGCTCGAAGGGTTGTCGCGCACGCTCTTCGCCCGGACCTCGATCGAGCCGGCCGACCCGATGGGCGTGAACCTCGAGACCGATGAGCTTGCCTTCTTCCCGTTCCTCTACTGGCCCGTGACCGAGGATCAGCCGATCCCGTCGGACGAGGCCTATGCCAAGCTCAACACCTATCTGCGCGGCGGCGGCATGATCCTTTTCGACACCCGCGACGCAGACGTGGCGGGGTTCGGTTCGGCGACGCCCGCAGGGGCGAAGCTCGAGGAACTCGCGCGGCCGCTGGATATTCCGCCGCTCGAGCCGGTGCCGCAGGACCACGTCCTCACGCGGACATTCTATCTGCTGCAGGATTTCCCGGGCCGCCACGCGGGCCGCGATGTCTGGGTCGAGGCGGCCCCGCCAGACGCCGAAACGATCGAGGGCATGCCGTTCCGCAATCTCAACGACAACGTGACGCCGGTCGTGATCGGTGGCAACGACTGGGCCGCGGCATGGGCGATCGACGATGCGGGAAACCGGATGTTTCCGGTCGGTCGCGGCTTTGCCGGAGAGCGCCAGCGCGAGATCGCGCTGCGGTTCGGCGTGAACCTCGTGATGCATGTGCTGACCGGCAACTACAAATCCGATCAGGTGCACGTCCCCGCGCTGCTCGACCGGCTGGGACAATAGGCGGCGCGTCCGCCCGACAGAAGGACAGGCTGGAGTGACCGGAAACATCGTTCTCGACCCCCTCGTGCCGCTCTGGGCACTGGCGATCCTTGGTGCGCTCGTGGTTCTCGTCGCGGGTCTCGCGCTCTGGCGCGGGCTCGGGGGGTGGTGGTTGAGGGGGCTCGCGGGCATCGCGCTTCTCGCGGCGCTGGCAGGACCGTCCTTTCAACGCGAGGATCGCGCGCCGCTCAGCGATATCGTCATCGCCCTGGTGGACGAGAGTGCGTCGCAGGACCTGTCGGATCGCGGTGACCAGAGCGCGGCGGCGCTGGCCCGCATCGAGGCGGAGGTCGCCAATCTCGAGAATACCGAACTGCGCGTGGTGCGCATGGGCGACGGTGCCGGAGACGAGGGCAGTCTGTTGATGACGGCTCTGTCCGATGCCATGGCCGAGGAGCCCGCCGGACGTCTGGCGGGAGCGATCCTGATTTCGGACGGGCGGCTTCATGACGTGGAGCGCGCGCCGGACCTGCCGGCACCTCTGCACCTGCTGCTGACGGGGCGTGAGGAGGACTGGGACCGTCGGTTGAACATCCTGAACGCGCCCGCCTTCGCGATCCTGGGCGAAGAGGTCGCGCTGAGGCTCAGGATCGACAATCAGGGCGATGTCCCCGAGGCACAGACGGGCCCGGTGGAGATCGAAATCGCGGTCGACGGGGGCGAGCCCTCGACCTTCACCGTTCCTGTCGACGAGGATCTGGAACTGCCCGTGACGCTGCCGCATGGCGGTCGCAACGTGATCCAGTTCCGCGTTCCGGCGGTCGATGGCGAGCTGACCGACCGCAACAACGAGGCCGTCGTGCAGATCAACGGCGTCCGTGACCGGTTGCGCGTGCTCCTCGTCTCGGGCGAGCCGCATCCGGGCGAGCGGACCTGGCGCAACCTTCTGAAATCGGATTCGTCGGTCGATCTGGTGCATTTCACCATCCTGCGGCCGCCGGAGAAACAGGACGGCGTGCCGGTGGACGAACTCAGCCTCATCGCGTTTCCGACGCGCGAGCTGTTCCTCGACAAGATCGACGAGTTCGACCTCATCATCTTCGACCGGTATCAGCGGCGCGGGATTCTGCCGGCGATCTATCTCGACAACGTGCGTCAGTATGTCGAGACGGGAGGCGCGGTGCTGATCGCGGCCGGGCCAGACTTCGCCACGGCCGCCTCGCTCTATCGCTCGCCGCTGGGGGAGGTTCTGCCGGGCGCCCCGACGGGACAGGTGATCGAGGAGCCGTTCCTGCCGGAACTGACCGAGATCGGCGAACGGCATCCTGTGACGCAGGGCCTGACTGGCGGCGGCGAGGATCCCGAATGGGGCCGCTGGCTGCGCGAGATCGAGCTCGAGGCGACGGGTGGGCAGGTCGTGATGACGGGAAGCGGGGGCGGACCGCTCCTGATCCTCGACCGGGTCGGGGAAGGGCGCGTGGCCCTTCTGGGGTCGGACCATGCCTGGCTCTGGTCGCGCGGTTTCGACGGCGGCGGCCCCCAGCTCGAGCTGCTGCGCAGGCTCGCGCACTGGATGATGAAGGAGCCCGAGCTCGACGAGGAGGCGCTCGACGCGACGGCCGAAGGCCAGGAGATGACGATTACCCGCCGGACGCTCGGCGAGGATGTCGGCGATCTGGAGATCACGGGGCCGGGCGGCGAGGTGACCGTGATGCCGATGGAGGAGGTGGCACCGGGCCGGTTCCAGGCGCAATTCACCGGCCCCGAGACGGGGCTCTATCGGCTGGTCGAGGGCGAGGAGGAGGCCGTCATCGCGCTCGGGCCATCCGCGCCGCGCGAGTTCGAGCAGACGGTCGCGAGCGGAGATCTGCTCGAGCCGGTGATCGACGGGACGCGCGGCGGGATCCGCGCCATCGAGGACGGCGTCCCGGATCTGAGGACCGTTCGGGAGGGTCGTGTCGCGGCCGGTCGCGGATGGCTCGGCATCACGCCGCGCGGTGCCTATCTGACGGCCGACGTCACCACGCGGGCGATCCTGCCGGCATGGGCCTGGCTTCTGATCGCGGCGGCATTGACGCTCGGTGCATGGCTGCGCGAGGGACGCCGCTGAGCGGCGCGCTCAGCGCAGCTTGAGGCTGTATGTCTCCTCGCCCCATCCGTCGGTCAGGGTGCGGGCCCGGATCTCCACGGATTGGGTTCCTTCGGGCATGGCGATCCCGGTTTGCGAACGGGTGAACGGTTGCTCGGTCACATGCGGATGAGAGAGCTTGCGGGTGGCGAGGATCGTGCCGTCGGCAAGTTCGACCCGCCAGGCATCGGCGAAATCCTCCCATCCGGTATCGGCGTGACGGAGCGTGACCGAGACGGTCCAGCCACCCGGTTCGGATTTTGCCACGGCGTTTTCGATCGCGGCCGGATCGGCGGAGGCGGCGGCAGGCATCATAAGGATCGCGAGGAGATGTTTCATGGAGGAAGTCCTAGCACGCGGGGGGCGGTCTGTCAGAGCCGGCCCATCAGAATATCGCGAGGCCGCGACATGAACTCGCGCGACCACACGATCCAGATGGCGATCGTCGCCGCCGCCCCGAGAGCGAGCGGACCCGCGAGCCATGCGAGGGCCGCCAGCGCGAAATAGATGGCCCTGAGGCCCCGGTTGAAGTTCACCGCGGCGCGGATGTTCAGCTCGGCCGACTGCGCCGCGCGCGGCAATGCGAGGGGATCGCGCGGATCGTTCGGCACGGCAGCCATGACCACCATGGAATAGCCGAAGAGCCTGTTCGACCAGACGAATTTCAGGAAGGCGATCATCAGGAAGATGATGATGGGCAGGAGCTTGACCTGCCAGACGATGACGGGAATTCCCGTCTCGCCCAGGCCCTCGGCCACGCCCTGCAGGCGTTCGACATTGCCGCTGACGGCGAGTGCGCCGCCGATCGCGATCACGCTTGTCGAGGCGAAGAAGGACGTGCTCTGCCGCAGCGACGACAATGCCTGCGCGTCGAAGATGCGCGGATCGCGTTCGACCATGCGCTCCATCCAGTCGCGCCGATACTTCATCATCAGCACCGTCACCGAAGGGCGTCGCAAGCCGGGATGCTCGATCCTGAGACCCACGAGCCACCATCCGAGGAAGGTGAGAGCGAGCGCGCCGTAATCCCAGGGTCCGAGAAGCGGCGGCAGCAATGCCGAGACGAGGTGATCCATTCCGGCAGGTTTCGCACCGGGCCGCCCCTGCGGCAAGGGCCGCTCTTGATCCCGTCGTGCGGGAGGTCCACACTGCGCCCCGGAGGATCAATCATGGACATGCCTGTACCGAATGCCGCCATTCTGTCGCGCAAGGCGGATGTCGTGCGCCGTCTCGAAGGGGCGCTGCCCCCGGGGACGGTGATCCACGAACCGAACGAGACGCGCGCCTACGAATGCGACGCGCTCACCGCCTACAAATGCGCGCCCCTCGCGGTGGTCCTGCCGCGTTCGACCGAAGAGGTCGCGACGGTCCTGAAGATCTGCCACGACGAACGCGTCCCGGTCGTGCCGCGCGGATCGGGCACGTCGCTTGCAGGTGGGGCGTTGCCGACCGCCGATTGCGTCATTCTGGGGGTCGCGCGGCTCAACGAGGTGATCGAGACGAATTACCCCGACCGTTATATCCGCGTGCAGAGCGGGCGCACCAATCTGAGCGTCACCGGCGCGGTCGAGGAGGACGGGTTCTTCTACGCGCCCGATCCGTCCTCGCAGCTGGCCTGTGCGATCGCGGGCAACATCGCGATGAATTCGGGCGGGGCGCATTGCCTGAAATACGGCGTGACGACGAACAACCTGCTGGGCGTCACGATGGTGATGATGGACGGCACCGTGACCGAGATCGGGGGCGGGCATCTCGACGCGTCGGGCTATGACCTTCTGGGGCTCATCTGCGGCTCCGAAGGGCAGCTGGGCGTCGTGACCGAAGCGACGCTCAGGATCCTGCCGAAGCCCGAAGGCGCGCGGCCCGTTCTGATCGGGTTTTCCTCGAACGAGGTCGCGGGCGCCTGCGTCAGCGACATCATCAAGGCCGGTGTCCTGCCGGTCGCGATCGAGTTCATGGACCGCCCCTGCATCCGCGCGACCGAAGCCTTCGCGGGCGCGGGCTATCCCGATTGCGAGGCGCTTCTGATCGTCGAGGTCGAGGGATCGGAGGCCGAGATCGACGAGCAACTCGGCAAGATCACCGCCATCGCACGGACCCACAATCCGGTCGAGCTGCGCGAGAGCGGGTCGCCCGAGGAATCGGCGCGGATCTGGCTCGGGCGAAAGTCGGCCTTCGGCGCGATGGGTCAGATCAACGACTACATCTGCCTCGACGGCACGATCCCGGTGAACGAGCTTCCGAAGGTTCTGGGCGGCATCCGCGACCTGTCCGGGAAATACGGCCTCGACGTCGCGAACGTGTTCCACGCGGGCGACGGCAACATGCATCCGCTGATCCTCTTCGATGCCAACAAGGAGGGCGATCTCGACAAGGCCGAGGAGATGGGGGCGGACATCCTGCGCCTCTGCGTCGAGGTGGGGGGGTGTCTCACCGGCGAGCACGGGGTGGGCGTCGAGAAGCGCGACCTGATGGAGGCGCAGTTCACCCCCGATGATCTCGAGGCGCAGCTGCGCGTGAAGGACGTCTTCGACCCTGACTGGCTTTTGAATCCTGCGAAGGTCTTTCCGCTTTCGGTGACGGAAACGCGCCGCATCGCCGCCGAATAGACCGGTCCCGAAAGGACGATCCATGCAAGATCTCGCACCCGCCACCGAGACGGAGCTTTCCGAGGCGATCGCGAATTCCGACGGCCCGCTGAGCATTCGCGGGGGCGCGACGCGCGGCTTCGCCGTTCGGGGGCGCACGCTGTCGACGACACGGCTTTCGGGAATCAAGCTTTACGAACCCGGCGCACTGACCATCGTGGCACGTGCGGGCACGCCGCTTTCCGAGGTCGAGGACGCCCTCGCCGCCGAGAACCAGCGCCTGCCGTTCGAGCCGATGGATCATCGCGCGATCCTCGGCACCTCCGGCACGCCCACGATCGGAGGGGCCGTCGCGATGAATGCGAGCGGTCCGCGCCGGATCGTGGCCGGGGCCTGCCGCGACTGCCTGATCGGCGTGCGGTTCGTCGACGGCACCGGCAAGATCGTCAGCAATGGCGGGCGCGTGATGAAGAACGTCACCGGCTACGACCTCGTCAAGATGATGGCGGGCAGCTACGGGACGCTCGGCGTCCTGAGCGAGGTGAGCTTCAAGGTGCTGCCCGCGACCCCCGCAAGCGCGACGCTGAGCCTTCGCGGGCTTTCGCCGCGCGCGGCGGTCGATGCGATGTCCGCGGCGCTCGGCTCGCCCTACGAGGTATCGGCGGCGGCGCATCTGCCGGGCGCGGATCCGGTCACCCATCTGAGGCTCGAAGGGTTCGAGGCCTCGGTCGCCTATCGGGCCGAACGGCTGACCGCGCATCTGGCGCGACACGGCACGGCCGAGGTGGAAACGGATGCAGGCAAGGTCGCCGCACTCTGGGAGGAGATCCGGGACGCACGGATGTTCGCGGGAAGCGGCGGCGATCTCTGGCGAATTTCGGTCAAGCCGTCCGACGGCCCGCGGGTGACGGACGCGCTGGGTGACGCGCCCATGCTGATGGACCTCGCGGGCGGCCTCGTCTGGGCATCGGTCGCGGAAGGGACGGATCTGCGTGCGGCCATCGCGGGGATGCCGGGCCACGCGACGCTGTTCCGTGCCTCGGACGAGATGCGCGCGCGGATGGGCACGTTCCACCCGGCACCGCCGCCGCTTGCCGCGATCGCGCGTGGCCTTCGCGCGCGGTTCGATCCGCGTGGCATCCTCAATCCCGGCCTCATGGACGAGGCCGCGAGAGACCTCGAGAAAGCCTGACATGCAGACCCATTTCACGCCCGAACAGCTTGCCGATCCCGCGACCGCGCGCAGCAACGAGATCCTGCGCGCCTGCGTCCATTGCGGTTTCTGCACGGCGACCTGTCCGACCTACCAGGTTCTGGGAGACGAGCTCGACAGCCCGCGCGGCCGGATCTACCTCATCAAGGACATGCTCGAGAACGACCGCCCGGCCGACGAGAAGACGGTCAAGCATATCGACCGCTGCCTGTCCTGCCTGGCCTGCATGACGACATGCCCTTCGGGCGTGCATTACATGCATCTCGTCGATCACGCGCGCGCCCATATCGAGGAGACCTACAAGCGGCCCTGGCGCGACCGGGCGCTGCGCTGGACGCTGGCGCGAATCCTGCCATATCCGGGGCGCTTCCGGTTGGCGTTGCTGGGGGCCAGGATCGGGCGGCCCTTCGCGCGGCTGATGCCGGACGTCCGGTTGCGCGCGATGCTCGAGATGGCACCTGACCGAATCCCCGCGGTCAGCCGCAACGACGACCCGCAGACCTTCCCGGCCGAGGGGGAGCGGAAGATGCGCGTGGCGCTGCTGACGGGATGCGCGCAGAAGGCGCTCGACACCGATATCAACGATGCCACGATCCGCCTTCTGACCCGCCTCGGGGCCGAGGTCGTCGTGGCGAGGGACATGGGATGTTGCGGCGCGCTCGTCCACCACATGGGCAAGGAGAGCGAGAGCCACGCGGCCGCGAAGCGCAACATCCGTGCCTGGATGGGCGTGAAGGGCGAGGGGGGGCTCGATGCCGTCGTGGTCAACACCTCTGGATGCGGGACGACCGTGAAGGATTACGGTCATATGCTTCGGAACGACCCGATGGCCGAGGAGGCCGCCGAGATCAGCGCCAAGGCCAAGGATGTGAGCGAGGTGCTGATGGAGCTTCTGCCCGGCGATGCGCCGCGCGGGATCAACCAGGCGCGTGAGGATATCGCCGGGATCGATGCGGCCCATGCGGGCGAGACAGGCGACGGGCCGATCCGCGTGGCCTATCACGCCGCCTGTTCGCTGCAGCATGGCCAGCAGATCAAGACGCATCCGAAGACGCTTTTGAAACGCGCGGGCTTCGAGGTGGTGGAGCCAGCAGACAGTCATCTCTGCTGTGGATCTGCGGGGACCTACAATTTGATGCAGCCTGAGATCTCGGCCGACCTGAAGGCGCGAAAGATCCGCACGCTCGAGGCGAAGGCACCGCAGATCATCGCGGCCGGGAATATCGGCTGCATGGTGCAGCTTGCCGGTGGCACGAAGATCCCCGTGGTGCATACGGTCGAATTGATCGACTGGGCCACGGGCGGCCCGCGTCCGTCCAAGCTCGGCAGTGCGCCGCTCGACGTGCCGGAACCCGCCTGACGGATGCTTCGGCGGGGCGGATGTCCGGGTGCGAAATTTCACGCCGGGGGAGTTGAACGGAGACTGCGATAATCACATATGCGCTGCACCGGACGCCGCTAACGGGTTCGGTGCAAAACCAATCTGCCCGTCCACGCAACGGAGGGCAGGCTCATGTTATCGCTTGCGAAAAGGATGACCCCAATGCGCAGTTTCGATCTTGCCCCGCTTTACCGTGCCACCGTCGGTTTCGACCAGATGGCCGACCTCATGGACCGCGTGATGTCCGACCAGAGCGGCGCGCAGACATACCCCCCATACAATATCGAGAAGACCGGCCACGATTCCTGGCAGATCCAGATCGCCGTCGCGGGTTTCGCCGACGAGGAGCTCTCTGTTGAGCAGCGTGAGAACGCGCTGATCGTCTCCGCCCGCAAGGCCGAGGACGACACGCAGCGCACGTTCCTGCATCGCGGGATCGCGACCCGTGCATTCGAGCGCCGCTTCGCGCTGGCCGACCATGTCCGCGTGACGGGCGCGTCCCACGCGAACGGCATGCTCGATATCTCGCTCGTGCGCGAGGTTCCCGAAGCGCTGAAGCCGCGCCGGATCGAGATCGCGAAGGGCGCGACCGTCGACAGCCGCCGCGTCGAAGCCGAAGACGCGTAAGCGCCGATCCGGTTTTCCGCTCGATCATGGGCCGCACCATAAGGGTGCGGCCCTTTTTCTATGGCAATCCCGGAAAATTCCGTCACGTTCGACCAAAGAGGAGCCGAGAGACGATGTCGAACGACGACGCCTACGACAACAGTGGCCATATTCCCGACGCCGCCAGCTATCCCCCCCGCTGGGAGGCCGAAGCCCTTGCGTTCCGTCATGCGCTCGGCCCGCGCGCGGTCACGAACTGGAGCTACGGCGACAACGTGCGGCAGGTCTTCGACCTCTTCATGCCCGAGGACCCGCCGAAGGGCCTGATGGTGTTCATTCACGGAGGCTATTGGCGGCGGTTCGAGCCCGGGATCTGGTCCGCGTTCGCGCAAGGGGGGCTGGATGCGGGCTGGGCGGTGGTGATGCCGGGATACACGCTCGCCCCGGAGGCGCGCATTTCGCGCATCACGCGCGAGATCGTCCAGGCATTGAGCTTCATGGCGGAGACGGTCCCCGGTCCCATCAGGCTTTCCGGCCACTCCGCAGGCGGGCATCTGGTCGCGCGGATGCTTTGCGGTGACGCGATGCTGCCCGCCGCCGTCGCCGCGCGGATCGAGGGATGCGTGCCGATTTCGCCGCTCGGCGATCTGCGACCGTTGATCGACACCGCGATGAACGCGGATCTGGGCCTGACTGAGCGTGAGGCGGCAGGCGAAAGCCCCACGCTGCTGGGGCGGGGGCTCGATGTGCCGGTAACGGTCTGGGTCGGCGGGGCGGAACGACCGGCCTTCGTCGATCAGGCGCGTGGCCTCGCCGCCGCCTGGGGCGCACCCTGCGAGATCGTCGAGGGTCGCCACCATTTCGACGTGATCGACGACCTCAAGGATCGCGACAGCGCCCTCATGCGGGCGATCCTCGGCTGATCATCGCCGTCTTCAGTTCCAGCAGCCCACGAGCACGGTCATGTCGCGGGCGTGATCCTCGATCTGCCGGCGCGAGGTCGGCGCGAAGGCGGGAAGATCGGCACTGATGCCGTTCTCGGACAGGAACTTCCGCAGGGCATCCGCATCGGCGGCGAAGGCCACGTTCTCGGGGAGGGTCCTGCCGCCTGCGGTATCGGTCGCCAGCAGCATGCCGAGCACCGCGCCCGACCCGTCGAGAACCGGACCACCCGCATCGCCCGACCGCGCCGCGAGTGTCAGTCGGCGCTTGCCCTCCTCTCCGTCGAGCCCCCGCAGATCGGCAAGCGTGCCGTAGGTCAGGGATGGCGCGCCCAGCGCCCCGTCGAAGCTGAACCCCGAAAGCACGACGGCCGCATCGAGGCGCGGAACGGCATTCAGGAACGTCGCCTGGCTGCGTGGGGCCAGCGGTTGTTCGGGCGCCAGGAGGGAGAGGCCGAGATCCGCGTCGCTGTCGACCACGCGCGCCTCGATATCGCGGTCGAGCGTCACGCGCGCGCATCCCGCGGTGGCATCCGCCGTCGTCAGCACGTGACCCGTCTGCGAGACGTAGAAGCCCGACCGCAGCAGGTCGGGCCTGCGGATCGTCAGACCGGCGAGCAGGTCGATGCCCTGATCTTCCGAAGGTTCCGCTTCGTCGTCGTCCATCACCGTGTCGCGGTCGATCGCGAAGCTCGTGCGCATTTCCTCGACGATGCGGGTGCGCCGCGCCTCGTCGCCTTCGGGCCAGACGACCGTGAAGCCCTTGATCCGGCCATCGTCCAGCCGCGCCTCGGTATGCGAAACGATGCCATCGCCGCGCCCGACCAGCGTGAAATCGCGCTCGCGCATCTCGCGCGGACCTTCTTCCGGCACGATCTCGAGTGTCTGCATGACAGCGTAGAGGCCACGCAGCGTGGCCCCGTCGCCCCGTTGGCTGATGAGCAGCACCTGCGCCGCGTCACCGTCATCGCGCGCGACGTATCGCGCGAATGGCGGCGCGTAGCGGTCGAAGGCCACACGCTCGGTCGGCATGTCGATCGCGATGCCCGCGACATCGTCGGCGACGCGCCTCATCCCCAGACCGTCGAGAACGGTATCGTATTCCTCGATGAGCGCGGCCCGCTCGGCTATGGTCATCACACCCGTCGCGTCGAAGCCGCGCGCTGCCTGCCATGCCTGCATCGCCTCGCGGGTGCCGCGACCGAATGCGCCGTCGATCCCGCCTTCGTAGAATCCCGCGCCGCGCAGGGCGACTTGAAGCTCGCGTCGTTCGGAGGCGGAGAGAAGGCGTTCCGACCGGAGCGCCTCGGCCCGCGTCTCGCCCCGTGGGGCGGCCTCGCGGCGGGGTTCGAGTGCGACGCGTTCGGGCATCGCCTCGTCCGGCCAGAACTGCGCGCGATAGCTGGTCCCGTCGCTCAGAAACGCGTCGCCGGGGATGAGGCGCGCGGCCCTGAGCCGCGCGCGCGTCTCGGCGGCCTCGGCTTCGGTGAAGGGGCCGAGGGCGATGGCGTACCAGCGCGTATTGCCGATCCGGAAACCGTTCACCTCGTCCAGGCGCAGGGCATAGCGGCGCGCGGCGTCGATCGCCTCGGCCTCGCTCGGCTGTGCCTCGACCTGCACCCAGGCGCCCTGGGCCCCGGCGCTCGTCGTCATCGCGATGAACGCCACGCAGGCGGCGCGAAGAAATCCGGTCATTCGTTGCTGCGCCTTCTCGTCGCGGTCGCATCGGTGCGACCCGTTCATGGCGGAGGTCATCGCGAAAGCGGGAGCGAGGTCAAGAAACCGGTGCGTGAGCGGCGCGCGCGATTGACCCTTGTTGCGCATCTGCCTATGCAGGCCACGCTTTTACCGACCCCCTCCCGAGGATCCCGCAGATGAACCGGCCGCGCTGTTTCCAGGACATCATCCTCGCGCTCCAGAGCTATTGGGCCGAGGCAGGCTGCGCGGTGCTGCAGCCCTACGACATGGAGGTCGGGGCGGGCACGTTCCACCCGGCCACCACGCTGCGCGCGCTCGGCCCGCGGGCCTGGTCCGCAGCCTATGTCCAGCCGTCGCGCAGGCCGACCGATGGCCGCTATGGCGACAGCCCGAACCGCTGGCAGCATTATTACCAGTTCCAGGTGATCGTGAAGCCGTCGCCGCCGGATCTCCAGGCGCTCTATCTCGGGTCGCTGGCCGCGATCGGCATCGACGCAGAGCTGCACGACATCCGCTTCGTCGAGGACGATTGGGAAAGCCCGACCCTCGGGGCCTGGGGCCTCGGCTGGGAGGTGTGGTGCGACGGCATGGAGGTGAGCCAGTTCACCTATTTCCAGCAGGTCGGCGGCCACGATTGCCACCCCGTCTCGGGCGAGCTGACCTACGGGCTGGAACGCCTCGCGATGTACGTGCTGGGCTATGACGACGGCAACGCGATGCCGTTCAATCCGCCCGACGCGCCCATTCCGCTGACCTATGGCGACGTCTTCCGCGAGGCGGAGGCGCAATATGCCCGCTGGAACTTCGACGTGGCCGACACGGAAACCCTGCTTCGCCACTTCGTCGATGCGGAGGCCGAGGCCGCGCGCATCCTGGCCGAGCCGGAAACCGATCCCCGCACCGGTCGCCACATCGTCATGGCGCAGCCCGCCTACGACCAGGCGATCAAGGCGAGCCACATCTTCAACCTGCTCGATGCGCGGGGCGTGATTTCGGTCACGGAGCGTCAGGCCTATATCGGTCGGGTGCGCGCGCTGACGCGGGCCTGCGCAGACGCGTTCCTCGCCACGGATGCCGGCGGAAGGGCCGCATGACGGGAAAGATCCTCGTCCTGCTGATCGCGGCAATCGGTATCGTGGCCGCGATCTCGGTCTGGTACCTTCAGGTCTATTACTACTACGAGAATGTCGACGAGGGCCGCAATTCCGTGCAGATCGTGCGTCCGGACAGCGAGGCTCCGGCGCTTTTGCGAGCCGAGGAATACCATGCGATCGATGCCAATTCCTCGCCCATCCGGTATCGCGCCTGTTTCGAGATCGCGCAGCCGAACGTGCCGGGCGGGGCGCTGGACCGTGCGCGCGAGGATTTCACGCCCTATCCCGGGGCCGAACCGCTCAACGCGCCGTTCTGGTTCGACTGCTTCGACGCGGCCGGGATCGGCGCGATGCTGGAGGAGGGGCGCGCCGCCGCGTTCCTCGGGACCAAGAACTTCGCCTATGGCGTCGACCGCATCGTCGCGATCACCGACGACGGACGCGGCTATGTCTGGCACCAACCGAACAATTGCGGCGAGCTTGCCTATGACGGCAGTCCGGTGGGCGAGGAATGCCCCCCGCGAGAGGATGTGAACTGAATGCCCGACCTTCTGATCGAACTTTTCTCCGAAGAGATCCCCGCCCGGATGCAGGCGCAGGCCTCGCGCGATCTGCGTCGCCTCGTGACGGATGGCCTTGTCGAGGCCGGGATCACCTATGCCCATGCCGGGGCGTTCGCGACGCCGCGCCGCCTGACGCTCGCGCTCGAAGGGTTGCTCGAACGCTCGCCTGACACGCGGGAGGAGCGCAAGGGTCCGAAGGTCGGCGCGCCCGACAAGGCTGTCGAGGGCTTCGCCCGCGGTGCCGGGGTCGCACGCGAGGATCTCGAGGCGCGGGATACGGGCAAGGGCGAGGTCTATTTCGCCGTCATCGAACGTCCGGGCCGCCCCGTGGCCGAGATCGTGGCCGAAGTGCTCGAGAGCGCGATCCGCACTTTCCCCTGGCCGAAATCGATGCGCTGGGGAACGGGCACGCTGCGCTGGGTGCGCCCGCTGCATCGCATCCTCTGCATTCTGACGCGCGAGGACGGGCACGAGGTCGTGGATCTTTCGCTCGACGGTATAGTGGCGAGCGACGTCACCGAGGGGCACCGCTTCATGGCCCCGGGCGAGATCCGCGTCACGGGCTTCGAGGATTACGAGGCCAAGCTCCGCCGTGCCAAGGTGCTGATCGACCCCGAGGAACGCGCCGAGACGATCTGGAACGACGCCACGAACCTTGCCTTCGCGAGCGGGGCCGAGATCGTCGAGGACCGCGCGCTGCTCTCCGAGGTCGCGGGCCTCGTCGAATGGCCGGTGACGTTGATGGGTCGGATCGACGAGGCCTATCTCGACTTGCCGCCGGAGGTTCTCCAGACCTCCATGCGCGAGCATCAGAAGTTCTTTTCGGTGCGCGATCCGAAAACGGGCCGCATCACCCGCTTCGTGACTGTCGCCAACCGCGAGACGGCGGATGACGGTGCGACGATCCTGTCGGGCAACCAGCGCGTGCTGGCCGCGCGCCTCGCCGATGCGGCGTTCTTCTGGCAGAACGACCTTGCCGTCGCGCGGGACGGCAAGATGCAGCCCTGGATCGACAACCTCGCCACCGTGACATTCCATGCCAAGCTCGGGACCGAGGCCGACCGCACCGCCCGCATCGCGGCGCTGGCACGCGAACTCGCCTCCTCCGTCGGGGCCGATCCGGACATGGCGGAGCAGGCGGCAAAGCTCGCCAAGGCCGACCTGACATCCGAGATGGTCTATGAATTCCCCGAACTGCAGGGGGTCATGGGGCAGTATTATGCCCGCGAGGCGGGTTTTCCCGACGAGGTCGCGACCGCCGTGGCCGAACATTACGCGCCGCTCGGGCCGTCGGACATCGTGCCGACCGCGCCGGTTTCGGTCGCCGTGTCGCTGGCCGAGAAGATCGACAAGCTCACGGGCTTCTGGGCGATCGACGAGAAGCCGACGGGATCGAAGGACCCCTATGCGCTGCGGCGGGCGGCGTTAGGTGTCATTCGGCTTCTTCTGCTTAACGAACTTCGACTACGGCTCTTTGATGACGGCATTGTCTCGAAGACGGATTTCTTTCACGCAGAAAGTGAAGTTGGTCTTGTCGGCCCGAAACCGGAAGAATACGGGCCGGATCTTCTCGCCTTCATCCACGACCGCCTGAAGGTCCATCTTCGCGACGAGGGTATCCGTCACGACGTGATCGACGCCTGTCTCGCCATGCCGGGCAACGACGACCTGACGCTGCTGGTCAAGCGTGTCCGCGCGCTGGGGCAGTTCCTCCAAACCGAGGACGGGACGAATTTGCTGCAAGGGTTCAAGCGCGCCAACAACATCCTGACACAGGCCGAGGGGCAGGACGGCGTCGAATATTCCTTCGGCGCGGACGCGAAATTCGCCGAAACGGACGAGGAACGCGCGCTGTTCGCAGCCCTCGACGCGGAGGGGCCGAAGATCGAGGCCGCGATGCGCGACGAGGCGTTCGGCACCGCCATGTCCTCGCTTGCCGCACTGCGTGCGCCGATCGACGCATTCTTCGACAACGTGCAGGTCAATGCCGATTCGCAGATCGTCCGGCGCAACCGGCTGAACCTGCTGAGCCGCATTCGCGCGCTCTGCCTCGACGTGGCGGATCTCGCCCGGGTCGAGGGCTGACGCCAGCGCGTTCGAATCCCTGTCGAAAAAGGCAAGAGGTTTGATTCAATCGGCGGGTTTCGCCGGTGCGACAGAACGTCGCGTTAACCCATGGTGGCCGCTTCGATAGCCCTCGGCCATTCCGAATTTCGACGCGTTCACGGCCCGAGTGGGGACTTGTTTGGTCATGGGCGCGCCAGAAGGGGAGACGAACATGATTGCCAGAACCTGTCGTTCCGCGACGCTCGTCGCGGGACTGGTCGTTGCGTCCGCCGCTGCGACGCATGCCGACATCATCCTTTCGAGCAAGGGCAGCACCGAGATCACCGAGGCCGACCGCCTCGGCGTCGAGGATGCCGAACCTGTACCCGCCGCGCGCCTCGTGCCCGCGATCATCAAGGAGGAGGTTTCGGAGACCTTCGTCGACGAGACCCTGCGTGGCTTGCGGCCCGTTGCGCGGCCCATAACGTTCATCAGCCACACCAAGGCGTTCCTCGATGCGCAGCCCGTCGCGACCGGCGGCAGCGACTGGGAATGCCTGTCGGAGGCGCTCTATTTCGAGGCGCGCGGCGAATCGGTCGAGGGGCTTTTCGCGGTGGCGGAAGTCATCCTGAACCGCGTCGACAATGCCCGCTTTCCCGATACCGTCTGCGAAGTCGTGAACCAGGGGACGGGACGGATTCACGAATGCCAGTTCAGCTATACCTGCGACGGCATGCCCGAGGTCGTCCGCGAGAAGGAGGCCTTCCGCAAGGTGGGCAAGGTCGCTCGCCTGATGCTCGACGGTGGTGAGCGGACGCTGACCGAAGGTGCGGAGTTCTATCATACTCGTGCCGTCCGGCCGCGCTGGTCGCAGATCTTCGACCGTACCACGACGATCGGGGCGCATCACTTCTACGCCCGGGGTTGAGGCTTTCATCACGGATCGCGAGAGGCTATGGGGCCGGGCGACGTGGAAAGGACCGCGCCCATGGCGAGCGATCTCAGAATGGCCTTCGAGCATCCCGAAGCGCGCGCGGCCGCAACCGGTCCCGACCGGCCGCATGACCGCATCTCGCTGCGCGACCATGTCGTCGAGGTCGAGATCGGGGCCTTCCAGGCCGAGCGCGGCCGCACGCAGCGCGTCTGTTTCAACGTCGTGGTCGAGGTGCGCCCGCATGAGGCCGAGCTTGCCGACGACGTCGACCGGATCCTGAGCTACGACCGCATCACCGAAGCGATCGCGGCCGAGCTCGACGCCGAACGGTTGAACCTGCTCGAGACGCTGGCCGAGCGGATCGCCGATCGCATCCTGACCGAACCGCTGGCCCTGCGCTGTTTCGTGCGGATCGAAAAGCTCGACCGGGGGCCCGGCGCGCTCGGGGTCGAGATCGTCCGCTCTGCCGCATCCGAGCGGCGATTGGCCGAGGAGACAGACGCCCCGCGGCCCTTCGTCGTCTATCTTTCGAACGCCGCCATCGCCTCGCCGAAGCTGCGAGGCTGGATCGACCGGATCGCCGCGCGGGGGCCAGCCATCCTCTGTGTCGGTGCGCCGAACGAGGCTTCGCCGCGCAGCGATGCGGAGGCGGCGCAGCGGCGCATCGACCTCTGCGCGCTCGAACAGAATGCCTGGGTGCTTGCGGGCCGCGATCCGCGGGCCGTCGTCGTCGGCACCCGGACCGAGCTCGACTGGGCGATGCGCCACGGCCACGTGTCGGTCTGGGCCCCTTCGAAGCTCGTCCTCGATGCCGTGGCACCGCCCGAGACGGGGCCGCGCGACGGGGCAGGGCTCTGCCTGTGGTTCGCGGACCAGATGCGGGCCCGCGAGATCCTCTTCATCGGGGCAGATGCGCCCGGGGGCCAATCGGTCCCGACGATGAAAGTCGATGCGGAGGACCTGCCATGAGCCATTACCGACCTCTCGTCCAGTCGGGACCGTTGAGACCCGACGGGGCCGTGACGCTTGCCGGTGGCTGGACCTGGTTCACCCATGCGGCAAGGCTCAGGCGCGGCGCACCGCCTGTGATCGTTCCGGCAAGCGAAATTCCCGCCGAGATGCTCGAACGGCTCAACCGGCCGCGTGCACCGCTCGGGCGGCTCGACATGTCGCGGCCGAACCTCATGGGCATCCTCAACACGACGCCCGACAGCTTTTCCGATGGCGGTCATTTCGACACGGCGGAGACGGCCGAGACGCAGGCGTTGCGTCTTGTCGACGAGGGGGCCGACATCCTCGATATCGGCGGAGAGAGCACACGCCCCGGTGCCGAGGACGTGCCCCCCGACGAAGAGATCGCCCGCATCCTGCCCGCAATCCGGATCGCGCGCTCCGAATGGACGGGCGTCATCTCGGTCGATACGCGCAAGGCGCGCGTCGCCCGGGCGGCAATCGGGGAGGGGGCCGATTTCATCAACGACGTGAGCGCGATGGCCGACCCCGAGATGGCATCTGTCGTGGCGGATGCCGAGGTGCCCGTCTGCCTGATGCATATGCAGGGAACGCCCGCCGACATGCAGGGCGACCCGCATTACGACGACGTCCTGCTCGACGTCTACGACCATCTGGCCGAACGTGTGGCCGAGGCCGAGGCGCACGGCATCCCGAGAGAGCGTATCGCGGTCGATCCCGGTATCGGCTTCGGCAAGGGTCTGGAGCATAACATCGCATTGCTGCACGGCCTCTCGCTGTTCCACGGGCTCGGCTGTGCGATCCTTCTCGGCGTATCGCGCAAGCGGTTCATCGGGACGATCGGCCGGGCCTCCGAGCCGTCCGAGCGGTTGCCTGGATCACTCGCCGTGGCGCTTGCCGGCATCGCGCAAGGGGTTCAGATCACCCGCGTCCATGATATGGCCGCCACGCGCCAGGCTCTCGCGCTCTGGCAGGCAACGAGTGGAGGATCCACATGACCCGTTCGCTATTCGGCACCGACGGTGTGCGCGGCACGGCCAACACGCATCCGATGACGGCGGAACTCGCCATGCGGCTCGGGGCCGCGGCGGGGCGGTACTTCCGGCGCGGCAGCGGCGGCGTCCACCGTGTCGTGATCGGCAAGGATACCCGCCTGTCGGGGTACATGTTCGAGACTGCCATGACGGCGGGGTTCACCAGCGTCGGGATGAACGTTCTTCTCCTCGGGCCGGTGCCGACGCCAGCGGTCGGGATGCTCACGCCCTCGATGCGTGCGGATGCGGGGGTGATGATCTCGGCCTCGCACAACCCCCATCAGGACAACGGCATCAAGTTCTTCGGTCCCGACGGCTTCAAGCTCGGGGACGATGCCGAGGCCGAGATCGAGGCGATGGTGGCCTCGGGCGTGGATCCCGCGCGTCCGGCCAATATCGGACGTGCCAAGCGGGTCGATGACGGACGCTTTCGTTACGCCGAACGGGTCAAGGCGACGCTGCCGCAGGGACAGAGCCTGAACGGCCTCAAGATCGTCATCGATTGCGCGAACGGGGCCGCGCATCGCGTGGCACCCGAAATCCTCTGGGAGCTCGGGGCCGAGGTCGTGGCGATCGGCAATGCGCCCGACGGGCGCAACATCAACGAAGGGTGTGGATCGACAAGGCCCGAGGCCTGCGCCGCGCGCGTCATCGCCGAAGGGGCGGATCTCGGGATCTGCCTCGACGGGGATGCGGACCGCGTGATGATCGTCGACGAGACGGGGCAGGTGGCCGACGGCGATCAGGTCATGGCGCTCTTCGCGCGGCGTTGGGCCGAGGAGGGGCGACTCGCGGGGGGCACGCTGGTCGCCACGGTGATGAGCAATCTCGGGCTCGAACGGTTCCTCGAGGGGCACGACCTGAGGCTCGAACGCACGGCCGTCGGCGATCGCTACGTCGTCGAGGCGATGCGGGCGGGCGGCTTCAACCTCGGGGGCGAGCAGTCGGGCCATATCGTGATGACCGACCACGCGACGACCGGTGACGGGCTGTTGGCCGGTCTGCAGTTCGCCTCTGCGATGGTCGCGACCGGCAAACGCGCATCCGAGCTTGCGCGCCAATTCGACCGCGTGCCGCAGAAGCTCGAGAACGTGCGGTTCGCCGCGGGCAGCGACCCGCTTTCCTCACCGGCGGTGAAGGCAGAGATCGAGGCCGCCGAGAAGCGGCTCGCTGGGGCGGGGCGACTGCTCATCCGCAAGTCCGGCACCGAACCGCTCGTCCGCGTCATGGCCGAGGCCGAGGATCAGGACATCCTGAACGAAGTCGTCGGAACGCTGGTCGAGCGCATCTCGGCCGAGGGCTGACATGCCTTGGCGCAAACTGCGCGCGGATGATCTTTCGCGCGCAGAACCGGTCGCCGGAGTCACGGCGACCAATTTATCGGCAGCTTCGCCCTTCGGGTGCCTGCCGCGGCATCGTTCGCTGACGGATCGTGCGATTTACCACGTCGGACTGGACTATCCGGCGCTTCTGGCGCAATCTCTACGAAACGATCGATCGTCGATCATGGGCAATGGGGCCTCGTATTCCGCCGCTTTGAGTGGCGATACGGGGCTTTTTTCGTTCTGGGGACCCGAATGGCACTGAAGCTCGGCCTGATATTCTCGACCACCGGCAGCTATGCCGCGCTGGGTCGCAGCGCACTGGCCGGCGCTCTCGGTGCGATCGAGGGGCTTGCCGAACGCGACGGGATCAGGATCGAGCCGGTCATCCGCGATCCGGGCGGCGACGTCGCGCGCTACGAGGCGGCGGCGTCCGAACTGCTCGACCAGGGCGTGCGCCACATCGTCGGCGCGATCACCTCGTGGAGCCGGAAGGACATGATCCCCGTGCTCGAACGCAAGGATGGCCTTCTGTGGTATCCGGCCCCCTACGAAGGGTTCGAATGCAGCGACCACGTCGTCTATCTCGGGGCCGCTCCGAATCATCATGTCGTGCCCGCGATAGACTGGATCGCAGGGCAGGGAATGCGGCGGGTCTATCTCGTCGGATCGAATTACGTCTGGGGGTGGGAAACCCTGCGTCTGGCGCGCGAGGGGCTGGGCGCGGCCGGGATCGAGATCGCGGGCGAACGGTACGTGCCGCTCGGATCGACCGATCATTCCCATGTCGTGGATGAGATCGCGCGGACCCGGCCTGATTGCGTGATCAACAGTCTGATCGGCCCGTCGAACGAGAGCTTCCTTGCCGGCCTCGCGGCACGCGATCCGGCGCGGTGCGGCCGCGCCGGACATATGGCGAGCTTCAACCAGACCGAGGCCGATCTCGACGCGCTGGGGTCGGCTGCGGACGGCCTTCTGTCCGCCGGCGGTTTCTTCGAGGAGGATGCAGGCCCCGCACTGCGCCGGGCGGCGCGCGATCATGCGCCGAACGGCCGGGTCTCGGCCTTTCTGGCGAGCGCCCATGCTGCCGTGGAGATTCTGGCGGATGCCGTCCACCGCGCCGGAACGGACGCGCCGCGGGCGGTCTTCGCCGCCGCCTCCGACAGGCCGGTGCCGACCGCGATGGGCAAGATCCGGATCGATCCGGTGATGCGGCACGCGGCCCTCGCACCGCGCCTCGCACTTGCGCGGAACGGACGGTTCGACATCATCGGTCGCGCGACGGACCCGGTTTCCGCCGACCCCTATCTGACGACATGGACCGGGCCGGGAAAGGCACCCGCCCGGCCCGAGCTGAGGATCGTGACATGACCTCCTTCCCCCTGCACAACTTCGCCGGCCGGAGCGCGCTTGTGCTTCATCGCTCCGAGGAACCGATGCGCCGTGTGGCCGAACGCTGCGACCGCCTCGGCATCCGGGCGACGCGTCATTCGGGCGACCTCGATGCCCGGGCGCTGCGCGGCATCGACATGGTGATCCTCGACATCGACACGGGCCATGACGGGCAGTTCCCGTGGGAACCGGGTCAGGCCCCGCTGCCGTTGATCGGCCTCGTCGGCTCGGAAAGTCCCGGAAGGCTCGCCTGGGCGCTAGGGCAGAAGGTCGATGCATATCTGCCGGTCTCGGCGCTCGGGACGCTCTTTTCGGCGCTCGTGGTCGCGCACGAGACGTTCGCGCGAAAGGGTCACGAGCGTGAACGGGAGGCCGAGGCCGCGCGCCAGCGCGCCGGACGGCTCGACGTGATCCGCGGCGTTCTGGCTCTCATGCAAGACGGCGTGGACGAGGCGCTGGCGCTGAAGAAGCTTCGCGCAATGGCGATGGTCGAGCGGATCTCCATCGAGGACGCGGCGCGCCGCGTCCTGTCGGAAGGCGATGCCGCCGAGATGGGCAGGCGATGAGCGTCGCGGGCGACCCGTCCCCGCGCGCGCCGCGCCGCGCCGGTGCGACCGGCACGCTCGCGCGGCTCGTCCGTCGGCCGCGCGCGGTCTTCGGCCTCGTCGTGATCGCGCTGATGGTCGGGGCCGCGATCTTTGCGCCGATCATCATGCCGCATGATCCGTTCGCGCAAAGCTTCGACGGGCTCGACCTCATGGGGGCACCTTTGCCGCCCGGCGGATCCTATCCGCTCGGCACCGATCTTCTCGGGCGCGATCTCGCCTCGCGGCTGATCCTCGGGACGCGCACGTCGCTCATCATCGGGGTTGTGGCGAACGGCATCGCGGTGATCCTCGGCGCGGGCGTGGGGATCACGGCGGGCTATTTCGGCGGATGGGTCGCGGCGATCCTGATGCGGTTCACGGACCTCATGATGGCGTTTCCCGCATTGCTGCTCGCCATCGTGCTGGCCGCGATCTTCCAGCCGTCGCTGATGATCGTGGCACTCGTCATCGCGATGGTGAACTGGGTACAGATGAGCCGGGTGATCTATACCGAGACGCGCAGCCTGGCCGAGCGCGAATTCATCCAGGTCCAGCGCGCGATCGGGTCGGGCACGTTCCGCATCCTCTTTCGCCACCTGCTGCCGCACCTTTTGTCGTCGATCATCGTGTTCGGAACGCTCGGGATCTCGACGACCGTACTGCTCGAGGCGACACTCAGCTATCTCGGCGTGGGCGTGCAGCCTCCGATGCCCTCCTGGGGGAACATCATCTTCGAGAACCAGACCTACTTTTCGACGGCGCCGTGGCTGGTCTTCTTTCCGGGCCTGCTGATCGTGCTGCTGGCGCTGGCCTTCAACCTCGTGGGCGACGCGCTGCGCGACATCCTCGACCCGACGCTGAAGGGGCGGCACTGATGTGGGGCTACTTCCTGCGCCGCCTCTTCGAGAGCGCGCTGATCCTGCTGGGGATCACCTTCGTGACGTTCCTGCTGCTTTATCTGGTGCCGGCCGATCCCGCGCGGCAGATCGCGGGACGCTCGGCCACGGCCGAGACGGTCGCCAATATCCGGGCGCAGCTCGGGCTCGACGACCCGCTGCTCGTGCAATACTGGCGCTATCTGACGGGTCTGTTCCAGGGGGATCTCGGGCGGTCCTACCTGCAGCGCGCCCAGGTGTCCGAACTCATCGCCGCGCGCCTTCCGGCGAGCCTCATGCTCATGGTCACGGCGATCGCGACCGAGCTCGTCATCGGGCTCACCATCGGGGTGATCGCGGCGCTGAGGCGCAACAAGCCGGCCGATCATTCGCTGATGATCTTTTCCTTCGTCGCGATCTCGGCCCCGCAATTCGTGATCGGCATCCTGCTCCTCTACGTCTTCGCGGTGCAGCTCGGCTGGTTCCCGATCGGCGGTTACGGGACATGGGCGCATTTCGTGCTGCCCTCGCTCACGCTCGGGCTGCTGGGTGCGGGCTGGTACAGCCGGATGATGCGGTCCTCGATGATCGAGGTGCTGAACCAGGACCTCGTGCGGACTGCGCGTGCCAAGGGCCTGTCGAAGCTCAGGATCGTGACGCGCCACGTCATGCCCAATGCCATCCTGCCGATCATCGCGATGATCGGGATCGATATCGGGCTCTTCATGTCGGGCATCGTCGTGGTCGAGAGCGTCTTTGGCTGGCCCGGCATCGGGCAGCTTGCATGGCAGGCGATCCAGCGGATCGACATCCCGGTCATCATGGGCGTGACCATGGTCTCGGCCGCCGCCATCGTCATCGGCAACCTGCTGGCCGATCTGGTGGCGCCGCTGATCGACCCGAGAATAAAAACCAAGTAACCAACAGTGGAGAAACAGATGAAAAGCATCCTTCTTTCGGGCATTGCCCTCGCCGCGCTCGGGGCCACTGGCGCGCTTGCGCAGGTCGACGAGGACGCGGCCCAGGGCGGCGAGATGATCGTGACCTATCAGGACGACGTGGCGACGCTCGACCCCGCGATCGGCTATGACTGGCAGAACTGGTCGATGATCAAGTCGCTCTTCGACGGGCTGATGGGCTACGAGCCCGGAACGACAACGCTGAGAAACGAGCTCGCCGACAGCCACGAGATCAGCGAAGACGGCATGACGCATACCTTCACGCTGAAGGACGGGATCACCTTCCACAATGGTCGCGAGATCACGGCAGAGGACGTGAAGTATTCGCTCGAGCGGGTGACCGACCCCGAGACGCGCAGCCCCGGCGCCGGCTTCTTCGGCATGATCGAGGGCTTCGAGACCTGGAACGCGGGCGAGGGCGAGGGGCTTTCAGGCATTCGCGTCGTGGACGACAAGACCGTCGAGATCACGCTCTCGCGGCCCGACGCGACCTTCGGGCACGTCATGGCGCTGAACTTCGCCTCCATCGTCCCGCAGGAGGCCGTCGAGGAGGCCGGCGAGGATTTCGGCCGCCGCCCCGTCGGATCGGGCGCGTTCCAGCTTACGGAATGGACCCCCGGTCAGCAGCTCGTCTTCGAGCGGTTCGAGGAGTATCACCGCGAAGGCGTTCCGAAGCTCGATCAGGTGACGTTCTCCATCGGGCTCGAGCCCACCGTCGCGCTGTTGCGCCTGCAGAGCGGCGAGACCGACGTCCCCGGCGACGGCATCCCGCCCGCGCAGTTCCTTCAGGTCGTCAACGATGCCGAATACGCGGATCGGCTGGTCGAGGGCGGTCAGCTCCATACCGGCTACATCACGCTCAACACGCAGATGGAGCCCTTCGACAATGTCGATGTGCGGCGCGCGATCAACATGGCGATTAACAAGGATCGCATCGTGCAGATGATCAACAACCGCGCCGTGCCTGCGAACCAGCCGCTGCCGCCCACGATGCCGGGCTATGACGAGAATTACGAGGGCTACGCCTACGATCCCGAAGCCGCGAAGCAGATGCTTGCCGATGCGGGCTTTGCCGACGGCTTCTCGACCGAGCTCTACGTCATGAACGTCGATCCGAACCCGCGCATCGCGCAGGCGATCCAGCAGGACCTGAGCCAGATCGGCGTCAACGCCGAGATCCGCAGCCTCGCACAGGCCAACGTCATCGCCGCCGGCGGCGAGCAGGACCAGGCCCCGATGATCTGGTCGGGCGGGATGGCATGGATCGCCGATTTCCCCGACCCGTCGAACTTCTACGGGCCGATCCTGGGATGCGCCGGTGCGGTGCCGGGTGGCTGGAACTGGTCTTGGTATTGCGACGAGGAGATCGACGCCCGCGCGGCCGAGGCCGACGCGATGGTGGGCGACGAGGCCGGGCGCGAAGATGCGTGGCGGCAGATCTATGTCGACATCATGGACGCGGCCCCGTGGGTTCCGGTCTTCAACGAGCAGCGCTTCACGCTGCATTCCGACCGCATCGCGGGCGATGACAGCCTGTTCGTCGATCCCGTCCACATCCCCGTCAACTACGACTACATCTACTCGACCGAGGCGCAGTAAGACCGATGTGCAGGAATTGCGACTACACGATCCACGGCCATCACCATCACGGGTGGGATCATTCGATCCCGCCCGCAGAAACCGTGGCCCCCGGAAGCCGGCTGCATTTCCGCTGTCTCGACAGCTCGGGCGGCCAGTTGTCGAAGGACAGCACGACCGCGGATGTGGCGACGCTCGACTTCGGCAAGATCAATCCGGTGACCGGTCCCGTCTATGTTGACGGGGCCGAGCCCGGCGACATTCTCAAGATCGGGATCGAGGCGTTCCATCCCTCGGGCTTCGGCTGGACGGCGAACATTCCGGGCTTCGGGCTTCTGGCCGATCAGTTCACCGATCCGCACCTCAAGGTCTGGGATTACGACCCCGACAGCCTCTCGCCTGCGCTTTTCTCGGACATCGCGAAGGTGCCGCTCAAACCCTTTGCGGGGACGATCGGCCTCGCCCCGGCCGAGCCGGGTCTTCATTCGGTCGTACCGCCGCGTCGCATGGGCGGCAATCTCGACATCCGCGATCTGGCCGCTGGCACGACGCTCTATCTCCCCGTCGAGGTCGCGGGCGCGCTGTTCTCCATCGGCGACACGCATGCGGCGCAGGGAGACGGGGAGGTCTGCGGCACCGCGATCGAAAGCCCGATGGATGTCGAGGTGACGCTCGACCTCATCAAGCAGGAAAAGCTCGCCTTCCCGCGCTTCACGACGCCCGGGCCGGTGACGCGCCACCTGGATGCCAAGGGCTACGAGGTCACGACCGGCATCGGCCCCGACATGATGAGTGGCGCGAAGGACGCCGTGTCTGCCATGGTCGATCTGCTTTGCAAGTCCCACGGCTTCTCGGCCGAGGATGCCTATCTCCTCTGCTCGGTCGCGGGCGATCTCAGGATTTCCGAAATCGTGGACATGCCCAACTGGGTCGTGTCCTTCTACTTCCCGCGGATCGTCCTGGAATGAGCGAGGCCGTCGCGACCCCGGTCCTTTCCGTCCGCGACCTGTCGGTGCAGGTCGCGACGGAGGAGGGCGCGAAGACGGTGCTCGACAAGCTGTCCTTCGACCTGCTTCCGGGCCGGACGCTCGCGCTCGCGGGGGAAAGCGGGTCGGGCAAGTCGATGACCGCGCTCGCCATCATGGGGCTGTTGCCACAACCGATGGCGCGGGTCGCGGGCGGCTCCATCCGGCTCGGCGATGTCGAACTCACGGATCTGGGCGAGTGGGGCTATCGCCGGGTCCGATCGGCCCGGGTCGCGATGATCTTCCAGGAGCCGATGACGTCTCTCAACCCGCTCATGACGATCGAGCGGCAGCTTGCCGAGGTGCTGCTCGAACACGGCATCTGCGGACGGCGCGGCGTGAGGGCCCGTGCGCTCGAACTGCTCGAAGCCGTGCGGCTGACCGAACCGCGCCGACGGCTTCGGCAGTATCCGCACGAATTGTCCGGCGGCATGCGTCAGCGGGTGATGATCGCCATGGCGCTTGCCTGCGACCCGGAGATCCTGATCGCGGACGAACCCACGACCGCGCTCGACGTGACGGTTCAGGCCGAGATCCTCGATCTGATCCGCAACCTGCAGGCCGAACATGGAACGGCGGTACTGATGATCACGCACGACATGGGCGTCGTGGCCGAGATGGCCGATCGCGTCATCGTCCTGCGCCATGGCCGCGAGATGGAGGCCGCCGAGACGCGGACGCTCTTCGCCGCGCCCAAGACCGAATACGCGCAGGACCTGCTCGCCGCCGTTCCGCGCCTCGGGACGGCCCCGCCGCGCGCTGCCGTGGCCGAGGCCCGGAACATCGTGGAGGTCGAGGATCTGAGCGTCCGCTTCGCGATGCGGGGCGGCGTGCTGGGGCGCACCATCGCACGGGTGCACGCGGTCGAGGGCGTCTCCTTCCATATCCGCGAGCGCGAGACTCTGGCGCTGGTGGGGGAATCGGGTTGCGGCAAGTCCACGATCGGCAAGGCGCTTCTGGGGCTCGTCCCTTGGGAGGGCTCGATCCGGGTGGGCGGCGTCGAGACGCATGGCCGGTCGCGCGCCACGATGCGGCCCGTCCTGCGCGACATCCAGATGGTGTTCCAGGACCCCGGTGCCTCGCTCGACGCGCGGATGAGCGTGGGCGAACAGGTGGTGGAGCCGATGCGCGTCCACGACCTCGCCCACGGGTCCGAGCTTTCGGACCGGGCGGAATGGCTTTTTGGCCGTGTGGGGCTTTCGGCCGACATGCTGTCGCGGTTTCCGCACGAATTCTCGGGCGGGCAGCGGCAGCGCATCTGCATCGCGCGCGCGCTGTCGCTGTCGCCCAAGGTCATCGTCGCGGACGAGAGCGTCTCGGCCCTCGACGTGAGCGTCCAGGCGCAAGTCCTAGAATTGCTGCGCGAATTGCAGGAGCAGGACGGCCTGGCCTATCTCTTCATCAGCCACGACATGGCGGTGGTCGAACAGGTTGCCGACAGGGTGATGGTCATGCGATTGGGTCAGGTCATGGAAGAAGGTCCCCGAGACGCGGTTCTGCGCGATCCGCAACATCCCTACACGAGACGGCTGATCGCCGCCGTGCCCGTTCCCGATCCGACGACGCGGCGGCCGGCTTTGCCCGCGACCGAAGGGGTCGAAGCGGCGAGCCCGATCTTTCCCGTGGGCAGTGCCCCCGGGCGCATCGCCCTCCACGATATCGCACAGGGCCACCGTGTGGCCCGCGAGGCGGCTGTCACACCATGAGCGCATCGGACACGATCCTGAAGGTCGAGGACCTGTCGATCGCCTTCGGCGAGACGCAGGCGCTGAAGAACCTGTCATTCGAGGTGCCCCGCGGTCGCACGCTCGCCATCGTGGGCGAAAGCGGCTCGGGCAAGTCGGTGGCCTCGCTCGCGACAATGGGGCTTCTCAAATTCACCGGAGGGCGGATCACCTCGGGGCGGATCTGTCTTACGGGCGATGAGGGCGAGACGGATATCGTCACCGCCCCCGAAAAGGTGCTGCGCCGGATCCGCGGCAACCGCATCTCGATGATCTTCCAGGAGCCGATGAGCTCGCTCGATCCGGTCTTCACCGTGGGCAACCAGATCACCGAGGCGCTGAGGCTCCATCGCGGAATGACTGGCCGTGCCGCGCGCGACGAGGCCGAGCGGCTTCTCGATCTCGTGCGGATGCCCAATGCCCGCCAGCAACTCGGCCGGTATCCGCACCAGCTTTCGGGTGGGATGCGTCAGCGCGTGATGATCGCGATGGCCGTGTCGTGCCGGCCGGACCTCCTGATCGCGGACGAGCCCACGACCGCGCTTGACGTGACCATTCAGGCGCAGATCCTGCAGATCATCCGCGACATGCAGGCGGAATTCGGCACGTCGGTCATCTTCATCAGCCACGACATGGGCGTCGTGTCGCAGATGGCCGACGAGATCGTCGTGATGCGCGCCGGCCGCGTGATGGAGCGCGGAACCGCCCGTGACGTGATCCTGAACCCTACGGACGACTATACCCGCGCGCTGATGGCCGCCGTCCCGAAGGTCGGCGCGATGCAGGGGCGCGACGCGCCGCGACCTTTCCCGCTGCCGGGCGAGGCCGAGACGGAGATCGACCACGCGGTGCCCGACCGGGCCGAACCGCTCGTCCGGCTCGAAGGGATCACGACGCGCTACGACCTCACCTCCGGGCTTTTCGGGCGGGTCACGCATCGCGTCCATGCGGCCGAGGATATCTCGTTCGAGATCGCGCCGGGCGAGACGCTCGCGCTGGTGGGGGAATCCGGCAGCGGCAAGTCCACGGTCGGCAAGACCCTGCAACAGCTCGTGGCCCCGGTCTCGGGGCGGATCCTCTATCGCGGGACGGATATCCTGTCGCTCGCCGATGCCGAGCGCGACCGCTTCAAGCGCGAGATCCAGTACGTGTTCCAGGACCCCTACGGGTCGCTCAATCCGCGCCTGACCATCCGTCAGAGCCTGACGGAGCCGATGAAGGTCCACGGGCTTCTGAAGGATCCCGACACGCAGGTCGCCGATCTCCTCCGCGCCGTGAACCTGTCGCCCGATCAGGCCGACCGGTATCCGCACGAATTCTCGGGCGGCCAGCGACAGCGGATCTGCATCGCCCGCGCGCTGTCCGTCGATCCCGGCCTCATCATCGCGGACGAGGCGGTCTCGGCCCTCGACGTGAGCGTTCAGGCGCAGGTCATCAACCTGATGATGCGGCTGCAGGCCGAGCGGGGGCTGGCCTATCTCTTCATCAGCCACGACATGGCCGTGGTCGAGCGTGTCAGCCACCGCGTCGCGGTCATGTATCTGGGCGAGATCGTCGAGATGGGCACCCGGCGGCAGATCTTCGAGACGCCGCAGCACCCCTATACCAAGCGCCTGCTCAGGGCCGTGCCGGTGATGGATCCCGAGGCCCGGCCCGAACGCGTGTCCCTTTCCGGCGACATCCCGAGCCCCGTGCGCCCCGTCAAGGATCCGCGCCGCGCGCACGGTTTCGTCGAGGTCGCGCCGGGGCATCTCATGGCCGACGACCATCACCTCTTCGAGCAAGAACAACAGGGAGAACTCCAAGCATGACCAGAACGATGAAAGCCCTGCTCGCCGCCACGGCGCTCGGCGCGGCCGGGATGCCCGCCTTCGCCGACGGGACGCTCACCGTGGCCCAGCGCCAGGACCCGCAGAACTGGGATCCGGTCGACACCTTCCTGCTGGCATGGGGCGGAATCGCGAGCAACATCTACGACGGCCTCGTCCGCCGCGACGAGAACCTCGAGCTTCAGCCCGGCCTCGCCACGGAATGGGAGACGCTCGATGACGGGATGCGCTATCGCTTCACGCTGCGCGACGGCGTCACTTTCCACAACGGCGAACCCTTCGATGCCGAGGCCGTGAAATACACCTTCGACCGTCTTCTGGGCGAGCAGGGCGCGCAGGGTCCGCAGCAGTCGAACTATACCACGATCGACCATGTCGAGATCATCGACGACCACACGATCGACATCCACATGGCCCAGCCCGATCCGGTGATCCTGACCAAGCTTTCGGGCTATGGCGCGATGATCGTCCCGCCCGACTACATCGAAGAGATGGGCGAGGAGCATTTCGATCTGAACCCGGTCGGCACGGGCCCCTTCCAGTTCGTGAGCTACAATCAGGGATCGCGTCTGACGCTCGAAGCCTATCCCGACTATTTCGAGGGCGCGCCGGAGCTCGATGAACTCGTCTTCCGCTTCATCACCGAGGATTCGACCCGCCTGGCCGAGCTGCAATCGGGTGCGGTCGACGTGCTCAACAACGTGGCCTATTCCGCGATTCCGACGATCGAGAACGCTCCGGGGCTCGAGATCGTGTCGGTGCCGGGGCCGACGATCTATTCGCTCGCCCTCAAGACCGCCGAGCCGGCCGCGACGGCGGATGTGCGGGTGCGCCGTGCGCTGAACATGGCGGTCGACAAGCAGGCGCTGATCGACGCGTTCCTGGGTGGCCGTGGCACGCCCATCGGACAGCTGCAGGGCGATCTGTCCTTCGGCTTCGCGCCCGACCTTCCCGGCTATCCCTACGACCCCGAAGAGGCGCGCAAGCTTCTCGACGAGGCCGGTGTGGCCGAAGGCGCGCGGATGACGATCGACTATCGCGCCGGCAATTCGACCTTCAACGAGGTGGCGCAGGCCCTGACCGGCTTCTTCTCGCAGGTGGGGCTCAATGTCGGGCTGAACCCGGTCGAGGACGCGGTCTTCCTCAACGAGATCGTGCCGCAGGGCCAGACCGACGAGATGTTCCAGTTCTCCTGGGGGGGCTGGACCTTCGATTTCGACAACACTGCGTATCTCTCGTACTACGAGGGTGAACGCTGGAACCCCTACGGCACCTCCGAGAGGATGCAGGAGCTTCTCGACGCCCAGCGCGAGACGTCGGACGTCGAGGAACGCGAGGCGATCCTGCAGGACGTGGCCCGCGAGGCGCACGAGCAGGCCTACCACATCCCGCTCTACAACGAGGACCAGATCTACGCGGTGTCCGACCGCGTGCAGAACTTCGTGGCCGCGCCCGACATCCGGCTGCGCCTCGTGGATGTGACGGTCGAGGAATGAGACGTTCCGCGGCGCGGGCCCCCCGTGCCGCGGAACCCCTCTGAGGAGCGGCGATGCCGATACTGGGATACATAGCCAAGCGCGCGTTGCAGGCGCTTTTCGTGGTGGTGGCGGTGACGCTCTTCATCGCCTTCGCGATCCGCCTGACCGGCGATCCGGCCATCATGATGATGGGCGACAGCGCCACCATGTCGGCCGAGGATCTCGCCCGCATCCGCGAAGGGCTGGGCCTGAATCAATCCTTCGCTGCGCAATACTGGGACTTCCTGAGCGGGCTTCTGACGGGCAATTTCGGGGATTCGTTCTTTCGCGGCCCCATCGCGCCCATCCTCGGCGACGCGCTCGGCGCGACCCTCTTGCTCGCCCTGACCTCGCTTGCGGTGTCGCTGCTCATCTCGGTCCCGCTCGGCATCTACGCCGCCCGGCATCGCGGCAGCTTCGCCGATCAGGTGGTCCGGATCGTCTCTCTCACGGGATTGTCCTTTCCGAATTTCTGGCTCGGCATCATGCTGATCCTGGTCTTCTCGGTCACGTTCAGATGGCTGCCCGCCTCCGGATTCCAGGGACCGGTCTCTCTGATCCTGCCGGCCGTGACGATCGGGGTGATCCTGACCGCGACCAATCTCAGGATCGTCAGGACCACCATGCTCGACACGCTGAACAAGCAGTTCATCATGGTTGCCCGCGCCAAGGGGCTGAGCGAGCGGTCCGTGATCTACAAGCACGCGCTCAGGAACAGCTCCATCGCGCTCGTCACCTATCTGGGCCTCCAGTTCGGGTCACTCATGGGCGGCCTCGTCGTGGTCGAGCTGGTCTTCAACTGGCCGGGCATGGGCACGCTCGCCGTCAACGCCGTGGCGCAGCGCGACTACCCCATCCTTCAGGCGGTGATCTCGGTCATGGCGATCATGATCGTGGCCGCGAACCTTCTGGTCGATCTGCTCTACATGGCGCTCGACCCGCGCATCCGGCTGGAGTGAGGCGATGTCAGCGTTCAAGAGCTTCGAATTCGTCGCGGGCCTCACCCTCATCGTCTTGATTGGCGGTGCGGTCCTGCTTTCGCCGCTGCTTTTTCCGGGCGGCGGCATGGCGCAATCGCTGGTCGACCGGCTGACGCCCCCGTTCCAGACATGGGATTATCCGCTCGGAACCGATCCGCTCGGGCGCGACATCCTTTCGCGCGTGGTGGTGGGCGGCCGCGTGTCGTTCTTCGTCGGCATCACCTCGGCCGTCGGTTCGGTCGTGATCGGCACGATCATCGGGCTCTTCGCGGGATATTATCGCGGGGTCTGGGACACGTTCCTGATGCGCTTCGCCGACATCCAGCTGGCGCTGCCGTTCATCCTGCTCGCCATCACCGTAATCGCGATCATCGGACCCGGGCTCGACCGGATCATCCTGCTGATGATCGTCGCGCAATGGGTGCAATATGCGCGCCTCATCCGCGGATCTGTCCTTTCGCTGAGGCAGGCAGAATACGTGCAGGCCGCGCAGAGCTACGGGCTCAGGGATCGCGCGATCCTCTTCCGGCACATCCTGCCGAACGCGATGGGGCCGCTGGTCATTCTCGGGACGTTGAACGTCGCGACGAACATCCTGCTCGAAAGCAGCCTGACCTTCCTCGGCCTCGGGATCGATCCGCTGATCCCGAGCTGGGGCGGCATGCTTGCCGACGGGCGCAACTACATCCAGACGGCGCCATGGGTCACGATCTTCCCCGGTCTCGCCATCATGCTGACCGTGCTGGGGCTGAACCTGCTGGGCGACTGGCTGCGCGACCGGCTCGACCCGCTCGGAAGGACCACCTGATGCATATCGACGAGACATATCCCCGCACGATCAATTCGCTGCCCGAAGGGGCCACGGAAGTGTGGCTCTTCGAGAGCCTGCCCGCCCGTCGCGCCGCCGAGGCGCGGGGCGGTCCACGCGTGCGCTCTGCCTACAAGACGCTCCTCCACGACGTGATGGAGGACGGGCTTCTCGATGGCGCGACGCGCGCCACGATCCATTATCCCGTGGTCGACGGCTGTCCCGAGGATCGCTTCCGTCTCGAATGCTACCCGCTCCATGAGCTGCACGAATGGTGCGAGATCGCGTTTGCCCCCCGCGCGCATGAGGGCGACGGATTGCCGGAATACGTGGTCGAGACCGATCTCGCGACCCATCGGGTCCGCGTGCCGGTTCGTTGGGTCGAGGACGCATCCGGCGGGCGCATCCTTGCCGCCTGCGGCTGGGCATCCGGGGCCGGGGACGCGCACCTGCCCACCGAATACGAGGCCATTTTCGGCCGTGCCTGCGCGGCGATGGCCGATCTGCCGCTCGATCCGCTGAACGCGGACGAGCCCGACGGCCCGTTCTTCGACCGCCTCGAGATCGACGCGACCGTTCCGGCCGGGGATCTGACGCTTCCGGTCGGCCACGAATGCATTTCCCTCGCCGAAGCGCTGCACGAGGACATCTACTTCGCGAGTCTCGAGATCTTCCGTCATCGTCTCGGCCTCGGACCCGAAGAACGGTCGGTGAAATCCGGTCAGGTCGTGCCCCGCATCGTCACGGGCGACGAGCCGCGCCTGTCGATGCGGCTCGTCGACGGAACGGCGGACGCGGACGCACCCGGCGCAAGCCCCGCGCTCGACGACGCGACGCATTGGCTCACGCCCGGAGAGATCGCGGCGCATCTGGGTGCCATAGGCGGCACCCGGTACGAGGCACGGTCGCGTCAGGGCAGGGCGGTTCCGGGCACGTATGTCGCGGGCCGGGGGCAAGCGATGCTCGCCATCTCGGCCGGGCAGCACGCGAACGAAAGCTCGCCCATGGTGGGGGCCCTGCGCGCGGGGCGCGATCTGGCGAAGACGGGTCGGGTTTCGTTCACGCTCAACCCGCTCGAGAATCCCGACGGGTATGCCGTCTTCCGCGACCTCTGCCGCGCGCAGCCGCGCCACATGCATCACGCCGCGCGCTATACCGCGAGCGGTGCGGATCTGAGCCATGGCCAGGGCCGCTTCGAAAGCGCGATCCGCGACATCGCCCGCGATCATCTTCGCGCCAAGGTCCACGTGAACCTGCACGGCTATCCCAGCCATGAATGGACGCGTCCGCTTTCGGGCTACATCCCGCACGGCTTCGGGCAATGGACGATCCCCAAGGGATTCTTCCTGATCCTCCGCCACGATCCGGATGAAGCGGAGCTTGCGGCACGTGTGCTCGGCGCGGGGCTCGCCGCGCTCGCGGAGTTTCCCGAACTCGTCGCGCAGAACCGCCGGATGCTCGCGCTCTACGACAGCTATGTCTCCGGCCGGTCGTTCGACGTCTATGCCGACGCGATCCCCTACACCATCCGGGAGGAGGCCGATCCCGGCTATCCCGTGACGCTCATCACCGAGGCACCGGACGAGACCATCGGCGGCGAGGATTTCCGCATCGCGCAGGAAGGGCAGTATCGCGTGGTGATGGCCGTGGCCCGCGCGCTCGGCACGGGCCACGCCTGAAGGGCGGTCAGTCCGTCGGGCGCGTCGCATCCATCCGGCGGTCCCTGACGGCCAGCCAGACCGACAGCGCAAGGAATAGCGCGGTCAGCACGTAGAGCACGATCGAGATCCAGCTCGACAGCAGGATCGACCAATCCCCGTCCGAGATCGACATGGCGCGGCGCAGGTTCCGCTCCATGTCGCCGCCGAGCAGCAGCCCCAGAACGAGCGGCACGAGGCTGATGTCGAGCTTGCGCAGCAGATAGCCCAGCATCCCGAAGAGGATCATCACCTCCAGATCGAAGACCGAGTTGGCGATCGCGAACACGCCCACGAAGCTCACCGCCGCCACGACGGGCATCAGCGCCCATGTCGGCACCATCATCATCCGCGTGAACAGCCCGATCAGCGGCAGGTTCAGCACCAGCAGCGCGATGTTCGCAAGGTAGAGCGACGCGACCAGCCCCCAGACGAGATCCGGCTGCCGCGCGAAGAGAAGCGGTCCCGGCTGCACGTTGAGCGAGATCAGCATGGCCAGCATCACGGCCGTCGTCCCCGACCCCGGCACCCCGAGCGACAGCATCGGGATGAGCGCGCCGCCCGAGGCCGCGTTGTTGCCCGCCTCGGGGGCCGCCACGCCGCGCGGATCGCCCTTGCCGAACCGTCCCTCGCGGTTGCTGACCTGCTTTTCCATCGAATAGCTCATCACCGCGCCCAGCGACGCGCCCGCGCCGGGCAGGACGCCCGCGACGAAGCCCACGATCGATCCCCGCGCCATGGCCGCGCGTGTGGCCCAGATCGTGCGGAAATCGGGCAGCCAGCTCTGCACCCGGATCGAGGCCGACCGATCGCGCGCGCGACGCTCCAGAAGGAACAGGATCTCGGAAATCGCGAAGAGCCCGACCAGCGCGACAATCGCGTCCACCCCGTCGTAGATATGGTAGTTGCCGCCGGTGAAGCGGGGGATGCCGCTGATCGGGTCGATGCCGATCGTCGCGATCATGAGGCCGATCACGGCCGACAGCAGCGTCTTGCGCGGATCGACGCCCGCGATGCCGCCGATCGTGGCGAAGGCCAGGATGTAGAGCGCGAAGTAATCCGCCGGTCCGAAATAGATCGCCGCCTGCGCGAGGAGCGGCGCAAAGAGCGTGAGGCCGATCACCGACACGGTCGCCCCCACGAAGGAAGCCACGCCCGAGATCGCCAGCGCATCGGCCGCGCGGCCCTGCTGGGCCATCGGATAGCCGTCGAGCGTCGTCATCACCGCCGGTTCGTCGCCCGGAATGTTCAGCAGGATCGAGCTGATCCGGCCGCCATACATGCAGCCGAAATAGACCGCCGAAAGCAGGATGAGCGACGAGGTCGCGTCGAACCCGAAGGCAAAGGTCAGCGGGATGAGGATCGCGACGCCGTTCACGGGCCCGAGGCCCGGCATCGCGCCGATCAGCGTGCCCGCGAAACATCCGAGCAGCAGGAGCGCAAGATTGAGGGGGGTCAGCGCCACGGCGAAGCCGCCACCGAGCGCGATCAGGGTTTCCACGGGGGTACTCTCCTCAGAACCATGTGCCGAGCGGGGCCAGCGGCAGGCCCAGCACCCGGTCGAAAAGCGCCCAGAGTGCCGGCGCGATCACCGCGCCCAGCACGACCGATTTTCCGGCCGGCCCGTCCAGCACGATCGCCAGCAGCGCCACGAGCAGGAATGTCGCGATGAGAAATCCGAGCGGCACCAGCAACCACGCATAGCCCAGCAGCACGACGAGCGCGGCCCCCTGTCGGAGCAGCCGCTCGGGGCGTGGCCAGGCGACCTCGCTCCCGGGCCAGACGACGAGCGATGCGGACAGCATCATCGCCGGAATGCCCACGATGACGGGAAAGACCGCCGGGCCCAGCACGTCGCCGAACGGGGCCTCGTAGAGCCGCGCCTGCATGACGAAAAGCGCCGCGATCACGAAGACCGCGGCGCCGACGATCCGTGTCGTCATTCGATGATGCCGATCTCGCGCGAGATCTTGGCCATCTGCTCTTCCTGCTGCTGGACGTATTCGGTGAACTCGTCGCCACCGCGCCAGATCGGGATCAGTCCCGATTCCTTGGCCGCGCTCTGCCATTCCTCGCTGTTGTAGAGCGTCTCGAGCCGGTCGACCCATTGCTGGTACGCTTCGTCCGAGACGTCGCCGCCGGTATAGAGCCCGCGCCAGTTGTAGCCGGTCACGTCGACGCCCTGGCTCACCGCCGTGGGCAGGTCGGGGAAGGCCGGGATCGGCTCGTCGGACAGCACGGCCAGAACCTTGATGTCGCCCGACTCGATGAAGCCCGCGATCTCCCCGATATCGGTCGATACGACGTCGACCTGGCCGCCCATCATCTGCGTCACCGCATCGGTGCCGCCGTCGAACTGGACCCAGCGCAACGCCGAAAGGTCCTCGAGCCCCGCGGCGTCGGCGACCTGCAGAAGGCGGATATGGTCCCAGCCGCCTGCGCCCGACGACCCGGCGGTCACGAGCGATGCGGGATCGTTCGCCATCGCTTCGCTGACCGCCGCGAGATCGTCGTATTCGCTGTCGGCATCCACGGCGATCACGCCGACATCGGCCCCCAGCATGGCGATGTAGCGCATCGCGTCGAGCGGCGCGGGATAGCGGCCCTGCGCGATCTGCGTGATCCCGACGGTCGAGGTCGCGACGATCAGGTTCTCGTCACCCGGGCGTTCCCCGTCGACCATCGCAAAGGCCACGGCCCCGACGCCGCCGGGCATGTTCGTGACCTGGACGTTGCCGTCCACCAGGTCGAGATCGGTCAGGATCCGTCCGATCGTGCGGCAGGTAAAGTCCCAGCCGCCGCCCGGTGCGGACGGGGCGATGCATTCCGTCGTCTGTGCCTGCGCCGGGGCAAACGATGCGAGCGCGGATAGCGTCGCACCGGCCAGCACGGCCGTGAACTTCAATTTCATCTGATCCTCCCTTTGATCGTGAAAGCTACCACACAGGAGGTCCACGCGCTTTTCAAGCACGGATACGGATCGTCGGCTTGTAAATCGCCGCGCCCCGCTGGCAGAGTGCGCGCGTTGGAGGAGGAGAAATCATGAACGACGATCACGGCCCGGCCGCGCGCGGGCGACATATTACCATCTGCGAGGTAGGGCCCCGCGACGGTTTCCAGTCCGAGGAACGCTTTATCCCCACCGACGAGAAGATCGCGATCGTCGATGCGATGTTCGCGGCGGGCCTGAGACAGATACAGGTGACATCTTTCGTAAGCCCCCGTGCGGTGCCGCAGCTCGCCGATGCCGAAGAGGTGCTCGCGCGCATTTCACGCCCCGAAGGCGCCTCGGTCTCGGGCCTCGTCGCGAACCGCAAGGGCGCGGAACGTGCCGTCGGGGCAGGCGTCGATTTCGTCCACGGCGTCCTGTCGGCCTCCGAGACGCACAACCGCAAGAACGTGAACCGACCGATCGACGCGTCGCTATCCGAGATGGAGGAAGTTGCGGCCATCCTCGCACAAGGCGGCGTGGCGCTCGAAGGGGGGATCGCCACCGCCTTCGGCTGTCCGTTCGAGGGCGAAGTACCGGCAGAGCAGGTCGGCCGTATCGCCCGCCGGTATCAGGAGATGGGCGCGATGCGCGTCTCGCTCGGCGACACGACCGGAATGGCCACGCCCGTCACGGTCGCCGCCGCGATCTCTGCCATCCGCGATGCCGCACCGGGGCTCGAGATCGGGCTGCACTTCCACAATACCCGCGGCGTGGGGCTCGCCTGCGTGATGACGGGGCTGTCGCTCGGCGTCACGCATTACGATGCCTCGATCGGGGGACTCGGCGGTTGCCCCTTCGCCGCCGGTGCGACCGGCAACATCTGTACCGAGGATCTCGTCTATCTGCTCGAGGAGAGCGGCTATGCGACGGGTGTCGATCTGCAGGCGATCATCGCCGTGGCGGAACGCACGCAGGAGACCTTGGGCCGACCGCTTCCGGGCCAGGTGATGAAGGCCGGACCGCGGCTCAGACGTTACGACCCGGACGCGACCCGGACCGCCGCGGGATGAGCGATCTGCCGCTGTCCGGCGTACGCGTCGTCGATCTCACACGGATTCTTTCGGGTCCGTTCTGTTCCATGCTCCTGGGCGATCTCGGGGCCGATGTCGTCAAGGTCGAACCGCCGGGGCAGGGCGACCCCGTCCGCAAGCAGGGCGAGATCGTCGACGGAATGTCGTGGTATTTCGCGGGCTTCAACCGCAACAAGCGGTCCCTCGCGCTCGACCTGAGGTCCGACGACGGGCGCGAGGTGCTGGCCAAACTGCTCGCCCGGGCCGACATCCTGACCGAGAATTTCCGCCCCGGCGTCCTGTCGGAAATGGGCTTCACGCCCGAACGGCTGTCCGAGATCAATTCCGATCTGATCGTGGTCAGCGTGAACGGCTACGGATCGAGCGGCCCCTACGCCACGCGTCCGGCCTTCGACTTCATCACGCAGGCCATGTCGGGCTTCATGGCGACGAACGGCACGCCCGAGACCGGACCGATCCGTACAGCTCCGCCGATCACGGATCTGGTGGCGGGTCTCTATGCCGCGCTCGGAGCTGTCGCGGCCCTGAGGGGGCGCGAGGCTGGCGGCCCCGCGCAGGCTGTCGAGGCCTCGATGATGATGTCGATGATGTCGATGCTTGCCTATCTGTCGTCGAACGCGCTCGCCAACGGGCGCGACCCGGTGCCGACGGGCAACGATCATCCGATCGCGTCGCCCTACGGGCTGTTCCGCGCGTCCGACGGTCATATCGCCGTCGCCCCCTCGACCGAGGTGATCGTGCGCCGGTTCCTGGGGGCGCTCGACCTGTCGCATCTGCTCGACGATCCGCGATTTTCCGACAATGCCGCCCGGCTCGAGAACCGCGCCGCGCTCAACCGGATGATCGACGAGGTGGTCTCGACCGACGCGCAATCCGTCTGGATCGAGCGTCTGAACGCCGCAGGCGTCCCATGCGGCAGGGTCCAGACCCTGACGGAGGCGTTGTCGGATCCGCAGACCGAGGCTCAGGAAATGGTCCTGCGGGTCGAGCATCCGGGCCACGGAAAGGTCGGGATGACCGGCTTTCCGATCAAGTTCTCGAAGACGCCGCTCAGGCCGCGCCATCCGGCCCCCGATCTCGGGGCGCAGGGGGCCGACGTGCTTCGGGAGGCAGGGATCGACGATGCCACGATCGTCACGCTGCGCGAGGCGGGGATCCTGGGCTAGGCCGGAACGAAAAACGCCCGCTCCGGAGAGCGGGCGTTTCGCGGCGAAACCTGACGAATGTCAGCTATTCGACGGATGGCCGAGATTCTGCTTCTCGGCCTCGTCGCGCGCCGCATCGGCGACGCGCTTTGCCGCGCCTTCTGCCCGATCGACGGCCGCGTCGGCGGCGCTGCCCTCACCATGGCTTTCGCGATCCGCTCGATCCTTGGCGTCGCGCGCGGCCGCGTCGGCGTCTTCGCGGACTTCCTCGCCGACCTCGCGCGCCTCGTCGAGAGCGGCACCCGCGACGCGTTCGAGCTTTTCGCGTTCCTCGGCAAAGACGCGCTCGGCCTCGTCATAGAGGTGGTCGCTCTCTTCTCCGAAATACTCGTCTTCGTAGCGCGTGCGGGGCAGACTGCCCGCGATCGCGGCACCGACGGCGAAGGCCAGAGCCCCCGCGACGAGTGGATGCTCGTCGAAGAAATCGACCGCTCGGTCGGCTCCGCGGCCGATCCCGGCGCTCGCCCGTTCACTGGCGACGATCGCCCGTTCGCGTGCCGCGATGATGCGCTCGCGTGCCTCTTCGCTCATCCTTTCGGTGCCTTCGGAAAGACGGCGTTGCATGTCGGACGACCGGTCGCGAATACGTCCGGCGGCAGATTCCGCACCGTGACGCGCCGACCTCGCGTTGTCCGACACCGACCGCCTGCCGGAACGAACGCCGGCACGAAGGCGCTGACCCGCGCTCGGGCCCCGGTCCGCATCGGTGATCCAGTTCGGACCGCTGCCCTCGGGGACGGGTCCGCGCGGACCGATGGACGCATCGGCATCCGCGCCGTAGGCCGTCTTGCGACCGCCACCGATCGTAGTGTCGTCATCGGCCGCGCGACGGATCGTCTGGTCGATGTGGCTGGCGCTCGGCCCGCGACCGAAGATGAGCCAGCCAAGCCCGATCCCGGCCACGGCGAGCGCGAGCGGATTCTGCTGTGCGGAATGGGAGATCGACCGTCCCCATTCGCCGCCATGTTCGCGGGCATTGTCGGAGATGCTCCGGAAGATCGTTTCGGGCGAGAACGTGTTCTGGAGCGCGACGAGCGTGTTCTGCAGACCTTCGCGGTTTTCGCGCAGTTCCGCCTCGATCTCGTCGGGTGTTCGATGGTCACTCATTTTACAGTGCCTTCTTAACGGCTTCGCCGTCGCGTTCCACGTTCTTCGCGGTGCGCGTCGGAGCGAGCGATGTCAGTTTGAGGTCGTTGACCCCCTTGCGTGCGAGGATCGCCGCGATTGCCGCGAAGACCACGCCGACGAGAAGCGCGGACCAGCCGGCATCGAGGCCGAGTTCGGTGATCCCGACGACGAGCGCGCTTGCCAGCACGTTCAGCGCCACGAGCAGGATCACGACGCCCGCGACGATCATGCCGATCGCGGCCCCCGCCTGCTTGGCATTCTGATCCATTTCGGCACGCAGGAGATTGAGCTCACCGCGCAGCAGCGCGATGACCTGCTGGAGCGCGTCGCCGAGAAGCGTGCCGGTCTGCCGCAACTGGTGACGCGTTCCGTTGGTCTTGGTCGTGTCGGTATCGGACATCACACGTCTCCCGGTGTTCTGGTGGCGTTGGGGGAGGGCATTCCCGTCGAGGGGGTTCCTGTCCCTGGGGTGGTCGTCACCGGCGTCGTCGCGGGGCCAGGCACGGCGCTGCGATCGACCGGCGCGCTCGGGGGCGTGGGGGTCGTCGGCGTTGGGGTCGTTCCGCGGGGACCGCGGTCGTACGATCCGAAATCGTCATGGCTGCCGGACGACCCGTAACCGCCGCGCGGTGCCGAGGCCGACGCCTTCGCGAAGCGCGATACGGCGAAGCCCGCGAGAGCCGCCCCGCCGAGGAAGGCGAGAGGATTGCGGCGTGCGAAATCGCTCGCATCGCCGGCAAGCTGACCGAGATCGCGATCGCGCACGGCATCGGATGCATCGGCAAGCGCGCCTGCGATCTGACCAAAGGATTTTTCCTGCGGCGAGCCGCTGCGCATGTCATCGGCCGCACGCCTGAGCGCATCGGCAAAACCAGAGATTTCCGAGGCAATACCGCTCTTCGCGCGGTCGGCCCGGGAATAAGCCTCTTCCTGAGCGCGTGCGCCCAGGGATTCGGCGGTTGTCTGGGCATCATCGCGAAGTCGTTCGGCGGCGTGCTTCATGTCCTCGCCGGCCTCCCGATCCACGCGACGATTGTCGGGATCATTGTCGTTCATGAGGCTTTTCCTTCGTCAGACGATGAATGTGATGACTGCGAGAACGATGGCCACAAGGCCAACGAGATAGATGAGACTGTTCATGGTTCGGAGCTTCCCGCTGTCGTTTCGATGTACGACCAAAGCTCAAGAGCTTGTGAGGTTCCGTAGAGGTCAACCTTGCACGGCATACGCACGGCACCGATGGCGGTTTCGCGCCCGGTCCGGTCCTTGTGACGAACGACCAGCGGCATCCGGCGCATGGGGTGATGCGCCCGACGGTTGGTTCACGAAATCGAGAGGATTGGAGGCAAGTACCGGAATGCCGTTCCTAAGTCAAAAAATACCGTAAGTATCGGATTCGAACTGTTAATTTTAAGTCGCGAACATACCCATACTGTCCCATGTACTGCCAATAGTAGTGTCGCTGAACGATAAAGGGCGTATCTGGGCTAAGACTTAAGTCCCGTAGGATCAATGCTCATACGTCCGTAAAGCAAAGTAAGCCCAGAGTTCATGATCCATCGAAGACACAGATGTGTATCAGTCTATCCACCGTCACGTCATTCGGCTTCAGTGGAGCAGGCATAATGTTCGTTAGAAGACAGGTAAATCTTAGCGTCATACCGAAGCCGGGTATGCAACCTGAAAAATTTTACCTTCAGAGGCCCAAAGATGCACGCAGCGAAAGTTGACTGCTAATCGACCCTCAGCGGATTTTGTTCACAACTTATACAAACCGTTGTGTTGCCTGCGGTCCTTAGGGTCGCAGGATGGGCCGCTTTTCGCAAACGACCCGAACCAACTACGGCAGTCAGCCTCCTCTGATGTTTGGAGCAAGGGGCAGGAAACAAATGAAGCAGTTGCATCAGGATCCGTGGTCCTTGAATGCAAGCCTGCGTGGCCAAACTAGTTCAGAAGAAGGTTGTTCTGTGTCAAACTTAAAAGCTTAGCTTGCAGGATTTCAACATCTTGACCAATGTATCCAAAGTTGCCCGCGTTCCAGGGCCGGGTTTAACTAGCTTTCATAAGCGACTTTGGGGAAGCAGATGGTGACGAAAGACGAATTCCGTGCAGCAGCAAACCTAGCTGTTCTAAACTTAATAAAGCACGGGGATACAGACATTTTCCCATTAACTTTTGAAGGGCATGCTATATTTGATAACACAGAAAAATTCGTTGATCTCATTTGTGAGTATGACGCGAATTTCGACGAATATTTAGCTCAGTATCCACCGTCAAACACCAATGCATTGATACCGGTGTCGTATTACGGTTTTCGATGGGGTACGCAGATGGATCCAATCTGGAATGCCCATTTCCTGAGCTGCGTAATTGCTTTAGCCGAGAAGTTAGAGGCAGCTAGAGTAAAAACAGATGCAAAAATTGTCTTTTCTTATCGTTTTCAGCCGCAGAAAGACTGCGGCGATCTTTTTGACAGGAGTTTAAGTTGGCATGCATTTATGATGAGGTCACTTGAGAAATGTGATTCTTACGAGTTCGTCACAACTTGCGATATAAGTGAATTTTACCCTAGACTGAATCACCACAGACTAGAGAACGCACTGCTTCAAGTCGCTGGTGACACGCCTTATCCAAAAAGAATTATGGCGTTCTTGAGCAATTTCTCGAACACTAGATCATTCGGCTTGCCAATTGGCGGCCCTGCTGCACGTATTTTATCTGAAATTACAATAAATCAGATCGATTGGCTATTGCAGAGTAAAAGAATTGATTTCGTGCGCTTTGCAGATGATTTCCATTTGTTTGCGAAAAGCCGCGAAGAAGCGTACCGGAATACTATTATCATTTCTGAGAAGCTTTTTGAAAATCAAGGGCTCTCCCTCCAGAAGTCTAAAACTCGAATAATGACCACGTCGGAGTTTAAGGCGACTAGTCCTGTTCAACTGCCTTTGGATGATGCTAAAGCGGAAGAAAAGGGAGAGAGAGATGTAGTACTCCCTGATCGCTCAAGAAGGCTCCTCAGCTTTTCTTTGAGGTTTGACCCATATTCACCAACCGCTGAAGAGGATTACGAGCGACTTAAAGAGGAAGTAAGAAACTTTGATATTCTTGGTCTTCTTAAGGAAGAACTGGCCAAGTCACGTGTTCACATTGCGCTGTCCAGAAAAATTGTTTCAGCTATTCACTACTTAGATGGTCAGACTAAAGACGATGCTGTCCTATCTGTGGTCGACAACAGTGATGTGCTTTACCCTATATTCTCCTCCGCACTGATAATGATGGACAAAGTTTTTAACGACCTGGGAGACGCTGCTAAGGATCGGTTAGTCGAAAAACTGATTGAACTAATAAGATCCGATTCTCACGTTCTAAGAGTCGATGTGCATCTTTGTTTTGCTTTGAGGGTTATTCAGCATTCAAATACTGAAAAGACCCAGCAGCTTCTTAAGGAGATATATGATACCCGAAGGTCAGACATAGTTTGCCGCGATATTATCCTTGTGATGGCGCTTTGGCGTGACTGGTATTGGCTTTCTGATTTGCGAAATAAGTATAGGCAACTGAGCGATCCTGAAAAGAGAGCTCTTTTAGTTGCGTCGTATACGCTCAAAGATGAAGGAAGACATTGGAGGGATCATATTAAGAAAGAATTGAACCCCTTTGAAAAATTTGTCTTGGCCTGGGCCGGTGAGCGGGTCGGGCATGGAAAAAGTGAATTTTATCTATGATTGATGCATCGAGCTTCGCAAATCTTCATAATGCCTTTTGGGCGGAGAATGCTCCTACATCAGAGCATTTCGTACGACGACTGAATCTTGAGTATACTGATCGATGGTCACCGCCGATTAAGAAACCTGGTGGTCCGATTAGGGCTGCACTCGTTGCAGAGATTGCCTTCGCGAAATTTTGCACGCCGGTAGGTTTAATGTCTAAGGCTAACTTGGAAGCGATTGCAATTGGCGAAGCACGCAGACGATTGAGGCCATTAACAGACAGCCCGGATGAGTTGGATGTAGCAGTATCTCCGGATGAAAAGGTTCAGATTGACAATCTCGAGAACAACCTTCGAGGGTTTTTTAAAAAGAACGCGGCAACAGTAGTATTAAGGCCTACGTTTAGTGGCTGTGGCTATGTGGATGCATGTGAGGGAGATGTTGTTTATGGTGCTACATTGTATGAAATTAAGGCAGTAGATCGCTCGTTCAGGAGTGCTGATATACGTCAATTGATTACCTATTGTGCGCTTAACCACGCCTCTCAGGATTTTGATTTGCGCTATATTGGAATTTTTAATCCTCGGCGCGGAGTATCATTTGATATGTCAATAGACCGGGTATGCAGGGAAATATCTGGACGTTCGCAACAGGAATTATTGAGTGAAATTGTTTCGTGCGTTTCTAGTGGGGATATTTCGCGTTAATCTTATCTAAATTAACTAATTAAAGATTTTTAAAACTGTTTAAAATGCTTTAAGTTTTAACTTTACGTCTGTTTACACAACTTAGCTCATCTTTACTGCGGAATAGATTTGTTTTGCTTATGGCCTTTATACGTGCAGGAATCTGTAAGAAACTGAACAAGTCTTCGTTGTGACAGATTAATCCTCGCAATGTAATTAGCTACTTCTGCCAATTGAGTGCGGTTCGGATCAAATCGCACGACAAGTGAAGAATGACAATATGGTAAGGGTAATGATTCAATGCTTCGGTACACCATAGAGAAGTATCAAGAGCTTGCTAGGTACCGGCTTTTACTGAGATACAGGCGAATTTTTCAGGAGTATCACAACGAAAGAAATAAGAGATTTTAGAGCAATATTTTGAGGAGGATTTCCGGAGTCACGGAATGGGTGATTTATACTGATTCAAAGCGAACCCTGCCGCCTGGACACACCTCCCCGAACGCGTCCAACATAGCCGTCCGTAGCTGATCCTCGTACCGCGATTGAACGAGGAAGCTGTCATGGATCGGAATACCAACGATCCCGACGTTTAGAAGCTTCGCCAGAACACGCAGCGCGATCTCGCTATCCTTGTGCTGTAGCTCTCCCCAGGCCGCTTTCTTAGCGGTCCCGTCATGCGGACAGACGCCAGGATGAGCATTCCAAAACTGATCGTAGAGCGTCTCAGCGTCATCCATGTTCCGACGCTGTAGGCGCAGCTTGTTCCTGAGTGCGCTGACAGCCTCCTGCTTCGAGCTGGTCCCAACCGAGACAATCAGAACAAGCTTCATGTCGTCGCGGTGGGGGGACATGCCTGGTAGGGCGTAGAGATCGGGTTCTTCCGGCAGGGGGACGGCTCGAAGCGCGTAGAGCAAGGCGAGTTGCATCGACGTGTAGTCCAGCTCGATGACCGGATCTCCGTCGAAGGTGTGATTCTTCCGCCCTCGGCTCGGGATCTCTTGAACGAAGTGGCCGTACAGGCGCCCTCCCGTGCCGTCTTTTCCTGAAAACTGCCGATAGAGAGTGCATTGACCGCCATAGACGAGGTGCGACCTGCCATCCCGGTAGTTGTACAGGTCGTCATACTCTCGGTACGTCGTGAGTGCGTACTCGATTTGCAGCTTTGCCAACGCGTCGTTCAGGGCCGGTATAACCATCTCGTACCCTTGTAGGGGACGGATCAACTTAAGGGCTTTCGCCTTGGCCTTCTTCCCTGCTTTGGGCTTTGAGCACCAAAGGACGGACTCGCAGCCTTTTCCGGTATCGGGGTCGCTTTGCCTGAGATACGGATGCCCTCCGAATATAAGCTTTTGCTGAACCATCCAGTCTAGAAATGGTCCCGCCGCGCTGATCCGAGTCCGCATTCCCTTCCGGGCGGATCGGTTGTAGAATCCCTTCTCGTAATCCAGCCATATTTCCCCCGTTTCGAGGCAATGCAGTTCTCGGAGATGGTTCAGGACTGTCTTGAATGCGCGGTAGCTTAGATCCCGGTATACTGATCGGGGTGAATAGTCTTCGCTCCGCAGCGGAACAGCGACATAGCGATTACGTATTCCGCATTTGTCGAGAGGGATCGAGGCGATATGGGCGAGGCTATGCAGGATGAAACGGAGGGCGGTAAGGTGTTTACCCCTTGATCGTAGGGGGAGGTTGGAGCGTTCTAGATCCTGTAGCATTCCGTATAGGGAGTGAGAGGCATCGACTAGCCTTTCAAGGTACGGATTTGGACCCTCAATTCTGTGTAGGAGGGGTATTGAATTCTCCAGGTTATCGCGGGGATTTTTAAGGTTGGTTTGAAAGCCGGGGTTTACATTCGGGCTTACACTTTCGCTGTCATCAAAGAGATCAGAATCATCCATACTGGATCGCGCTACCTTAAAGGGGGAGGAGGAGGGGCATTCCCTATTACTGGAATCACTCACTCACCCTGGGTTACCCGTAGCGTGACCAATTCAACGTTGAGACTGCGTTCGCATAAGATCCTCCTGCCCGCCTTTCTCGAGCCAGCTTGACAGTAATTGAATCTAAGATGGTGGCGGGATCATGCACGTAATCGTATACCCCGGCATGGTGCCCGCCCCTGTCCGTCAATAGTGCCTGGGAGCCTATGAGAAGCTCTGTGAGCGCTGAATTCATCGTAAGGCTACCCACACAGCCAAATACACTTATCGCCTTGAGATCGCTTCTGAGGGCCTCTCTCGCGCTATCATCCTAAGCTGGACCGTGAGGAAATCATGCAAACGGAATTGTTCGATAGGGTATAGTCTAGCGGACACGTAAAATCCGTCTCAAACAGGTGTCCGTAAGGCTTGCTTTCGATCTACGGACATGCTTCTTACCGGACAACACCCTTTCGGACAGTTCGAGGATGGCATGACCACGATTTTCTATGCCCGTGTGAGCACGGCAGACCAAACGCTCGACCATCAGGTTACCCAGGCACGGAAAGCCGGATTCGAGATAGACGAGATTCTCTCAGATCATGGCGTGTCTGGCGTCAGTACAGCTCTCCGAGATCGCCCCGAGGGGAAACGGCTCTTCGACAAGCTCCGGAAGGGCGACACGCTGGTTGTTCGGTGGGTGGACCGCCTAGGACGCAACTACCAGGACGTGACCGACACGATCCGGGAGTTCATGCGTCGTGGCGTGACCATCCGCACGGTCATCAACGGCATGATCTTCGACGGCACCCCGCAAGATCCCATGCAAGAGGCCGTGAGAGACGCTCTTATTGCATTCATGGCCGCAACGGCACAGGCACAGGCGGAAGCGACAAAAGAGGCTCAGAGGGCCGGTATAGAGGCTGCACGGGGAGATGACCGGAAGTACCGGGGCAGGAAACCTTCGTATGACCGGGAGACGTTAGAGATCGTCCTGTCCATGCTGTCGAACGGGGACGGGGCAAGCGCGATCTCGAAGGCGACAGGACTCAGCCGCCAAACAATTTTAAGGATTAAAAATAGCCCGCACGATAGTCAAAAAAACCTCAACAATTGGCTAAAAATTTGAGCCGAATGTACTGAACATATTATTCCTACATTGACCTGTACGATTCAAAATTATTCAAGTCGGAAGAGTCCGTAAATCCGAAGCTATTTAATGCAGGTAAGACCACTTCATACCCTCCATCTGGAATTTTCCGTGAACAAACTTCCAACGACCAGCCACCTCGAAAATAATAATTCGCACCGAACGAATCTTCGTAATCTATAATCAATCCAATTGTGGCGTACTTGCTACCTATATCTAGATCCTCAAGAATTTCGAGGTTCCCAAAGTTAGTTACTAAATTTACAGGTGTAACGCCAGGATATACCGTATGAATATCCCCTTTTTGGAAAACATTATTCTCGTGATCTGAGTGTAGCGGTTCGAATACATTTCCTGCAGGTTGACCCTTGCTCCACTCATTGTAAACGATCCTTAAACTTTTAACACAAGCCGGAGTTTTGCCAAAGTTAGATATTTTAAAAGTTAATTTCCAGCCATCTTCTTTCCGCGTGAAATTATCGGCGAAAGTAAAATCCTGCTCTACGTCAGCGTATATATAAGGTCTCATTTCCCAATGAGAGTAAAATCTTGACGAAATAAGTGCTTTCGATGCTAAAACGTTACTTCTTCGCGCAATCTGAAGCGACCATAAGACAAAAAGTGTTCCTATGGGAACAAAGATTGTTGATAAAAGAGTGTATCTTGCGGTGCTTTGAGCAGCATCCTTCATCAGCTGTGTCGCAGCACTAATCTCTTTTTGCGTTGCAAGCGCATCACGATCGAGTTCAAATGCTTGTTGCTCTTGATGCTGACGATCTAAAAAGTTTTGGTATGTATCAAGTATAAAGCCAGGAGAATTTAACTGTACAGAATTTTCAAGAACATTGTCATCAATTGAATTACGGCTTTGCGCGTGAGCTATGCCAAAAAAGAATTTTAGAGTACAGAAAATTAAAATATACTTCATAAACTTCTATATCTGATCACTGCAAAGGCTTCAAATTATGAATAAGGTTTTTGACTTAACTTAAAATTTAATCATCACGTAAAAAATAATTACCTGCTTAATTGTTATACAGCAAAGCTCCGACAGATGTACTAGATTGATTTAAATAGCATGTTCTTTTCATCCACACTGTTTCAGTATTTACCGGTCGAGAGCTAAATCACAAATCTTTATTAAGCTAAAGCTTGTTAAGCTCAATCAAGCCGATATACGGATGTTCCGCCCTGTCTACTGCATCCTTCATCACTTTAAGGCTCGGTCCTCGTCCATAGGCTGCGCTTACAGCGCTTAGATCATGCCCTAGAATGGCGCTGTGAATCTCGCGTGAGACCCCTGCGTCGCGCATCTTGTCCTTGAAAGATCCACGCAGCGAATGCGTTGTGTATCGTTCGTTCGAGTGAGTACCATCGCAAGCAAACTGGGCTTTTTTCATCCAATAGTTGCAACGTTCGGATGCTCGGGTCTTGCCGTCAATTTTGTCAGGAAAATCAAACAGGCGATCATGAGAATCGCGCCGTGAAACCATCTGTTCCACGAGAGGGCGGATTGCTTCGCAGACGGGTACTCTTCTTTGTGATTGACGGTTTTTCACCTTCGATGCTTGCAGGTCAAAGTGCAAGATTTCGTCTACAATCTTTACCTGTCCGGCGCGAAGTGTGGCGACCTCATCAAGCCGCATACCAGTCGCTGCGAGGATCGCCCAGATGTTCCTTACGTCTTCAGGTAGGTTAGGTATCGCAAACAACTGACTGATCATGTCGTCGGTAAGGGGCGCGTAGTGCTCCAACTTCTTGCCATATGTACGCAGGTCGATGCGACGGAACGGATTGCTTTCAATTACATCCGACTGAACAGCGTGATCGAAGAGCGTAGAGACATGGCTCAGTCTTGCTTTAATCGTCTTATTCGCCTTCTCTGTTGAGAGAGATCTTGCATACTTGTAAGCATGTGCTGCCTTGAAATCTACCATTGGTTGATTGCCTACGACTTCGGCAAAATCTTCGATTGTTACGACCCGTGATCGGGCAGTCTTCTCTCGGAGATGACCGTTCTGGACTTGTTCCTGCAGATCGGTTCTGAATATCTCCAGATGATCAAGGATGGTAGGCGGACCGTCTTCTGACAATCCAAGCGCAGCATTCAGATCCGCCGTGGCTTCACTTTGGAGGATTCGCAACTCAGCAGCGTTGAATTCGTCTGGTCCGACGCGATCCCACCAGCTTACCATAAATTCAGGATCACCGTCTCGATCTAGCGTTACGAACTCGTGTAATCGATCATCTATTCCATTCAGGGCAGAAGCTAGTTCGCCCTTCGTTTGCGGCGGCTCCATGTATGTTACCGTATACACTTCCGATTCTAAAGAACATCTGGCAGCATACTCCGTACTCGCCAAATCGAGTTGATGTATGAGACGCATGTACGCGCTCTGCGGACGGGTCATTTGGTGTGACGTATACTTCGCGGCGATCTTAACCCTTAACTGTGCCTCTAGGTCGTGGAGTCTCTTCTGCGCTAATTTGAAGTCGCTAGTACCCGTCGTCAGGCGCATTTGGCGTGGTCCGCCACGCGTCCGTGCGGCGAGGGGAATCGTCAAATATGCGTAGTAGATCCCGTTACGCAGGCTCAGCGTTGCGGCCGTCCATTCAAGGTCATCCATCGCCAATGATTTCCTCTCATACTGCCAGTCGTACTGCCAGTTAGAGGTGCCAGACCGGCCCGAATCGGACAAGTGCTTGGACATTTTAGGTACAATTTAGGATTGGAGGCGAGTACCGGAATCGAACCGGTGTACACGGATTTGCAATCCGCTGCGTCACCACTCCGCCAACTCGCCGCAGGTGGTCGTGGCGGTGTCATATCGCCCCGCCCGAGGCTTCGCAAGGGAATTGGCTGAACGCGCGACGGCGCGAAATTAGGCAAGTTGGGGCTGGGAAGGTCGGTCGCACCCTGTTATCCGCGCGCCAGGCGATTCCCGCAGGATCGGCGTCGGTCGCTTGCCGTGACCGAGCACGTATTTGCAGGCAATCGGTGCGCGGTGTCCGCGCGGTTGGTATGAAAGAGGCCCGAGGCGATGTTGAAGGTTCTGGTCGGCGGATGGGCTCTCTTCCTGGGCATGGCGTTGCTCATGGTCGGCAACGGGATGCAAGGTACGCTGCTGGGCGTGCGGGGCCCGCTCGAAGGGTTCTCGACCTTCCAGATGTCGCTGGTCATGTCCGCCTATTTCCTGGGATTCCTCGGTGGTTCGCGTCTCGCGCCAGAGATGATCCGGCGGGTGGGGCATATCCGCGTCTTCGCGGCGCTGGCCTCGTTCATCTCGGCGGTGCTGATCCTCTATCCCTCGATCACGGAACCCTGGGCGTGGGTTCTGTTGCGGGTGCTGATCGGCTTCTGCTTCTCGGGCGTCTACGTCACGGCCGAATCGTGGCTCAACAACTCGGTCACGAACGACCAGCGGGGGCAGGCGCTGTCGGTCTACATGATCGTGCAGATGACGGGGATCCTCACCGCCCAGGGGCTGCTGGCACTGGGGGATCCGACGGGTTTCATCCTGTTCATCGTGCCCTCGGTCCTCGTCTCGATGTCCTTTGCGCCGATCCTGCTGTCGGTGACGCCCACGCCGGCCTTTGCCACGACCAAACCGATGAGCCTCGCCCGGCTCTACCATTCCTCGCCGCTCGGATGCGTGGGGATGTTCCTGATGGGCGGCGTCTATTCGGCGCAGTTCGGCATGGCGTCGGTCTATGCGACGCAGCTGGGCTTTTCGGTGAGCGAAGTCGCGACATTCGTCGCCGCGATCTATGCGGGCGGTCTGCTGCTGCAATATCCGATCGGCTGGCTGTCGGACCGGTTCGACCGGCGACGCGTCATCATGGGTGCAGCGCTTGTCGGCGGGCTCGTCAGCTTCCTCGGGTTCACGTCCGAGCCGACGCTGGTCATGCTCTGCGTCGCGGGGTTCGTCATGGGCGGGATGGCCAATCCGCTTTACGCGCTGCTCATCGCCCATACGAACGATTACCTCGCGCACGAGGACATGTCGGCCGCGTCGGGTGGCCTTCTCTTCATCAACGGTCTCGGTGCCGTGGCGGGCCCCATCATCACGGGTGCCATGATCGCTGAATTCGGACCGATGGGGTTCTGGGTCTTCCTGGCCGTCCTGATGCTGCTTCTCGCGGCCTATGCCGGCTACCGGATGACACGCCGCGCGGCACCCGACGAATACGGGCAATACGTCGCCATTACGCCGTCCGCCACGGTCGTCGCGATGGATGCGGCGCAGGACTGGCTGCAGGAGCAGGCCGAAGAAGACGAAGAAATCGACGAGGATGACGACGAGGCCGCCGCCTGAGGCATCTGCGGGGCCCGTCGCAAGGGAAGAGAAGGCGAGGAAAATGTCGCAGGCAGAAGAGATCATCCGGTTCTGGGTCGAGGAGGTCGGACCGAAGGGCTGGTACGCGGTCGACGACGATCTCGACCGGACCATCCGCGAGCGGTTCGGCGACCTCTGGGCGGCCGAACGCGACGGCGTCCGGAGGGCCTGGTGCGCCTCGCCCGAAGGCGCGCTGGCCTATCTGACCCTGACCGATCAATTCCCGCGCAACATGTTCCGCGGCGATGGCCGGGCCTTCGCGCTCGATCGGCGCGCGCTTGCCGCGGCCAAGCAGGCGATCGCCCGCGACTGGGACCTGCAGATCGACGGCCCTGCGCGACAGTTCTTCTATCTGCCGCTCATGCATTCCGAGATCCTCGCCGATCAGGATCGCTGCGTCAGGCTGTTCGTGGCACGCATGCCCGAGGCGGAGGACAACCTCTTCCACGCCCGTGCCCATCGAGAGGTCATCCGAAATTACGGGCGCTTTCCCTATCGCAACGCGGCGCTCGGCCGGCGCAACAACGCGGCGGAGGACGCCTATCTCGATGCTGGCGGCTATGCCGAGACGATTCGGATGCTGAAGACCGACGCGTGACCCGCATATGAGCGGACGCGAACGACCATGAGCGGCGAGGTGGAGCGCCGCTCGACCGATTGGCCGCTCGTCGTCGCAATCTTCGTCGGAGGGCTGCTTGCCGCCGGGCAATTCGCCAAGGTTTCGCTCGGGCTGCCTCAGATCGGGGTGGCGTTCGACGCTCCGGCCACGCGGCTCGCCTATCTGGTTTCGATTCTGGGCGTGGTGGGGATCATTGGCGGTGCCATGGCCGGCGGGGTGGTGGCCGCATGGGGGGCGGCGCGCGTCCTCGTCTGGTCGATGGTGCTGGGCGGGGGGCTGTCGCTTCTGCAGGCGTTCCTCCCGCCGCTGCCGGTCTTCGCTGGGTTGCGCGTCGTCGAGGGGCTCTCTCATCTGGGGGTCGTCGTCTCGGCCCCGCCGTTGATGGCCGGGCTCGCCTCGGATCGCGACCGGCCGATGGTCATGTCGATCTGGGCCTCGTTCTTCGGAGTGGCCTTTGCGATTGGCGCGGTGATCTTTCCGTGGGTCCTGAACCAGGGGGGAATCGCGCTCGTCCTCGCACTGCACGGCATCGCGATGCTCGTCGTGGCGGGGCTTCTGGTATCGCGGCTGCAGCGACAGATCCGCGCGCCCCTGCGGCTCGATCCGTGGCGGGTCCATGCGCGGATCTATTCGCGGCCGGACCTCTTCGCGCCGGGTCTCGGCTTTGTCTTCTACACGCTGACCTATGTCGCGTTGCTCACGCTGCTGCCGATGCGGCTTGGGCAACCCTGGCTCGCGACGGGCCTGCCGCTTCTGGGGCTTGCGGGTACCTTCGCGGCCGGTCCGGCGATGCGGCGCATCGCGCCGCCACGCGTCGCTGCCTGCGGTTTCGCCGCGATGGCGGTGCTAGGCGTGCCGCTCCTGCTGGGCTGGACGCTCGCACTGCTGCCTCTCTTTCTCATCATGGGAATCGTCCCCGCTGCGAGCTTCGCGATGATCCCGTATCTCAACCGCGGGCTTCCCGACCGGGCGCAGGCCACGGGGTGCATTGCGCAGCTCGGCAACGTGGGCACCACCCTCGGCACGCCGTTCTTCGCGATCTGCCTCGGGGTGGGCGGGCTCGGGTTGCTCTATCTCGCGCTGATTGCGGTGGCACTTGCCGGGCTCGTCACGGTGTTGATGCTTGCCCGTCTCACCACTCCCGCCTGACCGGATCGCCCGAGTTTCCGTTTGCGAATTTCGCACACGCGCCTATCTGAGGAGGCGGGTTGACGAGGTATGACATGGCCGAGCTGAAGAACATCGAAGTCCGTGGCGCGCGGGAACACAACCTCAAGAGCATCGATGTCGATATTCCCCGCGACAAGCTTGTCGTGATCACGGGTCTGTCGGGATCGGGCAAGTCGTCGCTGGCCTTCGACACGATCTATGCCGAAGGGCAGCGCCGCTATGTCGAATCCCTTTCGGCCTATGCGCGGCAATTCCTCGACATGATGCAGAAGCCCGATGTCGATCATATCAGCGGCCTCAGCCCTGCCATCAGCATCGAGCAGAAGACGACCTCCAAGAACCCGCGCTCGACCGTCGGCACCGTGACCGAGATCTACGACTACATGCGGTTGCTCTTCGCCCGGGTCGGGACGCCTTATTCCCCGGCCACCGGCAAGCCCATCGAGGCGCAGCAGGTGCAGGACATGGTCGACCGGACGATGGCGATGGAGGAGGGCACGCGAGGCTATCTCCTCGCGCCGATCATCCGTGACCGGAAGGGCGAATATCGGAAGGAGTTCCTCGAGCTTCGTAAGCAGGGCTTCCAGAGGGTGAAGGTCGACGGCACCTTCTATGAGTTGGACGAGCCGCCCACGCTCGACAAGAAATTCCGCCACGACATCGACGTCGTGGTCGATCGGATCGTGGTACGCGAAGGGCTCGAGACGCGACTTGCCGACAGTTTCCGCACGGCGCTCGACCTTGCCGACGGGATCGCGATCCTCGAGACAGCCCCGAGCGAGGGCGATCCGGAGCGCATCACGTTTTCGGAGAAGTTCGCCTGTCCAGTCTCGGGCTTCACCATCCCCGAGATCGAGCCGCGCCTCTTTTCGTTCAACGCTCCGTTCGGGGCCTGCCCGGAATGCGATGGTCTGGGTGTCGAGCTGTTCTTCGACGAACGCCTGGTCGTGCCCGATCAGAACCTCAAGATCACGGACGGTGCGATCGCACCCTGGCGCAAGGGCAAGAGTCCGTATTTCACCCAGACGATCGAAGCCATCGCCAAGCATTACGGGTTCAAGCAATCGACTAAATGGGCCGATCTGCCCGACGAGGCGAAGACCGTCTTTCTCTTCGGGTCGGGCGAGACCGAGATCAAGTTCCGTTATGACGAAGGGGGGCGGGTCTATGAGGTGTCGCGCGCCTTCGAGGGCGTCATTCCGAACATGGAACGCCGGTATCGCGAGACGGATTCGAGCTGGATCCGCGAGGAATTCGAGCGCTATCAGAACAACCGGCCCTGCGGTGCCTGTGATGGGTATCGCCTGCGCCCCGAGGCTCTGGCCGTCAAGATCGACGGGATGCATGTGGGCCAGGTCGTCCAGATGTCGATCCGCGAGGCCTGGGAATGGTGCGAGCGGGTGCCCGCGGCGCTGACCGCGCAGAAGAACGAGATCGCGCGCGCAATCCTCAAGGAAATCCGCGAACGGCTGGGATTCCTGAACAATGTCGGCCTCGAATATCTGACGTTGTCGCGCAATGCCGGGACCCTTTCGGGGGGCGAGTCGCAGCGGATCAGGTTGGCGAGCCAGATCGGATCGGGTCTGACGGGCGTTCTCTATGTGCTCGACGAGCCGTCGATCGGCCTGCATCAGCGCGACAACGACCGGTTGCTCACAACGCTGAAGAACCTGAGGGATCAGGGCAATACCGTCATTGTGGTAGAACATGACGAAGAGGCGATCCGGGAGGCGGATTACGTCTTCGATATCGGCCCCGGAGCCGGCGTCCATGGCGGAGAGGTCGTCGCGCACGGAACGCCGCAGGAGATCGAGAGCGATCCGAAGAGCGTTACCGGCGATTACCTTGCCGGCCGGCGCGCGATCAATGTGCAACCGGACCGTCGGAAGGGCAACAAGAAGGCGATCCGCGTCGTGGAAGCGTCGGGCAACAATCTCAAGGATCTGAGCGTCGATTTCCCTTTGGGCAAGTTCGTCTGCGTAACGGGCGTTTCGGGCGGCGGCAAGTCGACCCTCACGATCGAGACCTTGTTCAAGACCGCCTCCATGCGGTTGAACGGTGCGCGTCAGACACCCGCGCCCTGCAAGACGATCAAGGGGTTGGAGCATCTCGACAAGGTGATCGACATCGACCAACGCCCGATTGGGCGTACGCCACGCTCGAATCCCGCCACGTATACCGGGGCGTTCTCGCCGATCCGCGACTGGTTCGCCGGGTTGCCGGAGGCGAAGGCCCGCGGCTACAAGCCCGGGCGGTTCAGCTTCAACGTCAAGGGCGGTCGTTGCGAGGCCTGCCAGGGCGACGGTGTCATCAAGATCGAGATGCACTTCTTGCCCGACGTCTATGTCGAATGCGAGACCTGCAAGGGCGCACGCTACAATCGTGAGACGCTGGAAATCAGGTTCAAGGGCAAGAGCATAGCAGATGTTCTTGATATGACGGTTGAAGAAGCGCAGGGCTTTTTCCAAGCCGTGCCTTCGATCCGCGAGAAGATGGACGCGCTGGTGCGCGTGGGCCTTGGCTATATCCGCGTGGGTCAGCAGGCGACGACCCTTTCGGGCGGCGAAGCGCAGCGCGTGAAGCTGTCGAAGGAACTCGCGAAGCGATCGACGGGCCGCACGCTCTATATCCTCGACGAGCCGACGACGGGTCTGCATTTCGAGGACGTGAAGAAGCTCCTGGAAGTGCTTCATGAGCTTGTCGATCAGGGAAACACGGTCGTGGTCATCGAGCACAATCTCGACGTGATCAAGACGGCCGACTGGCTGATCGATATCGGTCCCGAGGGCGGCGACGGCGGTGGAGAGCTGGTCGCAACCGGAACGCCAGAGGAGGTCTCGGAGAACGAGGCCTCGCATACGGGACGTTATCTGAAGCCGATGCTGACGCCACGAAAGGTCGCGGCCGAGTAGGGATCAGGCGTCGAGTTCGATCCAGACGGGAACATGATCGGAGGGCTTTTCGCGTGCGCGAAGGTCCTTCTCGATCCAGACGTCGGTCACGAGATCGGCGGCCTGCGGGCTCAGCAGGTGATGGTCGATCCGGATGCCGTCGTTCCGGTCGAACGCACCGGCCTGATAATCCCAGAAGGAATAATGGCCGCCGGCCATGGTCCGCGCGCGAAACATCTCGGTCATTCCGAGCGCCAGAAGACGACGGAAGGCCGCGCGTGTCTGGGGCAGGCCAAGGGCATCCTCGCGCCAAGCGTCGGGGCGGGCCGCGTCCTCGTCCTGCGGGATGACGTTGTAGTCACCGCAGAAGATCGCGGGTTCCTCCGTCGCGAGCACGTCACGCATCCGAGCCTCGAGCCGTTCCATCCAGGCGAGCTTGTAATCGTATTTCGGCCCCGGAGCCGGATTGCCGTTCGGAAGGTAAAGTCCGGCCACCCGCACGGGGCGTGTGCCCATGACGGTCGCCTCGATGTAACGGGCCTGTTCGTCGCTGTCGTCGCCGGGAAGGCCGCGCGTCACATCCTCGATCGGCAACTTCGACAGGATCGCAACCCCGTTGAAGCCCTTCTGTCCGTGCGTTTCGACGATATACCCCAGATCCTCGATCGCTTCGCGCGGGAAGTTGGCGTCGATCGACTTGATTTCCTGAAGGCAGGCGACGTCCGGCGCGCTGTCGCGCAGCCAGTCGAGAAGCCCGTCGAGCCGGGCCTTCACGCCATTGATGTTGAATGTCGCGATCTTCATGCCGCCCTTCTGACGCGGGCGGGCGCGAAGCGCAATGCGCCTCTTACATCGCGAAGGAGACGCCGCAGCCGCAGCTCGAACTGGCGTTCGGATTCTCGATCACGAACCGCGCGCCGATCAGTTCCTCGCTGAAATCTATGGTCGCTCCGGCAAGGAAGGGAAGCGAGACACTGTCGACGAGCACCCGCTCGCCGTCCTTTTCGAGGACGAGGTCGTCGTCGGCCTGCGCGTCGAGCTTGATTTCATACTGGAAGCCCGAGCATCCGCCGCCCTCGACCGCGACGCGCAGGGCCTGTCCCTGTTCGGCCGCGCCGATTTCGGAAAGGCGCGCAAATGCGCGATCGGTCACTTTCGGGGGAAGGTTCATGGTGCGTTCGCCCTGCATTGGTTGGCTGCACCCAATATAAAGACCGTGACCGAGGACAACAAGATTGGCACGCCCATGCAGGCCCGCTATGCCGCCCGGCCCGAAGAGACCCGCGGACGCCTCTATCCCGAGGAGGAAAGTGCGCATCGCAGCTGCTTTCAGCGCGACCGCGACCGGATCATCCATTCGAGCGCCTTCCGAAGGCTTAAGCACAAGACCCAGGTCTTCATCGAACACGAGGGCGATTACTTTCGCACGCGGCTGACCCATTCGATCGAAGTGGCGCAGGTGGCGCGGACGATCTCGGGCGTGCTTGGGCTGAACTCCGAGCTGACCGAGGCGGTGGCGCTCGCCCACGATCTGGGACATCCGCCATTCGGCCATACCGGGGAGGACGCCCTGTCGGACCTGATGGCCCCTTATGGCGGGTTCGACCACAACGCACAGGCGATCCGGATCGTGACATCGCTCGAACGGCATTATGCGGAATTCGACGGGCTGAACCTGACTTGGGAAACGCTGGAGGGTATCGCCAAGCACAACGGTCCGGTGGGCGCGCCGATCCCCTATGCGCTGGCCGATTACAATGCGCGCCACGACCTGGAGCTCGGGACCCATGCCAGTGCCGAGGCGCAGGTCGCGGCGCTGGCCGACGATATCGCCTATAACAGCCACGACCTTCATGACGGATTGCGCGCCGAGCTGTTCTCGACCGACGAGCTGGCCGAGCTTCCGATCCTCGATCGGTGCTTTGCAAAGGTCGACGCGATCTATCCGGGGCTGAATTACTACCGGCGGCGTCATGAGGCGCTGAGACGTTTCTTCGGCGTGCTGGTCGAGGATGCGATCACCGAAGCGCGCGAGACACTTGCGGCGCTAGATCCGCTCGACGCAACGGAGGTGCGTCATCTGGCCATGCCGATTATCAGGTTCTCGGATCCGGTCTGGTCGGACCTTCAGGTCATCCGCAACTTCCTGTTCCATCGGATGTATCGCGCGCCCGACGTCGTCGTGACGCGCGAGCGCGTGACGCAGGTGGTCCGCGAGCTCTTCCCGCTTTTCATGGACCGCACGGATCTTCTGCCGAAGCAATGGCGCAAGGATGTCGAGGAGGCAGATGGCGAAACGATGCTCGCGAGGATCGTGCTCGATTACATTGCGGGGATGACGGACCGCTTTGCGATTCAGGAACACGCGCGCCTTCTGGGAGGCGACGTCTGAGCAGGGGTGGGGTGCCGCGCGGGTGAAGCGGCCCCGGACCTTTTCCGGGGCGCGCAAACCCAGCTCATGCTTCGAGGATCAGACCTTCGTGCGGCAGAAGGAAGTCGACGCGCGACAGATCGCGGTCGGAGATCGTCGAGAAAATCGGCGTGCCGGAGCAGGGCAGGGGCCGTTCCTCTTTCGAAAAGTTGAGCGCGACATTCAGCGTTTCGCCATCACAGGCGCGTGCATAAGCGAGTGTCGCCTCGTCGGCATGGAGCCTTGTGTAGCCGCCGCGCCTGAGCGCCGCGTGGATGCGGCGCAAATCCGTCAGATCACGATAGAGCGCCAGCATCGAGGTCGGATCCGCCACCTGTGCCTCGGCTGAGGGCACGGAGGAGAGCGGCAGCCACGGCTCGCCGGTGGTAAAACCGCGGCCCGGCCCGTCATCCCAGGGGATCGGAATGCGGACCGGATCGCGACCGAGCCCCGTTCCAGGATTGTTGATGGCCCACGGATCCTGGACCATGTGGTCGGGGACATGCTCGTTCACCATGCCGAGCTCATCGCCCTGCCAGATCGTGGGCGTTCCCTTGAGCGTAAGGAGCAACATTGCCGCCACGCGGGCCGCATCCGGCCCCCAGCGCGTGGCGACCCTGTCGCGGTCGTGGTTGCCGAGCACCCAGTTCGGCCATCCGCCGGGCGGGAGTGCTGCCTCGTAGCGGTCGATATAGTCGGCGAGCGCCAAAGGCTCCCATTTCGCTTCAATCAGGTGGAAATTGAACGGGAGCTGGAAGCCGTCGAGGTCCTCGCCGTAATAGAGCATGACCTGATCGAGTGCGCCGTAGGCCTCGCCGACCAGAACGCGATCGGGATATTCGTCGGCCACCTTCCGCATCTCGCGAACGGCGGAAAAGCCATCCGGCTGGTGCGAGGAGTGCTTGCGATGGAGCGAGCGCGCCGGTCCCATTTCGAAAGTCCAGTCGGACGCCGGTGGATTGTCGCGCAACAGATGGTCCGGCGCGAGATGTTCGACCGCATCGACCCGGAACCCGTCGACGCCGCGGCCGAACCATGCGCGCATGGCATCATGGATCGCCGCGCGGACGTCGGGATTGCGCCAGTTCAGCGCGGGTTGTTCGATCATGTAGATATGGAGGTAATACTGGCCCGTCGCCTCGTCCCATTCCCAGGCCGACCCGCCGAATTCGGCGATCCAGTTCGAGGGCGGGCCGCCATCCTCGGCCGGATCGCGCCAGATATACCAGTCACGCTTGGGATTGTCGCGGCTCGACCGGCTTTCCATGAACCATGGATGCCGATCGGAGCTGTGCGATGGCACGAGGTCGAGGAGGAGCTTCAGTCCGTGATCGTGGACGGCATCGGCCAGTCGCTCGAAATCCTCGACCGATCCGAAGATCGGCTCGATGCCGGTGTAATCCGTGATGTCGTAACCGGCATCCTTCATGGGAGACGGATAGATCGGTGAGATCCAGATCGCGTCGACGCCGAGATCCGCGACATGGCCGAGCCTGCGGCGAATCCCGTCGAGATCGCCGATCCCGCTGCCGGTCGTATCCTGGAAGGACCGCGGGTAGATCTGGTAGATGATGCCGTCTTTCCACCAGGGGGTGGCGGTCGCTGCACACATGCCGGGCCCTTTCGTTTTCGGTGGCTTAAGATCGGTTTTTTACGGATGCAATGGTCTCGCTCTCTTCGAGCGATGTGCTAGGTGGGCTGCGACGCGTCGAGGCGCGACAAGGTCCCTCTGAAGGAATTGTGACGATGGAGAATGGCGGTTTGGATCCGGTTGCCGCGATTGCGCTGGTGGGCGTGCTGGGGGTCGGGTCCCAATGGCTGGCCTGGCGGCTCAAGATGCCGGCGATCGTGCTGATGCTGCTTGCGGGCGTGATCGCGGGGCCGGTCCTCGGGATCTTCGACCCCGCGCGCGATATCGGCCCGATCTATTATCCGATGATCTCGATCGCGGTGGCGATCATCCTCTTCGAGGGGGGGCTGACGCTGAACTTCCATACCCTGCGCGACGCCGCCGAGGGGGTGAAACGTCTGGTCTTTATCGGTGCGCCGGTGGGCTGGCTGCTCTGCACGCTCGCGCTTCGCTACGGGGCGGGCACGTCGTGGGAAACAGCCGCGGTCTTCGGCGGCATCATGATCGTCACGGGGCCCACCGTGATCGCACCGCTGCTGCGCTCGGCGCGGCTTGCGCGGCGGCCGGCGGCCCTGTTGCAGTGGGAGGCGATCCTGAACGATCCGGTCGGCGCGCTTGCCGCGGTGCTGGCCTTCGAGGTGGTTCTCGTGCTCAGGACGGCCGAGCAGATTGGAAGCGCGGTCTGGACGCTGGTCTTCGGGATCGCCTTCGCGACGGCGCTCGGCTTTGCCGGGGGATATGGCATGGCCTGGGCCTATCGCCGGGCCAAAGTGCCCGAATACATGAAGGTTCCGGTCCTCTTCGTCGTGATCCTTGCGGTTTTCGCGCTGTCGAACATCGTTCTGCACGAGGCCGGGCTGCTTGCGGTCACGATCATGGGTGTCGTGATCGCCAACGCCAACCTCGCCTCTTACGAGGAACTGCGCCGCTTCAAAGAACATGCGACGATCCTGCTCGTCTCGGGCGTGTTCATCCTGCTGGCGGCATCGCTCGATTTCGCGGCGCTCGATCAGCTGACCTGGCGCGCGGCGCTGTTCGTGATCGTGGTGCTGTCGGTCGCGCGGCCGGTCGCCGTGCTCGTCTCGCTCGCCACGACGAAACTGCCGTGGCGGGAGCGGATCTTTGTCGCGACGACCGGGCCCCGGGGCGTGGTCCTGATCGCCGTCGCGGGCCTTTTCGGCGAACGGCTGACCGAACTCGGGGTTTCCGACGGTGCGATCATCGGGCCGCTGGCCTTCATCCTCGTGGCCTCGTCGGTCGTGCTGCACGGGTTCACGCTGGCCCCGATCGCGCGTCTTCTGGGGCTGACCGCGGCCGAGACGCCGGGCGTGATCCTCGTCGGCGGATCCTACTGGACGACCGCCTTGGCCGAGACGTTGAAGAAGGCCAAGATCCCGGTCCTCATCACCGATCCGAACCGCGGGCATCTGCGCCGCGCGCGCGAAGCGGGGATCGAGACCTTCTTCGGGGATATCCTGAGCGAGGGTGCCGAGATGCGGATCGAGCTCAACGGCTACAAGATCGTCCTCGCCGCGACGGATAACGACGCCTACAACACGCTCGTCGCGACCGATCTGGCACCGCATTTCGGTCGGGAGAACGTCTATCAGATCGCGCGCGAGAAGAACGGCCATGTGCGTCACGCCCTGCCGTCGACCCTCGGCGGCCGGTCGTTCGTGGACGAGGCGACCTACAACGAACTCAATCGTTTGATGTGGAACGATTGGGGGTTCCGCACCACCCGCCTGACCGAAGAGTATACGTTCGACGACTGGCGCGAACGGCGTCCGAATGCCCGTCTTCTTGCGTGGATCGACACGTCGGGTGAGCCGCATTTCGTCACGGAAGAGGATGAGATCGATGCGGCACCCGGCGTCAGGCTCGTCTCGATGCTGCCGCCCGACGAGATGGAGAAGATCGCGAGCGAACGCCGCGAGACGGACGACGATACCAAATCGAAAGAGGGCTGATCGTTGACGGCGAGCGGCGGAATGGTATGACGCCAGCCGGCAGATCCGAGGATGACAAGATGAACCTGTTTGCGCAGATGCGGGACGATGTGGTCGAGGCGCTTGACGGACTGGTGGCCGACGGTACGCTGCCGGGAGGGCTCGACTTCGCCAACGTGACCGTGGAGCCGCCGCGCGATTCCGCGCATGGCGACATGGCGACGAACGCGGCGATGGTGCTGGCCAAGCCTGCGGGGATGAAGCCCCGCGACATCGCGACCGCGCTGGCCGAGAAGCTCGAGGCGATCGACCGGGTCGAGAGCGCCGAGGTTGCAGGGCCGGGCTTCCTGAACCTCCGTCTCGCCGATGGGGTCTGGGGCGAGATCGTCGCGCGGATCAACGAGGATGCCAATTTCGGACGCTCCGACATGGGTGGAAGTTCACGGGTCAACGTCGAATACGTGAGCGCGAACCCGACGGGGCCGCTGCATGTCGGCCATACCCGCGGCGCGGTCTTCGGAGACGCACTGGCGAACCTGCTGGCTTACACCGGCTGGGATGTGACGCGGGAATACTACATCAACGATGGCGGCGCGCAGGTCGACGTGCTCGCGCGGTCGGTCTATCTGCGGTATCTCGAGGCGCACGGGCAGGAAGTCGCCTTCGCCGACGGGACATACCCGGGCGACTACCTCAAGGAGGTGGGCGCGGCCCTGAAGGACAAGGTTGGCGACGCCTATCTCGACCAGGGCGAGGATGTCTGGCTGACGGAGGTGCGCGACTTCGCGACCGACGCGATGATGGCCCTCATCCGCGAGGATCTCGCCGCGCTCGGCGTGGAGATGGACAATTTCTACAGCGAGAAGTCGCTTTACGGCACCGGGCGGATCGAGGCTGCGCTCAAGACGCTCGACGAGAAGGGCCTGATCTATGTCGGTACGCTCGAGCCGCCCAAGGGCAAGCTGCCCGACGATTGGGAGGCGCGTGAGCAGACGCTGTTCAGATCTACCGAGCATGGCGACGATGTGGACCGGCCGGTCAAGAAATCGGACGGATCCTGGACCTATTTCGCGCCCGATATCGCCTACCATTACGACAAGATCGATCGTGGCTTCGACGCATTGATCGATGTCTTCGGCGCGGATCACGGCGGTTACGTCAAGCGGATGAAGGCCGCGGTCAGCGCTTTGTCGGACGGAAAGGTGCCGCTCGACATCAAGCTCTGCCAGCTCGTGAAGCTGTGGAAGAGCGGCGAGCCCTTCACGATGTCGAAGCGGGCAGGCAATTTCGTGACGCTCCGCGACGTCGTGGATGAGGTCGGGCCCGATGTGACGCGGTTCACCATGCTCACACGCAAGAACGATGCCCCGCTCGACTTCGACTTTGCCCGTGCGGTGGAGCAATCGAAAGAGAATCCGGTCTTTTACGTGCAATATGCCCATGCACGTATTCGTTCGGTCGAACGGAAGGCCGAAGCGCAGGGACTCCGGGCGACGGAACCCGTGCTGCGCGATCCGGCAGAATTCGCTGTGGCTCGCAAGCTTGCCGAATGGCCGCGTCTGGTCGAGATCGCGGCCAGAAATCACGAGCCACATCGCATCGCGTTCTATCTCTATGACCTTTCAAGTGATTTCCATTCGCTCTGGAACAGGGGGAACGACGATCCTGGCCTGCGTTTCCTGCAGGAAGGCAATGCGCAAGCCAGCGCAGGAAAGCTTGCCCTGCCGCGGGCGGTCGCCTCGGTCATTGCATCCGGTCTTGGGATTCTTGGAGTTACGCCGCTCGAAGAAATGCGTTGAGCCGAGCGGCTGCGTTGCCCATTGGGAACGGGCTGGCGAAAACCGGCTTTGCGGCGATCTTTGGTCTGGGATCACGCGTGGACTTTCGATAGGCTGCGCCGAAGCGAGCGATATGAGCTCTCCGTCAAGAGAGGGTCGCGCTTGCCGGTGACAGGCACATGAAAGACGGAGGCGGTGGGTGTGTAACCGCGCGTGACCTCCGCGACGAGGCAGGCATGGCAGAGTTCGAGTATATGGATGACCACGACGGCCGGCAGGGCGATGGCCACGGATCCCGGTTCGGCAAATGGGTGAACCTGTCTGGCGCGGTTGTGTCACTGGCGCTGATCGGGGGCCTGTCGGTCTGGGGCTACCAGCTTCTCATGCGTGACGTGAACGGCGTGCCGGTTGTGCAAGCCATGGAAGGCGCGTTCCGCGTCGCCCCTGAGGATCCGGGCGGCATGCAGGCCCCGCATCAGGGGCTCGCCGTCAACGAGATCGCCGCCGAGGGCGAGGCGGGTGGTCCGGCCGAGGAGGTCACCCTTGCTCCGGCACCGACGGGTCTTGCCGATGAAGATGTTCCGGCGGACGACCTGCAACAGCTCGCCGCCGAGGAAGAAGAAGCGCGTATCGCCGAGATCGCCGCCGCCGAACGCGAAGCGGAACAGAGAGCCGAAGCCGAGGCCGCACGTCAGGCCGCCGAGGCCGAAGTCGCGAACCTGATGGACGGAGAGGATACGTCGACGGCCTTGGTTGAGGATGCGGAGCCGGAAGCCGGGATCGACCTATCCGATACCGAAGTGGCTGACGAAGACGCGGCACCGGAGGCGGATCTGCCTGATGGTGCACTTGCGACCGACATGGCCGTGGCCCAGGCCCTGTCTTCGAGGGCGGAGAGCGATTTCGAAGAAGACCTTCCGGTGCCGGGCACGGGCATCACCTCGCCGCGGCCCGAGCCGCGCCCAGCCCGCGCGAGCGTCGCCACTGGCGGTGACGCGGCACCGCAGGAACCTCAGGTCGCAAGCGGCACCGCAAGCGAGGTCGCCGTGGACGAACTTGCCACCGGCACGCGTCTGGTCCAGCTCGGGGCATTTGCGAGCGACGAAGGTGCGCGAGAGGAATGGGCCCGGATCGCGAGCCGGTTCCCGGATTACTTCGATGGCAAGCGTCGTGTAGTTCAAGCCGCCCAATCGGGCGGCAAGACATTCTATCGCCTGCGTGCCGAGGGATTTACGGATCTTGCCGACACGCGCCGGTTCTGCACCGAACTTCTGGCGCGCCAGACCGATTGCATCCCCGTCGAGCTCCAGTGACTACCGCCTGCATCCTCGGCGTCGCCGGACCGCAGCTCGACCCCGAGGCGCGACGGTTCTACCGCGAGGCAGATCCCTGGGGCTTCATACTCTTTGCCCGCAATATCGAAGACCCGGATCAGGTTCGATCCCTGACGTCGGCGCTGCGCGAATGCGTGGGACGTGACGCTCCGATCCTCGTCGATCAGGAGGGCGGACGCGTGCAGCGCCTCGGGCCGCCGCACTGGCGGCGCTGGGTGCCGCCGCTCGAAGAAGTTGCAGGCACACCGAATTCCGAGCGTGTGCTCTGGATCCGGGCGCGGCTCATGGCCGACGAACTGCGCGCTGTGGGGATCGACGTGAATTGCGCGCCGACCTGCGACGTGGCGCGCGACGAGACGCATCCGTTTCTGCGGAACCGGTGTCACGGTCTTTCGCCCGACGAGGTGATCCGCAATGCGCGCGCAGTCGCCGACGGATTGCTGGCGGGCGGGGTATTGCCGGTCATGAAACACATGCCGGGTCACGGTCGGGGACAGGCCGACAGTCATCGGGACTTGCCGGTGATCACCGCGACGGAGGCCGCGCTCGAGGATGATTTTGCGCCGTTCCATGCGCTGAGGGATCTGCCGATGGGCATGACGGCGCATGTCGTCTTGAGCGCGCTTTCGGATCGACCCGCGACGCAGGATCCTGAGATCGTCGCGTTGATCCGGGAGAGGATCGGATTCGACGGGCTTCTGATGACCGATGACATTTCGATGGAGGCGCTGTCAGGCGATATCGCCGAGCGCGGTGCCCGGTCGATCAAGGCCGGCTGCGACATTGTCCTCCATTGCAACGGCGTCCGCTCCGAAATGGAGGATTGTCTGTCGAGTTGCGGTCGCCTCGAGGGCCAGTCGGAAGAGCGGGCGGCGGCGGCGCTTGCCATGCGACCTACCCCCGATCCCGCCACGATCGCGGAACTCGAAGCGGAATTTGTCGCACTGACGGCCCGTGGAGATGGTTGAGACCGAGGCCCCCCACGATCCAGTGGGCGAGCGACGCGCGGCCGAGGCGCTGATCGTCGATGTCGACGGGTTCGAAGGGCCGCTCGACCTTCTCTTAAGCCTCAGCCGAACCCAGAAGGTGGACCTGCGCCATATCTCGGTTCTCGCCCTCGCGCGCCAGTATTTGGCCTTCGTCGAGGAAGCGCGCAGTCTCCGGATCGAGCTTGCCGCCGATTACCTTGTCATGGCGGCCTGGCTCGCCTTTCTCAAATCGCGTCTGCTGCTGCCGCCGGATCCCGAAGACGAAGGTCCCTCGGGCGAAGACCTTGCCGCGCATCTTGCGTTCCAGCTCGAACGGCTCGAAGCGATGCGCGAGGCCGCTGCCAAGCTGATGGCGCGAGACCAGCTGGGTCGCGACGTTTTTGCGCGTGGATTGCCCGAGGCGATGGAGCGGGTGCGCCGCGTGCGCTATACCGCGACGCTGATAGACCTGATGCAGGCCTATGCCCGGATCCGCACCCGTGACGATTTCCGACCGTTCGTGCTCGACCGGGACTCGGTCATGACAATGGAGGAAGCGCTGGAAAGAATGCGCGATCTGATCGGGTTCGCCGGAACCTGGACCGATCTAGCAAGCTACATGCCCGAAGGCTGGGAACGTGACCCGGTGCGCCGCCGCTCGGCCACCGCATCGCATTTCGCGGCATCCCTCGAACTGGTGAAAGCCGGTCGCATCCAGATCCGCCAAGGTTCCACATTCGCACCGATCGAGATCCGTCGTCGCGATGGATGACGCCGAGACCAACCCGCCGCTTTTCGAAGCTCCGCCGATGGCCGAACAGGAACGCATGGTCGAGGCGCTCCTCTTCGCGAGTGCCGCCCCGCTGAGCGTCGGCGAACTGAACGCCCGGATGCCGCATGGCTGCGATGCCGCAGCGGCAGTCGAGCTGCTGCGTGGACGGTATGAGGGGCGCGGGGTCGAGCTCAGGCGGGTCGGTGAAGCCTGGGCCATGCGGACGGCCGGGGATCTGGGCCATCTCATGACACGCGAAACGGTAGAGACGCGAAAGCTCAGCCGTGCCGCGATCGAGACGCTTGCTATCGTCGCCTATCACCAGCCCTGCACCCGCGCCGAGATCGAGGAGATCCGTGGTGTTGCCGTCAGCCGCGGAACGCTCGACCAGCTTCTCGAACTCGAATGGATCCGTTTCGGACGGCGTCGGGATACACCCGGTCGCCCCGTGACCTTCGTGGTCACGCAAGGGTTTCTCGATCACTTCTCGCTGGAATCCGCGCGGGATCTTCCGGGCCTGAGGGATCTTCGTGCGGCAGGGCTGCTCGAGTCACGCCCCGTTCCGGGAACCGCCCCAGAAAAGCCTGCGCCTGAAGATCAGAGCGAGATGTTCGACGGCGATGCCGAGGACTGAAGTCTCAGGCGAATTGCTTTGCGAGCTTGAGGCCTTGTCCCTGATAATTCGACGCGATCTCGCGGCCGTAGAGCTGTTCGGGGATCTCAGCCATCTTTTCGTAGACCAGCCGCCCGACGATCTGGCCGTGTTCGAGCGCGAACGGAGCCTCGTGGCAGCGGACCTCCAGCACCCCTCGGGCACCCTTGCCGCCGGCGCTCGCATGGCCAAAACCTGGGTCGAAGAAGCCTGCGTAATGCACGCGGAATTCCCCGACGAGAGCGAGATAGGGGGCCATTTCGGCTGCATAACGGGGCGGTATCGTCACCGCCTCGCGGCTGACGAGGATATAGAACGCGCCGGGATCGAGAATGAGGCGACCATGATCCGTCCGCAGTTCGTCCCAGAAATCCGCGATCGCGTAATGTCCGATCCGGTCGAGATCGATAACGCCCGTATGGGGTTTGGCGCGATAGCCGGCGAGGTGTCCGTCGCGCGGTTCGAGATCGACGGAGAAGCCCAAACCGTCGTCGATATGCGGATCGCCGTTCACCAAGCCCTCGGACTGGTGGAGTGCGGCCAGTGCGTCGTCATCTAGAACGGACTGGCCGTCCCGAAACCGGATCTGATTGAGTGTCATGCCGGGCCGCACCAGAACCGAGAAGGATCGCGGGCATATTTCGGCATAGAGCGGCCCGTCATATCCGTCAGGCACGCGGTCGAATTCCGTTCCGCAGTCGGTGATCGTTCGGGTCAGCAGATCGAGCCGGCCGGTCGAGCTTTTCGCGTTGGCGACTGCCCTCAGACCCTTGGGCAGGCTCAACCGCTCCATCAGGGGGACGAGGTAAACGCATCCCTTCTCAAGGACCGCCCCTTGGGTCAGGTCGATCTCATGCATCGAAAAATCGGGGAGGCGATCGGAGACACGAGCGTCGCGCCCGGCAAGGAACGAGGCCCGAACGCGATAGGCGCGCGTACCGAGACGCAGGTCAAGCGACGCGGGCTGGATCTGTCCGGGCGAGATAGGCTGGTCAGACCCGATCGAACCGGATCCGATCATCTGCCTGAGCATCTGAGAGGGAAGAATTCCGGTCAACAGACTTTCCGGACGAGTTGCCGTGGGGACGGCAGGATTATGTTGGTCGGGCTAGCAGGACTCGAACCTGCGACCTTCCGTCCCCCAGACGGACGCGCTACCAGGCTGCGCCATAGCCCGACTGACGCGCCTTTTACCGGAGAGAGCGGCAGAGGCAAGGGGCGATCTTGGATAAAAACCGGGCTGTTCATCCATCCGCCCGATCCATTGCCTGTCTAAGCACCCGCGCACGATCGAGCGCGTGCTCGAAGAGCTCACGGTCGGCTTCAATGGCGACTGCCTTCAGGCGCATGAGGCGGGCAAGTGGGCCGGGTGTCGGGACATAGATCGACGATTCGTCGAGCAGGGATGGTTGCGAGAGTGGTGCGCGCGCCGGTTCTTCCTCGGCCAGCGAAAGGCTGTGCGCTTCACTCAAGGACGACGTTTGAGATGACGTATCTTCGATGGAAGCTTCACCCGGAGTTTCGTCTGCGGCACCCGCGATGGGCTCCGATGAAGAGACGTCCGGTTCGGGTTGGTCACGCTTTCGAAGAGACACGACATTTGTCGGCTGGCCCTCCGTGCCGTCCGGATCGCGGGGAGGCGAGAGGGCGGCCACGTGACGGACGCCTTCTTCCCGAAGAAGTTTCTGCACGCCGCGGATGGTCAGGCCATCATCGTGCAGCAGGCGTTTGATGCCGCCCAGAAGCTCCATGTCCGAAGGCCGGTAATAGCGTCGACCGCCAGCCCGCTTGACGGGCTTTACCTGCGTGAAGCGCGATTCCCAGAAACGCAGGACGTGCGTCGGAACGTCGAGCCATTCGGCGACTTCGCTGATCGTGCGGAATGCGTCCGGCGACTTCGCCATGCGCTCAGCCCTTGTTGCCGGCGGCGACGCGATCCTTCATCAGATGCGAGGGACGAAAGGTCAGAACCCGACGCGGGCTGATCGGGACCTCTTCGCCGGTCTTCGGATTGCGGCCGACCCGTGCAGCCTTGGAGCGAACCGAGAACGTGCCGAAAGAAGAAATCTTCACCGTTTCGCCGGAGGCAAGCGCATCGGACATATGACCCAGGATTGACTCGACGAGTTGTGCGGATTCGTTCCTGCTCAGTCCGACCTCGGCAAAGACCGCCTCGCTCAGATCCATGCGGGTCAGTGTCTTGTTCGCCATTGCCCGATCCTTCGAAAATGCGTTGGCGCAGAGCATGCCGGTGCCGCGATTCAAAGTCAATAACAGGGGGTTGCGGGTTTTCGCTTATATCGTGGATAAAGCAGAGCACAGCTTACCAGCGCAGAACCACCGACCCCCAGGCGAGACCACCGCCGATCGCTTCGGTCACGACGATCTGACCCGGCTGGATCTGGCCCCGAGCCTTGCCCACCGACAGCGCAAGCGGGATCGACGCGGCAGACGTGTTGCCGTGATCCTGAACGGTGAGGATGACCCGATCCATTCCGACGCCCATCCGCTGGGCTGTGCCGCGAATGATCCTGAGATTGGCCTGATGGGGCACGATCCAGTCGACATCGGACGGTGCGAGGCCAGCCCGATCCAACGATACGTGGGCGGTCTCGGCGAGCTTCTCAATCGCGTGGCGAAAGACTTCCTTGCCCTGCATCCGGAGATGACCGGTCGATTGGGTCGACACGCCCCCATCGACGTAAAGGATATCGCGGTACTGACCATCGGAATGAAGATCGGACGACAGGATACCCCGATCATCCGGGGTACCGGTGCCTTCCGCCGCTTCGAGAATGAGCGCCCCGGCACCGTCACCGAAGAGCACACAGGTCGTCCGATCGGTCCAGTCCATGATCCGGCTGAAGGTTTCGGCACCGATCACGAGGACGCGCCGGGCCTGTCCCGAAACGATCATCGCATTGGCGGTCGACAGGGCGAAGACGAAGCCGGCGCAGACCGCCTGCATGTCGAATGCGAAACCGTGGCGCATCCCGAGCTGGTTCTGAACCATGGTTGCAGCGGATGGAAAGGTCAGATCCGCGGTCGATGTCGCGACGATGATCGCATCGATATCGCTCGTGTCGAGCCCGGCATCGGCAAGGGCGGCCTTGGCCGCGCGCGTCGCAAGATCCGACGTCGTCTCTCCATCGGCCACGAAATGCCGCCGTTCGATCCCGGACCGAGACCGGATCCATTCGTCGCTCGTATCGACGATGGATTCGAATTCGGCATTCTCCACGACCCGTTCGGGGAGGTAATGGCCGACGCCGCGGATCTGTGCTCGGGTCACGCTCACGTCCCTGCCTCCTCGGGAGAAGCGCGTCGGTCGGCGGAGGCGACGCGGGCTGCGAGACGTTCGTGGAAATTGCTCTGGGCAAGGGTGTAGGCGAGCTTGACCGCCGCCGAGACACCTGTCGCATCGGCAGATCCGTGGCTTTTCACCACCGTACCGTTCAAACCCAGGAAGATGCCACCGTTGACCCGTCGAGGATCGATTCGCTTCTGCAGGCGTTTCAGCGAGGTAAGCGCGAGAAGGGCGGCAAGCTTCGAAAGCGGCGTATGGTTGAACGCCTCCCGGAGTAGATCGCGGATCAGCGCGGCGGTGCCTTCGCCGGTCTTCAACGCGACATTGCCGGTGAAACCGTCCGTCACGATCACATCGACGCGGTCGGACGGAATATCGCCGCCCTCGACGAACCCGACGAAATCGAAATCGGCGGATTCGGCATTCTTTTCGATGAGTTCGTAGGCGACCTTGAGCTCCGCGCGACCCTTGTGCTCTTCGGTGCCGACATTGAGCAGGCCGATCCGAGGGCGTTCGAGCCCGAGGCCGCTGCGCGCATAGGAGGCACCCATCAGCGCAAATTGCATGAGGTCGTCCTGATCGGCGCGAATGTCAGCACCCACGTCCAGCATCACGTTGAATCCTGCCGGATTTCGCGAAGGCCAGAGGCACGCGATCGCCGGCCGGTTCACGCCTTCGAGCTTCTTCAGCCGCATCATGCTGATCGCCATGAGCGCGCCGGTATTGCCGCAGCTGACTGCAACATGTGCTTCGCCCGCGCGCACGGAATCGATGCAGGACCACATCGATGTGTCCTTGCCGTGCCGCATGACATGGCTTGGCTTGGCGTCCATCGTGACCACGTCGGACGCATCCCGGATCGTCACACGATCACCGAGCTTCTGCTTTTCCACGAGCGGTGCGAGCTCGGACTGCCTGCCATGCAGGATGAACGCGATCTCGCCGTTCTTCTCGGCCGATTTCGCGAGTCCCGCCACGACAGTCGCCGGCCCGCTGTCGCCACCCATCGCATCTACCGATACGACGTATCTGGCCTTGGCGTCAGCGGTGTGTTTGACGGGTTTGGCGGTATCGCTCGGCATCAGCCGGGTGTCGCGAACTTCAGGCCGCGTCGTCGTCGAGATCGATCTCGTCAGACTGGGCGACGACCTCGCGCTCGGCATAATGGCCGCAGGCTCCGCAAACGTGATGCGGGCGCTTGAGCTCGCCGCAATTGGGGCACTCGGCGGGATTGGCACCGGTCAGGCCGTCATGGGCCCGGCGCATGTTGCGGCGCGACTTGGTGACTTTGTTCTGAGGGACAGCCATGTTGTGACCTTCGCGTTGGCGGGGCCGGATGGCCCAAGATGAGTAGAGGCCGATTGGCCCCGGAATTTCGATTGAAGCCGCGCAATACGCCTATCGCTCTCAGGGATCAAGCCCCGCGCCGATGGAATGCGCGGTTTTATGGCAGTTCGGCCAGCGCATTTCGTCGCTCGCTTCTTGGAGAATCGCGGACTAGAACAACCCCATTAGGCTGTCTGGCAGGAATAGGGAAACCGACCATGGCGCATATCTTCGATCTCGGTCCGCAGCCGGTCGTGCCAATCGAGGGAATGGGGGAGTTTCCCGTCCGCAGGATCTTCTGCGTGGGGAGAAACTATGCCGCGCATGCCGCGGAGATGGGCAACGAGGTCGACAGGGAGGCTCCGTTCTACTTCACGAAGTCCGCCCATTCGATCGTCCTTTCTGGCGGAGATGTCGCCTATCCCGGGCGGACGCAGGATCTTCACCACGAAGTCGAACTTGTCGTTGCGCTGGGGCAGGACGCACAAGTCATCGCCTATGGGTGCGGGATCGACATGACGCGTCGTGATCTTCAGGCGCAGGCCAAGGAAAAGCGTCGGCCCTGGGATGTCGGGAAAGATTTCGATCAGTCAGCCGTGCTTGCCCCCATGAAGCCTGCGGAAGCTCTCGGTTCGATCGAGGATAAGCGGATCGTCCTGTCTGTGAACGACGAGCTGCGCCAGGAGGGCGTGGTGTCCGACATGATCTGGTCGGTGCAGGAACTCGTCTCGGATCTCGGAACTCTTTACGCGCTCGAACCGGGGGACCTCATCATGACGGGGACGCCTGCCGGTGTCGGTGCCCTCCAACGCGGCGACCGGGTCACGGCGCAGATCGACGATCTGCCGCCGCTCGATATCCGGATCATATGAACTGAGGACCGCGATGCTACGCTTGACCGCTCTGATCTGCTGTCTGGCCGGACCCGGTCTCGCGCAGGACGTGACGCTTCGTATGCATCAGTTCCAGACCGGCGACGCCAACGTTCCGCGCCACGTGCTTTCGGCCTGGGAAGATCGGGTCGAGACCGCGTCCGGCGGGCGGATCGAGATACAGCGGTTCGATGCCATGGCTCTCGGCGGTTCACCCGCAGATCTCTACGATCAGGTTGTCGACGGTGTTGTCGACGTGGTCTGGACATTGCCGGGATACAGCGCCGGGCGCTTTCCGCGTGCCGAGGTCTTCGAACTGCCTTTCATCATGACCGATCCCGTCGCGACGAGCCGGGCCTATTGGCGGCTCGGTGACGAGGTCCTGAACGAGACGGATTTCAAGGATGTCAAGGTTTTGGGCCTCTGGGTTCACGGACCCGGAGTGCTGCATTCGCAGGTTTCGATACGGAATGTCGAGGATCTTAGAGGGGTTACCCTTCGTGCGCCCAGCCGGATCACCAATCGCCTCTTCTCGGATCTGGGGGCGACGACCGTCGGGATGCCGGTACCGGCAGTGCCAGAGGCGCTGTCGCGTCACGTGATCGAGGCGACGGCGTTGCCTTGGGAAGTCACGGGATCGCTCAGGATCGCGGAACTCGTCGACACGCATACCGAGTTTGCAGAACCAATCTATACCGCGACTTATATTCTCGCCATGAATCGACAGAGTTGGGAGGCTTTGCCGGATGATCTAAAGGCGGTGATCGATGCGGAATCGGGGGAGGACTTTTCGGTCTTTGCCGCGCGGAATACGTTCGTTCATGATGCCCCGGCGCGCGCGATTGCCGAGGATCTCGGGAACGAGATCATAACACTCGACCTGACGGAAACCGACGAGTGGAGGCAGGCCAGTCAGCCGACGATAGATTCCTGGATCAAGGAAATGACCGATCGCGGGATCGACGGGTCCGAGATCCTGGATCGAGCAAGGACCCTGATCGCCGAAAGCGCCGAATAGGTCATAAGGCCGTTACACAGAGCATCTAGATCCGGGGATAGGCCGCGCACCAAAATGTGGGGCTTGTCAGGCGTCAAGCGCCAGATATAGTCGAGTGAGCGACGGGATGCGAAGGCGCTCCGACCGCTCGGAAGGGACCTATCACCCCGGGGACCACTAAGATCATGGATGGCGATTTCAGGACGGCATTCGTCCGCGAACCGAACTCTCTGAGGCACCACCCCGCATTGGTGCTGAACGCGGATTACCGGCCGCTTAGCTACTATCCACTTTCGCTTTGGCCATGGCAGGAGGCCGTGAAGGCGGCATTTCTGGAACGGGTCACGATCGTTGCGGAATACGACGCCTACGTCAGGTCGCCCACTACCGAAATTCGGATACCGTCGGTGGTGGTGCTCAAGGATTACGTGAAACCCCAGAAGCGCGTGGCATTCACGCGCTTCAATCTTTTCCTGAGGGACGAATTTCTCTGTCAATATTGCGGATCGACAGGTGATCTGACCTTCGATCACGTCGTGCCGAGGGCTCGCGGCGGGCGGACGAGCTGGGAAAACGTCGTTGCGGCCTGCTCGAGGTGCAATCTTTCGAAGGGATCGCGCACGCTGTCGCAGACGGGGATGACGCTCAGGAAGCCGCCCCGCCAGCCGGGCGCGGAAGAACTCAAGAACATGGGGCGCAGGTTTCCGCCGAACCATCTTCACGAGACCTGGCGCGATTTTCTGTATTGGGACGCCGAACTCGAACCCTGAACGCTCGCGCGGCTGGTCCTTCGGGGCCACAGGCACGGGCTTCCCGTCGCCTGTAGTTTCCCTTGCCTTGACGACCCGCCATCTTGCGCCGATGTGCTTGTTCCAAGGCGAATATCGGGAAGGAGAACTCATGGTCTCTCGCGTCATTCCGGTCGATACGTTCGATCTCGTGATTTTCGGCGGCACCGGGGATCTTGCCCATCGCAAGATTCTGCCCGGGCTCTATCGCCGCTTCGTCGCGGGCCAGATGCCGGAAGATGCGCGCGTGATCGGGGCGGCGCGGGCCGAGCTGGACGATTCAAAGTACCGCGAAGAGGTTCGCGGCGCGCTCAGGGAATATGTCGATGCTCAACGGTTTAACGAAGATCATGTCGCGGCCTTCCTGTCGCAGTTGCATTACGTCCAGATCGACGCGCAGGGCGAGACGGGCTGGAAGGATCTCCATGCCCTGATGCGTGACGGGGTCGTCAAGGCGTTCTATTTCTCCGTTGCCCCGTCGCTTTTCGGGGATCTAGCGGAGCGGCTCCACAGCCATTCCATCGCCGACAGCGCCTCGCGGATCGTGGTCGAAAAGCCATTCGGCCGTGATCTGGCTTCGGCACGTGCGTTGAACCAGACGCTGGCGGAACATTTCGACGAAACGCAGATCTACAGGATCGATCATTACCTCGGTAAGGAAACCGTTCAGAATCTCATGGCCGTGCGGTTCGGTAACGTTCTCTTCGAGCCGCTCTGGAACGCGCAGTACGTCGACCATATCCAGATCACGGTTGCCGAGACCGTCGGCGTTGCAGGGCGGGGCAGCTACTACGACAAATCGGGGGCAATGCGCGACATGGTGCAGAACCACCTGATGCAGTTGCTTTGCCTCATCGCGATGGAGCCACCCTCACGCTTCGATCCGGATGCCGTGCGCGACGAAAAGCTCAAAGTGATCCGGGCGCTCGAACCGGTCGATCCGACCGATATCGTCCGCGGCCAGTACGAGGGGAAGGGCAAGTCCGATTCCTACCACGAGGATGTCGAGGACGACGAAAGCCGCACGGAATCCTTCATTGCGATGAAGCTCCACGTGTCGAACTGGCGATGGGCCGGAACACCCTTCTACATCCGGACAGGCAAGCGGCTGAAGGCACGCCAGTCCGAGATCGCCGTAGTGTTCAAGGACGCGCCGCATTCGATCTTCGGCGCATCGGCCGGGCGGCACCGGAACATTCTGACGATCCGGCTCCAACCGAACGAGGGCATGACGCTCGGCGTCACGATCAAGGAGCCGGGTCCGGGGGGCATGCGGCTTATCGACGTGCCGCTCGACATGACGTTCGCAGACGCGCTTGGCCCGGATAACGACGCGGTGCCCGAAGCCTATGAACGGTTGGTGATGGATGTTGTACGTGGCAACCAGACCCTCTTCATGCGCGGGGATGAGGTCGAGGCGGCGTGGGCCTGGACGGATCCGATCATCGAGGGATGGCAAGGCAACGACGACCGGCCGCTGCCCTACGAGCCCGGAACGTCCGGACCCGAGGAATCCGCGATGTTGCTTCACCGGGCGAACCGCCGGTGGCGCGAAATTCGGGAATGACACCCGACCCTGCGCATCACTGCCGGGGATCGATGCCTCCCTTCCGATGATGCGGGGAGGGCCACGTGAGGTGGTGCCTGAGCCCTTTTCGGATGGACAGCCGCACCGCCCTTGATAGGGTCCGGCCCAACGAAGGGAGGCAAAATGGAACTGATCGAATATCCCGATGCCGAAATGATGATGATGCAGCTTGCCGACAAACTGGCAGGTGAAATCTCGAGAAGCCTTTCGTCTCATGATCGGGTCTCGTTCGTCGTACCGGGCGGCAGCACACCGGGTCCCATCTTCGACTCGCTCTCCGGGGCGAGTCTCGATTGGGATCGTGTGCGGGTCATGCTGACCGACGAGCGGCTGGTTCCCGCCGATCACGAGCGTTCGAATGAACGGCTCGTGAGGGAACGGCTCCTGACCGACAAGGCCTCGGCAGCCCAGTTCGTCAGGCTGGTTCCCGACGGAGAGATCGACATCGACACACTTTTAGAAGAGCGTCTCCGGCCTGAATTGCCGATTTCGATTCTCTTGCTGGGGATGGGGGCCGACATGCATTGTGCATCGCTCTTTCCCGGCTCGCCGGAACTCGAGGCGGCGCTTTCTGCGGATGCGCCGGCGCTGATGCAGATCGAGGCCCCCGGTGGGCTCGAGCCACGGGTGACGTTGACGATGCCGGTGTTACGCGACGCCGTGTCGGTGCATGTCGTGATCACGGGAACGGAGAAGCGCGAAGCGCTGGATCGCGCGCGAAAGCTCGACCCGAAAGAGGCACCGATCGCCGCGATCCTTTCCGATGCGACGGTCCACTGGGCAAAGGAATGACGAGGATGGACAAGTCGATATGGGATGATCTGGCCGCGATGGGCCGGAAGGCCGATGGTCGATCGATCCGGTCGCTCATGTCAGCCGAGCGGGCCGAGGATTTTGCTGTCGAAGCCTGTGACATGCGGTTCGACTACTCGAAGACGAGCATGGATACGGCCGCTCGGGATCACCTGATCGGAATGTGCGAGGCGGCCGGACTTGACGACAAGCGTCGGGCCATGTTTGCCGGAGATCCGATCAACGAGACCGAGGGCCGCGCGGTGTTGCATACCGCGCTCAGGAATCTCGATGGCGGCAGCATCATGATCGAGGAGCGCGATGTAATGCCCAAGGTCCTGGGCACGCTCGCGCGCATGGAGGGTTTCGCCCGGTCCGTGCGCGAAGGCAGGTTCCAGGGGCAGGGCGGCACGATCACCGATGTGGTCAATATCGGGATCGGGGGGTCGGATCTCGGGCCGGCCATGGCCGTACAGGCGCTTTCGACCTATCACGACGGGCCGCGTTGCCATTTCGTGAGCAATGTCGACGGCGCACATATTGCCGACATTCTCGGACCGCTCGATCCGAAGCGAACGCTGGTCATCGTAGCGTCGAAGACCTTCACGACGATCGAGACGATGACGAACGCCGCGACTGCCAAGGCCTGGATGGGCCAGGATGTACGCGACCCCGCCTCGCAATTCGTCGCGCTCAGCACGGCACAGGACAAGACATCCGAATTCGGCATCGCAGAAACGCGGGTCTTCGGATTCGCCGATTGGGTCGGCGGTCGGTACTCGATGTGGGGACCGATCGGCCTGTCGCTTCTGATCGCCATTGGGCCTACGGCATTCCGTGCCTTCCTTCGCGGTGCGGAAGCGATGGATCGCCATTTTCAGAATGCGGCCCCGCAAGAGAACATGCCCGTCATGCTGGCGCTCACGGGGATCTGGCACAATCAGGGATGCGGATACGCGACCCGTGCCGTCCTGCCGTACGAACAACGTCTCGCACGGCTTCCGGCCTATCTCCAGCAGCTCGAAATGGAGAGCAACGGCAAGCGCGTCTCGATGGACGGCGCGGATCTCCCGGTCGAGAGCGGTCCGATCGTGTGGGGCGAGCCTGGAACGAACGGCCAGCATGCATTCTACCAGTTGATTCACCAAGGGACGCGCATCGTTCCGTGCGAGTTCATGGTCGCAGCCGAAGGGTTCGAGGAGGAGTTGCAGCATCAGCATCGCCTGCTGATCGCGAACTGTCTCGCTCAGGCAGAGGCACTGATGAATGGTCGGAGCCTCGACGAAGCGAAAGCGCTTCTGCAAGGAAAGTTCTCGGGTGAAGAGCTTGAGCGGCAAGCTCGTCATCGGGTTTTCCCGGGCAATCGCCCTTCGACCATCCTTCTTTACCCGAAGCTTACTCCCGAGGTCATGGGACAGATCGTTGCGCTCTACGAACATCGGGTCTTTGTCGAAGGTGTGATCCTGGGGATCAATTCGTTCGATCAATGGGGCGTCGAACTTGGCAAGGAGCTCGCGAAGGCGCTTGAGCCGATTGTAGCCGGTGAAGCATCTGCCGGGGACAAGGATGCTTCGACGGCCAGTTCAATTGGCTGGTTGCAAGCGCGAGGAGCGTGAGCGCAGCAGGCTTCGCGGAACGAGCAGGGGCCCCGGATGCAATCCGGGGCCCCTTTAGATTCTCAGAGCAGGGATTTGACCTTTTCCACGACTGCATCTGACGTAATGCCGAATTTTTCGAACAGGGTTTCGGCAGGGGCCGATGCGCCGAAGCCTTCCATGCCAACGAACCCGGCTTTGGCTTCGCGGCCGCGCTCGCCCAGAAGCCAACGGTCCCAGCCCTGCCGAACGCCGGCTTCGATGCCGACGCGAACCGCCGAGGCCGGAAGGACGCGCTTGCGATAGGCTTCGTCCTGTTCGGCGAATATTTCCCAGCACGGCATCGAGACGACACGTGTGCCGATCCCTTCGGCCTGCAAAGCCTGCCGCGCTGCCATGGCAACCGACACTTCGGAACCGGTCGCGAGGAGAATGGCCTGACGCTTTCCCACCGCCTCCGCGAGGACGTATGCCCCTTGCGCGGTCAGGTTCTTGGTCTTGTGTTCCGTCCGCACGGTCGGCAAGCCCTGCCGCGTAAGCGCGAGGATCGAGGGTCGGTCGGTCGTGGTAAGCGCAAGCTCCCATGCCTCTGCCGTTTCAACCGTGTCTGCCGGGCGGAACACGCGCGTATTCGGTGTTGCGCGTGCGATTGCCAGATGCTCGACCGGCTGGTGGGTCGGACCGTCCTCGCCCAGGCCGATGCTGTCATGCGTCATGACGTAGACGACCGGCGCACCCATCAGAGCCGAAAGACGGATTGCCGGTCGGGCGTAATCGGTGAAGACGAAGAATGTGCCTCCATAGGGCCGTACGCCGCCATGGAGTGCGAGGCCGTTCATCGCCGCGGCCATCCCGTGCTCTCGGATGCCGTAATAGACATACCGACCCTTGCGGTTCTCGGCGGAGAAGATCCCGAGATCCGCGGTGAGCGTGTTGTTCGAACCCGTCAGGTCAGCAGAGCCGCCGAACGTTTCCGGCATGATCGGATTGACGACTTCGAGCACCATCTCCGAGGATTTCCGGGTTGCGACCTTCGGTGCGCTCTCGCTGATCTGCTTCTTGAGTGCCCGGATCGTCGATTGAAGCTTTTTCGGAGGCGTCCCATCGATCATACGGTCGAACAGGTCGCGCTTAGACTTGGAGAGCTGATCCACGCGGCCGGTCCATTCCTCACGAACCGCAGCGCCACGACGGCCGGCTTCCTCCCACCAGGACTTTACATCGTCGGGAATGTCGAACGGCGCGTGGTTCCAGCCATAGGTCTCGCGCGTCGCGGCGATAAGTTCAGGATCGGTCAAGGCACCGTGGCCCTTCGACGTATCCTGCGCCGACGTGCCCAGAGCGATATTCGTCTTGCACGCGATCATCGAAGGTCGGGTATCCTTGCGCGCCGCCGTGATCGCAGCATCGATCTCGTCAGGATCATGGCCGTCGATCGACTGGACATGCCAACCGGCTGCCTCGAAACGGGCGACCTGATCGGTGCTGTCGGCAAGGCTCACCTCACCGTCGATCGTGATGTTGTTGTTGTCCCAGAAAACAATGAGATTGCCGAGCTGGAGGTGTCCGGCCATCGCGATGGCCTCGTGACTGACACCTTCCATGAGGCAACCGTCGCCTGCGAGCACATAGGTGTGGTGGTCGACGATCTTCTTGCTGAACCGGGCGCGCAGTGCCTCTTCGGCGATGGCGAAGCCGACGGAATTGGCAAGACCCTGACCCAGCGGACCGGTCGTCGTCTCGACGCCCTCGGCGTGACCGTATTCCGGATGTCCCGCGGTCTTGGCCCCCCATTGACGGAAATCCTTGAGGTCGTCGATCGTCATGCCCGCATGACCGGTCAGATGGAGAAGGCCGTAAAGCAGCATCGAGCCGTGCCCGGTCGACAGGATGAAACGATCCCGATCCGGCCAGTTCGGTGCACTCGCGTCGAACTTCAGGTGCTTGCCATAAAGGACGGTGGCGACATCGGCCATTCCGAGCGGCATGCCCGTATGACCTGAATTCGCCGCGGCGACGGCATCGAGGGCGAGCATGCGAAGCGCCGCGGCGCGGACCCAATGGTCCGGATGACGGTCGCGCAGGGTGGCAATATCCAAGGGAGCATCCTCATTGGCGGGAACAAACGATCGGCTTCCGTGATACCAGCCCTACCCCCGAGATCAAGCGCGCGACCCTCTGCCGGTTCGCCGATTGGGGGCTGAAATCGATCGGTAATTGCGATTTAGTCAGGCGAACGCGCGCGAATCACGCGACGTCGCCAGCGTGGACGGAACGGAGGCGTATATGCAGGACATCACTGAATTGCAGCGGCGGATTACCGCCGCACTCGATCGGATCGGAACGGGACTGGACGGCATCACCCTGATGGAGCCGACCGAGATCGCTCCCGAGGAAAACGATGCAGGCGATCCTCACGAGCTTGCAGAAGCGCTCGAAGCCGAACGTACCCTGAGCTCTCAATTGCAGGAACGCCTGCAGGCGAACCTTAAGAAAACGCATAGGTTGGAGAGTGATGCTGCGGGTGAGATAGACCGCCTCAAGGCCCAGCTGAGCGCAATCGAGGAGGATCGCGCACGCCTCAAGGCGGTGAATGACGCACTTCGCAACAGCAACGAGGCGCTGCGTGCGGCAAACGAGGCCGGCCTTGCAGACGAAGCACTTGTCGGAGAATCCGTCAGGACGGAGCTTGATGCGTTGAGGCAGGTCCGTGCCAGCGATCGCGCGGAACTCGATGCGATCCTCGCAATCCTCGAGCCTGCGATAGACCGGGCAGATGGCCAACAGGAGGAGACCCAGGATGCCTGAGATCACCGTGAAGATCGGCGGACGGGCCTATGAAGTCGCCTGTCAATCGGGAGAGGAGCCGTTTCTAGAAGGGGCGGCGGCAATGCTTGATGCGGAGGCAGAGACGCTTGCGGGGCAGGCGGGTCGTCTGCCCGAGTCGCGAATGCTGCTGATGGCGGGATTGATGCTTGCCGACAAGACCGCGGGTGTCGATGAAAGACTGCGCGCTCAGGAAGCTGAACTTGCGGACTTGCGGGCAAAGATCGCCGCCCTTGAATCTGCTGAGCCGCCGGAACCCGAACGGGTAGAGGTGCCGGTCATTCCGAATGTCGTCCTGAATTCGATGGCGGAGTTTGCCGCACGTGCCGAAGCCCTCGCGCAGATGACCGAAGACAAGGCGCGCGAAAGCGAAGCCGTCAATCAGCGCTAGAATGGAAAGGAAGCCCGCAGCCATCGATTGGCGCGGGCATCCTTTAATTCCTGCGAACGGCGGTCAGGCGTTTGCTTCGCGGATCTTCTCGGCAGCAGCCTTGTCGTAGGTCACGCCCTCCTTTTCGAAAAGCGCGTCGAGTTCTCCGGACAGCGTCATCTCGGTGATAATATCGCAGCCACCCACGAACTCTCCCTTGACGTAGAGTTGCGGAATGGTGGGCCAGTCGGAATAATCCTTGATCCCCTGGCGAATACCCTCGTCGGCAAGAACGTTCACGTCGGCATATTCGACGCCCATGAAGTTCAGAACACTGGCCACGCGGCTCGAGAAGCCGCATTGAGGCATGGTTTTCGTACCCTTCATGAAGAGCACGACATCGTTGTTGGTGACGGTTTCCTTGATTGCTGTCTCGGAGCTCATGTCATTTGTCCTTATGTTCGGATGTCTTCGGGACGAAAAGCCGTCCATATGCCTGCGGATCCCTGGGGACCGTGTATTCACGGGCCTCTCCGCCGCCGCCACCGCCGGAAAAGTACTCGGCGCGCAGAATGTGATGCCCTTTGCCGGGTGGCGATCCCGGCCTCCTGCCGCGCTCGCGGCGCATGATATAAGACGCTCGCAGCGCGAGAATGACGAGGATTATCCCGCCCAACGCGCCGGAAAGCGCGAACGCCTCGATCACGGGGCGCGGGTGGTCAGCGCGAGCGCATGCAATTCTCCGGCGGACCCGTCCATCTTGCCTTTCAGCGCTGCATACACGGCGCGCTGTTGCTGCACGCGGTTCATTCCGGCGAAGGAGGCATCGACAACCTCGGCCGCGAAATGTGCGCCATCGTTCCCTTGCACGGTGATCTGGGCGTCCGGGAAACTCTCACGGATCATCGTCTCTATCTGATGCGCGTCGATGGCCATTCGTGTCTCCTTGTCCTCTCTGGGTGATCTAGGCGGCGCGGTCTGGCTCTGCAAGCCGATGGATCATCCGAAGGCGGTTGCAAAAGCGCCGCGATAAATCTCCGACAGTTCGCTGAGGGGGGCGGTGCCTCGCGCGAGGGTGACGTCGTCTCCGCCGAACCTTCCGATCACGGTGAGCCAGACGCGCGCCTGGCCGGCGGCGACCATGAGAGCATCGGCTTGATCGAAGTTGCAGGCCAGCAGGTAACGCCCCTGATCCTCACCGAAGAGGCTTGCCGTCTTGCGCTTCTTGTCGATTGTCACGCCGATGCCTGCCGCCTCGGCCATCTCGAAGGCGGCGAGGGCAATTCCTCCGTCCGAGACATCCTGTGCAGCCGTCACAAGCGCACGGTTTTCGAGCAGGAATTCGCCATTCTGTCGTTCGAGATCGAGATCCACGGGCGGCGGAGGTCCGTCATGCCGATCCCAGAGAGCGGCCAGAAGGGCGGATCTGCCGAGATGCCCACTAGTCGGTCCGAGAACGAGAAGAAGATTTCCTTCCTGCGCGATGCCGGAAATGATGTCTTCGCTACGATCGATAAGGCCCACGGCACCGATGGTCGGCGTAGGAAGAATTCCGGTTCCGTCTGTTTCGTTGTAGAGTGAGACGTTGCCGGAAACGATTGGCATGTCGAGCGCTTCACAGGCCGCACCGATCCCTTTGATCGCTCCGACAAACTGCCCCATAATCCTGGGCTTCTCGGGGTTGCCGAAATTCATGTTGTCGGTCGCGGCGAGAGGCCGTGCACCTACGGATACGAGATTGCGATAGGCTTCGGCCACGGCCTGCTTGCCGCCTTCCTCGGGATCGGCGAACACGTAGCGCGGTGTCACGTCCGAGGTGAAGGCGAGGAGCTTGTCGGTGTCGTGAACGCGCACGATCCCGGCGCCGAGGCCGGGGGTGCGAACCGTATCGGCCATGACCTGAGTGTCGTACTGCTGATAGACCCATTGCTTTGCGGCATGGTTCGGGTTCGAGATCAACGCCTTCAGGCCCTCGATCGGATTGATCTTGGGCGCATCTGCGAGCGGTTCGGCCTTCGGGGTTTCTTCCCAGGGGCGGTCGTATTCCGGAGCGCTGCCCGAAAGGGTCGCAAGGGGCAGGTCCGCCTTCACCTCGCCGCCATGCTCCACGATGAAGCGATCCTCGGCGATCGTCTCGCCAACGATGGCGAAATCGAGATCCCATTTGTCGAAGACGGCCTTTGCTTCAACTTCTTTCTCGGGCCGCAAGACCATGAGCATCCGCTCCTGGCTTTCCGAGAGCATCATCTCGTAGGCCGTCATGCCTTCTTCGCGCACGGGTACCGCATCGAGGTTCAGACGCACGCCAAGCCCGCCCTTGTCGCCCATCTCGACGGCCGAGCAGGTGAGGCCCGCGGCCCCCATATCCTGAATGGAGATGACCGCGCCCGTAGCCATGAGCTCGAGACAGGCTTCCATCAGTGATTTCTCGGTGAAGGGATCGCCCACCTGAACGGTCGGCCGCTTGTCCTCGATCGTATCGTCGAACTCTGCAGAGGCCATCGTGGCGCCGCCGACGCCGTCACGACCGGTTCGCGCTCCGAGGTAGACAACGGGCATGCCCACGCCCGACGCTGCAGAATAGAAGATCGCATCGGATTGCGCGAGGCCGGCGGCGAACGCGTTGACGAGGCAATTGCCGTTGTAGGACGGATCGAAGCGGACCTCGCCTCCGACGCAGGGCACGCCGAAGCAGTTGCCGTAGCCGCCGATCCCCTCGACCACCCCATGGACGAGTTGTCGGGTCTTGGGATGATCGGGCATGCCAAAACTGAGAGCGTTCATCGACGCGATGGGACGCGCGCCCATCGTGAAAACATCGCGCAGAATGCCGCCCATACCAGTTGCAGCGCCCTGATGCGGCTCGATATAGCTGGGGTGGTTGTGGCTCTCCATCTTAAAGACCACGGCCTGACCGTCGCCGATATCCACGACACCCGCATTCTCGCCCGGCCCGCAGATGACCTGTGGGCCACTGGTGGGAAGTGTGCGCAGCCACTTCTTTGACGACTTGTAGGAACAATGCTCGTTCCACATCGCCGAGAAGATACCGAGTTCGGTGAATGACGGATCGCGCCCGAGAATGTCGAGGATGCGATCGTATTCGTCTGAGCTGAGCCCGTGGGCGGCAATCAGATCGGGTGTGATGACGGGATCGGTCATGAGACTCCGTGACGAAGGTTCGGAAATCTCTTAACGCCGGGCCTCGCGATTTGCCAGCATCGCGATCGATTGGTCAGCTTCCAAGATCACGGATCTCAAAAAAAAGAGGCCGGGCACATGGCCCGGCCAGTCCAACAGGGAGGTAAAGACGACGAAACATCAGTATCGCCGGCTTCAAGAGGCGAGATAGCCCTAACGTCCGGTGCGTTCAACCAATGCCGCGAATTTCAGCAAGCAGGGCAGGTATGCACCCGCTGCATGACTTACTTGTTGACCGCCTCGAGTATCTTTGCGCTCAGCGCCAACTCTTCGAGCACGAAATCACGAAAGGCCACGATCCGTTTGGAATTACGCAATTCTTCCGGATAGGCAAGGTAGACGGGAATGCTCGCGGATTCGACTTCGGGCAGAACCCGGACCATCGAGGGGAAGTCGGCAATGACGTAATCGGGCAACACCCCGATTCCGAGGCCGTGAAGCACCCCCTGTAGAACTCCGAAATAGTTGTTGACCGTCAAGGTGGTGGGGCTGCCAAGGGTCGTAAGGCTCTGCGTCAGCATCTCACCTGCGGAAACTTGCGTCGAATGCACGTTTTGCGAGATCAATCGATGGTCGATCAGGTCCTCGACCTTCTCGGGCGTCCCCCTCTCCTGTAGGTAAGACGGCATGGCATAAAGTCGCATCCAGACCGTGTTGAGGCGCTTGCGGACGAGATCGGCCTGGCTCGGTTCCTTCATCCGAATAGCGAGGTCCGCCTCGCGCATCGGCAGATCGAGCACCCGCTCTTCGAGCATGAGGTCGATTCTGAGATCCGGATAACGGTCGTACAGCTTCTGAAGCCGCGGAACGAGCCAGAGCGTGCCGAAGCCGGTCGTCGTGGTCACACGGAGCTCGCCGAAGACTTCCTCGCGACTGTCACGGATCCTGGCAGCAGCCGTGTCAAGCCGGCGGCGCATTGCGGATGTGGCATCGAAGAGCAGTTCGCCCTGCTCAGTCAGGATCAGGCCCCGCGCGTGGCGGTGGAACAGCGTGGTGTCGAGAGATTCCTCAAGCGCCCGAATTTGCCGCGAAACGGCCGATTGGCTAAGGTGGAGCGCGTCTCCCGCATGGGTGAGACTGCCCGCATCCGCAACCGCATGAAAGACGCGCAACTTGTCCCAGTCCATCGAAATTTGTCCTTTACTCGAGCGTATATTGGGAGGTTTCGTTCAATATCGGGCGGCGGGGCAAGAATGCAAATGTTTCAGGCTCAATTCGTGATTTGGTGGGTCAGAATTGTTGCCATAGATTGACCTGGTCAGGGGAGGACAAGCATGCGCCACGACGTCAGTCTCAACGATCGTTTCGACCTTTCCAGGCATGAGGTCCTGTTGAACGGCACGCAGGCTCTGGTCAGGCTGATGCTGATGCAGAAGAAACGCGATCTGAAAGCGGGGCTCAACACTGCGGGCTACGTTACGGGATATCGCGGATCGCCGCTCGGGGCCGTCGATATGCAGATGACGCGCGCATCTAAGTTACTGGCCGAGAACGATGTTCGGTTCGAGCCGGGACTGAACGAAGATCTCGCCGCGACCGCTCTCTGGGGGTCTCAGCAGGCGGGTCTCAGGGGCGACGGCAAATTCGATGGCGTGTTCGGCCTCTGGTACGGTAAGGGGCCAGGTGTCGATCGGTCCGGCGACGTCATGCGCCATGCAAACATGGCCGGATCTGCTGCGAATGGCGGCGTTCTGATGGCAATGGGCGACGACCACACGGGTGAATCTTCGACGGTATGCCATCAATCCGACTGGGCAATGGTCGACGCATACATGCCGGTACTCAGTCCCGCCGGTGTTCAGGAGATCCTTGATTACGGTGTGTACGGCTTTGCCATGTCGCGCTTTGCCGGTGTCTGGGCAGGCCTCAAGCTCATGAAGGACACGGTCGAGGTTACTTCGGTGGTCGATGGCAATCCCGACCGGATGTCGTTCATCACGCCGGATTTCGCGTTGCCGGACGGCGGGCTCAATATCCGGCTCGGCGATCATTGGGTCGCGCAGGAAGCGCGCATGATCGACTACAAACGTTTTGCGGCCGAAGCTTTCTCTCGCGCCAACGGCATGGACAAACGGGTATGGGGGCGAGCAGGCGCTAAGATCGGCATGGTCGCGGCTGGCAAGAACTGGCTCGACCTGACGCATGCCCTTGGCCTTCTAGGGATCGACGAGGCCGAGGCCGAGCAGCTCGGTATTACGACGTACAAGGTTGGACAGACATTTCCGCTCGACATGGAGGGCTTCCACGATTGGGCCGAAGGTCTGAGCCTTGTCATCGTTGTCGAGGAGAAGCGAAAGCTACTGGAGGTCCAGATCAAGGAGGCGCTGTTCGATGATCGGAAGGGTCGCCGCGTCTATGGTTGGCACAAGGGCGACACTTGGGAGAACGGCCGGAAGATCGAACTCTTCCCGACTCGGATGGCGCTCGATCCGGTTATGATTGCCGAGAAGCTTGGCGAGATCCTGATCGAGGAGGGCAGAGATACCGACCGCATTCGCGCAGGCCTTTCTCGTCTTTCGGATGCGCGGCGGGCCGACGACCAGCAGGAACTCGCGGTCAGGACGCCGTACTTCTGTTCGGGTTGTCCACACAACACGTCGACCAAGTTGCCCGAGGGATCTCGTGCTTATGCGGGGATCGGGTGCCACATCATGGCGATGTGGATGGATCGAGAAACGTCCAATTACACCCATATGGGGGCAGAGGGGGCCAACTGGATCGGAGAGGCACCGTTCTCCAGAACCGAACATGTTTTCCAGAACCTCGGTGACGGAACGTACAATCATTCCGGTATCCTCGCGATCCGCGCTGCGATCGCGGCAGGTACGAGGATCACCTACAAGATCCTCTACAATGATGCAGTCGCGATGACCGGCGGGCAAAGCAACGAAGGTGCCCTCAGTCCCGACCGCATCGCGAGGGAACTTCAGGCGATGGGCGTCCGGACCGTCGCGGTAGTCTACGACCCCAAGGAGGAGCCGCTGCGGGATCGGTTTCCAAATGGACTGATCTGGCACGAGCGCGACGATCTGCCGGACGTGATGGAACGGATGAAGAAGGTCGGGGGCGTCAGTGCGATCCTCTACATCCAGACTTGTGCGGCCGAAAAAAGGCGCAGACGCAAGAAGGGTCAGTTTCCGGACCCCGACCGGCGTATCTTCATCAACACCGATGTCTGCGAAGGCTGTGGCGATTGCGGTGTGCAGTCGAACTGTGTCAGCCTTGTCCCCGTGGAGACCGAGCTCGGGCGCAAGCGGGCGGTCGATCAATCCTCCTGCAATAAGGATTACTCCTGTTTAAAAGGATTCTGCCCTTCCTTCGTCACCGTCGAGGGTGGAGAAATCCGCAAGGAGGCCACGGCTGAAATCGAGATCGGTGATCTGCCGATACCGGATCTTCCGGAAATCGACGGCACACATAACATCGTGATTACCGGCGTGGGCGGAACCGGAGTCGTCACGATCGGCGCGATTCTTGCCATGGCTGCCCATCTTGACCGGAAGGGGGCGGGGATGATGGAGATGGCAGGCCTCGCGCAGAAGGGCGGGGCTGTCCATATCCATTGCCGCATAGCAAAGACGCCTGGCGAGATCAGTGCGATCCGGGTCGCTACGGGTGAATGCGATGCCCTCATCGGTGGCGATCTCGTGGTGAGCGCTGGTGCGAAAACCTTGGGTCTGATGGCGACCGGGCGAACCGGAGGGGTGGTCAACAGCCATGAAATTGTCACGGGCGCGTTCACGCGAGACCCGGATTTCAATATTCCTGCAAAGGATCTAGGCCTTGCGATCGAGCGCCGGCTTGGCCAACAGGTTCAGATGTTCGACGCATCGAACCTGGCTCAGGCTTCGATGGGGGACACGATCTATTCGAACATGATAGTATTCGGCGCAGCATGGCAGAGAGGCTTGGTTCCGCTCCCGCTCGAAGCGGTGCGGGGCGCGATCGAGATGAACGGCGCGGCGGTCGCGAGAAACCTGCGCGCTTTCGAGATCGGTCGGTGGGCTGCGGTGAACCCGCTCGAGGCATCCCGGTTCGGGCGGGCTGACGTGGCCGCAAAGCCGAGATCGATCGAGGAGAAGATCGCCTATCGCGCCGACCATCTGCGGGTTTATCAAAGTGAACGTCTTGCGCGTCGCTATCTCAAGCGCCTCGACGAAATCGAAGATGGCGAGCTTCGTCTGGCCGTCGCCGAAGGCTATCACAAATTGTTGGCTTACAAGGACGAATACGAAGTCGCGCGGCTCTTGCGGCAGACCCGGGAGAGGGTTGCCGAAACCTTCGATGGCAATCCCCATCTGACATATCATCTGGCGGCACCCGTGATCGCCAAGAAAGGTGCACAGGGTCGGCCGGGAAAACGGGCTTTCGGGCAATGGATCGAGCGGGTCTATCCCCTACTTGCCGGGTTCAAAGTACTGCGGGGAACTTCGTTTGATCCATTCGGCTACACTGGCGAGCGAAAGATGGAACGCGCGCTTATAGCCGAGTACGAAAGGGATCTGGATACCTTTCTCCCGAAGGTTGCGGAGAACCGCGCTGCGATCCTTGCCCTTGCGCGGCTTCCTCTTGAGATCCGCGGCTTCGGGCCTGTGAAAAAGGCGAACGCCGACCGGGCCGCTGCACGACGCACCGAGATCCTGCGCGCCATAAAGGAAGGATACGGAGGACTGCGTCAGGCGGCGGAATGATGCAAGGCGCATGGACTTCCCGGTATTGCAAGCTTATGGCGATCCTCAATTTCGTGAGGCGGCCGGAGGAGCCGGAGAGCCATGGCAGTTGGAATATTCGATAGCGGACTTGGCGGCCTGACCGTGCTCGATGCGGTGCAGAAGCGGCTGCCTGATTTGCCAATTGTCTACTATGCGGATTCCGCCCACGCTCCATATGGAGTGCGGAAGGCCGATGACATCTACGAACTCACGATACGCGCGACGCAGGACCTGTTCGATCGGGACTGCGATCTTGTCATTCTTGCCTGCAATACGGCTTCTGCTGCCGCGCTCAGGCGAATGCAGGAAAGCTGGCTGCCCGCGGGCAAGCGGGTCCTCGGTGTCTTTGTCCCCCTGATCGAAGCATTGACCGAACGGCAATGGGGCGACAACTCTCCCCCACGCGAAGTTGCCGTTCAGCATGTCGCGCTGTTCGCCACACCCGCCACGGTATCCAGCCGTGCATTCCAGCGAGAGCTCGCATTCCGGGCGATCGGCGTCGATGTCGAGGCACAATCCTGTGGCGGGCTCGTCGATGCGATCGAGGATGGCGACATGATCCTTGCCGAGGCGCTTGTCCGAAGCCATGTGGACGCACTGAAACGAAAGATGCCACATCCACAGGCAGCGATCCTGGGCTGTACGCATTATCCGCTTTTGGAAGAAATATTTCAGGATGCGCTTGGATCCGACGTCGAGGTCTATTCGCAAGCCGATCTGGTTGCAGCGAGCTTGGCAGATTATCTGCGCCGTCATCCCGGGATCGCGGGTGACGGAAGCGGGACGCGGTTCCTCACGACGGGGGATCCTCGTCGCGTTTCAGGCCGCGCGGTTCCATTCATGAAACGCGATATCCAGTTCGAGCAAGCGTGAAACAGAGCAGGTTGGACGACATGAGCCACAAGATCGCAATCCTCGGTGCGTCGGGCTATACGGGTGCCGAACTTGTCCGACTGATCGCGACCCATCCGGACATGGAGATCGCAGCGCTCAGTGCCGATCGGAAGGCGGGGCAGCCGATGGGCGCAGTATTCCCGCATTTGCGTCATCTGGGCCTGCCCGATCTGGTGACAATCGACGAAATCGACTTCGGCAAGATCGACCTCGTCTTCTGCGCGCTGCCGCATGCCACCTCGCAAGCAGTAATTGCCGGGCTTCCAAAAGATACGCGGGTCGTTGACCTTTCCGCCGATTTTCGGCTGCGCGATGCAGAAGTCTACGAAAAATGGTATGGCAAACCCCACGATGCGCCCGATCTCCAAGCGGAGGCTGTCTACGGTCTGACTGAATTCTACCGTGACGAAATCCGCAATGCCCGCCTTGTCGCCGGAACTGGATGCAACGCCGCCACGGGCCAATATGCGCTACGTCCACTGATCGAGCGAGGGGTCATCGACCTCGACGACATCGTTATCGATCTGAAGGCCGGAGTGAGCGGGGCAGGTCGCGCGCTCAAGGAAAATCTGCTCCATGCCGAGCTGAGTGAAGGCACCCATGCCTATTCGGCGGGCGGTACGCATCGGCATCTCGGTGAGTTCGATCAGGAGTTCAGTCGGATCGCAGGTCGCAAGGTGGAAGTGCAGTTCACCCCGCATCTCATCCCGGCGAACCGTGGAATCCTCGCGACGATCTACGTCTCCGGCGATCCCGATCGCGTCCATGAGGCATTGTCCGAAGCCTATCACGACGAGCCGTTCCTGATCGTCCTGCCGAAGGGCGAGCTTCCGTCGACACGACATGTGCGAGGATCGAACTTTGCCCATCTAGGCGTCGTCGCAGACAGGCGACCGGGCCGTGCGATCGTGGTGGCGGCGCTCGACAATCTCACGAAAGGCTCATCGGGGCAGGCGTTGCAGAATGCCAACCTGATGCTAGGCTTAAATGAGACGACGGGCCTCATGATGGCCCCCGTCTTTCCTTAGATCCGGGGGGCGCGTGAAGAGCCTTAAGAAGCAGCGCAGGATACAGGTTATCGCATTGGCAAGCGTAGCGCTGGTTCTGTCGACCGCGCTCGTCGGATATGCGATGCGTGACGGTATAAACTTTTTCCGCTCGCCCACCCAAGTGATGCAGGAACCGCCGGGTCCCCACGAAACCTTCCGTATCGGAGGTCTCGTCGAAGATGGCAGCCTGCGGCGAGGGCAGGGTGAAACGATCACTTTTGCCGTGACAGATGGCGCGGCTGCGATTCCGGTCACTTATCGCGGTGTATTGCCGGATCTCTTCGGTGAGGGAGAGGGCATGGTCGGGACTGGTCGCTTTGTCGACGGCGTGTTCGAAGCGAACGAGATACTGGCCAAGCACGATGAATCCTACATGCCATCCGAAGTGATCGATGCGCTGAAGGAACAGGGCGTTTACCAAGAACCGGACGCAGGCTTGCCCCTCAATTAACGCGTTTCACAGAGTTTCCCTTGGTAAGCCGAGGGGAGCCGGACATGCGTACCATAAAGGACATCGCCGAAGAGATCGTCGCCCGTGAGGGTGGCTTTGTGAACGATCCCGCCGACCCGGGGGGGGCGACAAAGTATGGCGTAACGATCGGAACGCTCAGACGGCTCGGTATGGACCTCGATGGCGACAACGATATCGACATCGACGATGTGAAGAAGCTTAGTCGCGAACAGGCGAGGGACATCTTCATCGAGCACTACTTCCGGCGCCCGCGGATCGCTTTGCTGCCGGAATGTGTCCAGGCAAGCGTCTTCGACATGTATGTGAATGCCGGCGGGAATGCCATCAAACTCCTCCAGCAGCTATTGTGCGATATGGGGCAGGTCGTGACCGTCGACGGCGTCATCGGTCCGCAGACCGCCAACGCGTGCGCATTGGCGCAATCACAGGCTCCGAACCATTTACGCGATGCGTATGGGATCGCCAGGCGGAACTATTATTACCGCATTGCCGATGCGCGAAGCCCGCTGCGTAAATTCGCGCGCAGACGTGACGGCGGCAAGGGCGGGTGGATCGTGCGCGCCGAAGAGTTCATTTCCGCCCGTTACCACCTGACGGATGACGAGCACCGAGCCCGGACCGTCGCATGGGGTTGATCGGCAAAGCATTGGGATCCGTTCTAGGCAACGGAGGCAGCGTCGTGCGCGACACGATTGAGGTGTTTCGCGAGAATGCCGAGGCCGAGGCCGCCCGTGATGCCGACAGGGCGCAGGCTGCCCTCGCACAGTTTGCATCGGAATTCGCGGCACCGCGTCCCGGTCCGTTCGACCGCTTCATGGACGGCCTGAACCGGCTTCCGCGTCCTGCCATGGCCATCGGAACCATAGGTCTCTTCGCGGCTGCGATGATCGATCCGGTCTGGTTCGGGGCGCGAATGGAGGGCCTCGCACTCGTCCCCGAGCCGCTCTGGTGGCTTCTAGGGGTGATCGTTTCGTTCTATTTCGGAGCGCGCTATCAGGCGAAAGGCCAGGAATTTAAAAAGTCCCTAGTCGTTGCATCGGCCGCACAGGCGGTCGCAACCACGCAGCGGATCGCCACGACGACTGCAACTGGCGGAGCGGTGACGACGCCAGATCACAACGCAGCCCTATCGGAATGGAAGATCTCTTCCCATGACAGGTGATCTCATCCTCAAGCTCGTTTCCGAACACGGGCCATGGGCGATGCTCGTCTTTTATCTCCTTTATCGCGAAAGCCAGAAGGATGCGGCTACGCGGGAAGTGCTCAACAAGAACACCGCGATCCTGATCGAGATGACGACAATGCTGCGTGATCGCATTCCGGCGAGCAATTTCGGGTCGTTCCGGTGATGTTCTGCAGGTTCTGGCGAATGCTGGTCGGCCGCGGGATCGAAGGCAGTATCAAACGTAATCGCGTCGCGGCCGACCTGCTGGACGAGATGTTGAGAGGGGTTGCTCGCAAATGACACAAGCCATCGGATTGACGGTTTTCTTGCTGGCGACACTAGGCCTCGCGCAGGCGCAGATCGGGCACCCATTGACCTATCGCGTCGCATCCGGGGCGATTATCGGCATGTCGATCGTCATCGCGACTACATTCCTGTGGCTTTGGCGCGTACGCCTGACACCCCTTGCACTCGGAATGGCATTCAGCTGGGCGGGCGGTGCGCTCGTCATGGTTTGGTGGTGGAAAATCGCCGATAAGACAGGGACACCGACGGCCCTCGACGCTGCCGCGTTGCTCCTCGCGGTCGCGACCTACACGACCGGCGCAATCCTGCATTTCGCAGTAATTACTCGATCCTTCGATCTGCCACGGGCAACGCCGATAGTGCTGCCGGTGGTGGCCTACATTCTCTCGGCTACGGTCGCTTGCATCGGTTGACCGCGACACGATGATTCTGCCGCCTTTCGTGAACCGCCGATCATTGGCAGTGGGCTTGGCTCGGTATAGGGATTAAGACATGATTATCGAGCTCGGTCATTTTGCGCTGATCCTGGCGCTGCTTCTTGCCATCGTTCAGACAATCGTACCGCTTGTCGGTGCGTCGCGCAGTTGGCCCGGTGCCATGGCAGCGGGAGGGCCAGCGGCCAATGGCCAGTTCTTCTGCCTGCTTTTCGCTTTCTGCGCTCTTACTTACGGGTTCGTCACCTCGGATTTCTCGCTGAGGCTCGTGGTTGCGAATTCACATACCGATAAGCCGATGATCTACAAGGTTTCCGGTGTCTGGGGGAACCACGAAGGATCGATGCTGCTCTGGTGCGTGATCCTTGCGCTCTATGCCTCCCTTGCCGCGATCTTCGGAACAAACCTTCGGGAGAGTCTGAAGGCGAGGGTGCTTGGGGTCCAAGGTGCCATCAGCGTTGCCTTCCTCAGTTTTCTCATCTTCACTTCGAACCCGTTCGAGCGGCTCGCCGCTCCGCCCTTGAACGGAAGGGATCTCAACCCCCTACTTCAGGATCCTGGTCTCGCATTCCATCCGCCGTTTCTCTATCTTGGCTATGTCGGTCTCAGCATGGCATTCAGCTTTGCGGTAGCCGCTTTGATTGAGGGTCGCGTCGATGCAGCGTGGGGGCGCTGGGTACGTCCTTGGACGCTTGCGGCTTGGCTTTTTCTTACAGTCGGAATCGCGCTGGGGTCATGGTGGGCTTATTACGAATTGGGTTGGGGCGGGTTCTGGTTCTGGGATCCGGTTGAGAATGCCAGCTTCATGCCGTGGCTCATCGCGGCGGCGCTTCTCCATTCCGCGATCGTCGTCGAGAAGCGGGAGGCGCTGAAGAGCTGGACTATCTTGCTCGCCATCCTTGCATTCGGGTTTTCGCTCATCGGGGCGTTCATCGTGCGTTCGGGTGTGCTGACCTCAGTGCACGCCTTTGCCAACGACCCCGAACGCGGCGTCTATCTTCTGGCCATTACGGGTGTATTCATGGGCGGCGCGCTTACCCTCTATGCCTTGAGGGCCGGTGCGATGGAGGCGAAGGGCGTCTTCGGGCTTCTCAGTCGAGAGAGCGCGCTTGTAGCCAATAACGTGCTCTTGGCCGTGGCAACTTTTGTCGTTTTCGTCGGTACAATCTGGCCTTTGGTGGCGGAGTTGGCCTTCGATCGAAAGCTGAGTGTCGGGCCACCATTTTTCGACGCGGCCTTTACGCCCTTCATGGTTGCCATTGCCGCGCTTCTGCCTCTGGGCTCGCTCATGCCTTGGAAACGCGCACGTTTGGATCGGGTGTTCGCACCTCTCCGCGGTGCGCTTGCCTTGTCGATCGCGACAGGCGCGTTGGTCTGGGCGATGCAGACCGGCGGGTCGATGCTCGCACCAATCGGTGCAGTTCTTGCGAGTTGGATCGTTCTTGGAGGCTTGGTGGACCTTTCGGTACGCGCCGGGCGAGGCAAGGGTCTTTCCAAACAATTCCAGCGCCTGCGGAATTTGCCGCGCGCCGACTGGGGCAAATCGATCTCTCATGCCGGTTTCGGCGTCACGCTTTTCGGGATCTGCGCGCTGACCGCATGGCAGGTCGAGGATATTCGCGTCGCCCAAGAAGGCGAGACGTTCGACGTGTCAGGGTACGAGATCACGCTCGGTGACGTTTATCAGATCCAGGGTCCTAATTACGAAGCAACGCGCGCTGTAATGCGTATCACCCGCGACGGCCGCGATGTCGCGACCCTTGTGCCGGAAAAGCGATACTATCCTGTTGCCCGCATGCCTACGACCGAGGCAGCGATAGATAACGGGTTCCTGCGCGATCTCTATGTCGTCATCGGCGATCCGCAGGAGAGCGGCGGCTGGGCCGTCCGGACATACGTCAAACCTTTCGCGAACTGGATCTGGGCTGGTTGCATCGTAATGGCGTTGGGCGGATGTCTGAGCCTGTCGGACAGACGCCACCGTGTCGCGGCAGGCGCAAGTCGCGCCCCGAGAGCTGCGACACCAGCCGAATGATCCGACTTGCCTTCCTCATCGGCATGCTGGCTCTCCCGGCCTTTGCAGTGCAGCCAGACGAAATGCTCGACGATCCCGTTCTTGAGGAACGCGCGCGGGGTTTATCCCAAGGGCTTAGATGTCTCGTTTGCCGTAACGAGAATATCGACGAATCCAATGCGGATCTTGCTCGTGATCTTCGTCTTGCCGTTCGGGAGCGCCTCCTCGCGGGCGACAGCAATGACGAAGTCATCGATTATCTGGTCGAGCGTTACGGGGAGTACGTTCTATTACGACCAGATACACGGGGAGCCAATCTAATTTTATGGCTCGCGGGACCAACAATGCTTCTTGCCGCGATTGCGATCGCGGTCGTCTATCTCCGCCGACGCGGTCGGGCCCCGGACGATCCGACGGCGCTGAGCGATGAGGAACGGGCGCGCCTTGAAAAATTGCTTGGTAGCTGACTCGGCGACAGGCTTTTGCGGTACTAAGCGACATGTCATCGTTCAGGCGAACCGGGGGAGCGGCGTGACGCAATGAACTACGAGACCATTCGCTTGTCGTTCGACAATGGTATTATGTCCGTCGTGCTTGCCCGGCCCGAACGGATGAACGCGCTGAATTCCCAGATGCGTGCCGAGCTCCTTCACGCATTTCGGAATCTTCAGGAAACTATGCGCGTTGTCGTCGTGACGGGCGAGGGGACGGCTTTCTGCTCGGGTCAGGATCTGGGCGACGGAGACTCGATCGACCGCCCTGATCTGGAACGCGTGTTGCGCGATGAGTATGAGCCGATGCTTCGGGCGATCTATGATTGTCCGGTCCCCACGATCGCAGCGGTCAATGGTGCTGCTGCCGGCGCGGGGGCCAATCTCGCCCTTGCGGCTGACGTGGTCATCGCCGCCGAAAGCGCAGTCTTCCTGCAGGCATTCACGCGGATTGGTCTGATGCCGGATGCGGGCGGCACTTTCTGGCTCCCACGACAGGTAGGGTTCGCGAAGGCAATGGGTGCTGCGCTCTTTGCCGAGCCGGTAACAGCCCGCCAAGCTTCCGATTGGGGAATGATATGGGAGGCAGTTCCTGACGAGGGTTTCGCCGATCAATGGCGGCATCGTGCCGCACAATTGGCATCGGGTCCGTCCATCGCCTATCGGAATGCTAAGCGCGCCCTGCGTGAGAGTTTCAGCAACGACCTTGCCACTCAACTCGATCTCGAGGCGGGACTGCAGGCAGAATGCGGTAACACGCGCGACTTTAGGGAAGGCGTGCTGGCCTTTCTCGAAAAGCGCCCCCCACGGTTCGAGGGGCGCTGAAGATCATTAGACGGTCGTGACCTCGACTTTCTGGTCAATAAGGTTCACCCACCCGTAGCTTGTCAGGAACGCGATATCGGCCGCATCCCGCCCAACGCCGATGATCGCAATCTCGTCCGGCGTCGCCATTCCGGTCGGATCGACCAAATGCCACTCACCTTCGAGCCAGACCTGCGCGACCGCATGAAAGTCAGGCGGTTCGACCCGCGGCCCGTAGCAGCTAACCATTCGAGCGGGGATCGCCGCAGCTCGCGCAAGCGAAATCATTACATGGGCAAAGTCGCGACAGATGCCGCGACGGGTGACGAACGTGTCAACGGCGGTCGTTCCGGGACCCGAACTGCCGGGGGTATAAATGAAGTTCGCCTTGATCCAGTCCGACATGGCCACAACGGCTTTGCCACCGCTTAGATGTCCGAACTCTGCTCCTGCAAAGGAGTGGAATTCGTCCGCCGGACAATATCTCGAGGACATCAGGTAGCGAACGGCCTCGTGCGGCAATTGGTGCACTTTGTCCTGCTTCAAAGATGAAATCTCGGGAACGGGCCGATCGATATCAACCACTGCGTCGAAGTTGCAGACGAGCTTCTCGGTACAATGCAGCCAGACCCGCGTGCCGACGCCGTCTTCGGCGGCGATGCGATGGATGTGGGAGGTCTCGCCCGGATCAAAGCGCGCTTTGCTGACCGTCTGGCCCGGCAAGCTCGCCGTTTCGATCTGGACCAGCACATCTGCCGCGTCATCGATGCCGTATTCGAGCTTGGCTGAAACCTGCAAGCGCATGTTCGTTTTTTCCCTTCGCCGGATTGGTCTGCGCACAAGGGGTGCGCGGACATATCGTTGGTTAACACGGAACGCGTGCGAACGATCCCCGTTATCCGGCGCAAACGATATCACAGTCGAAAGGAATTCAGATGGCCGACAGAGCCAAGCTGTTCGCACCCGCCACGATGGGCGCGATCGAACTCCCGAACCGAGTACTCATGGCACCGCTTACCCGCAATCGTGCGCAGTCCGATGGAACGCCCTCGGATCTGGCGCAGACCTATTACGGCCAGCGCGCCGGCGCTGGCCTCATCATTTCCGAAGCGACACAGGTCGACGCCATGGGCAAGGGCTATCTCGACACGCCCGGGATCCATTCCGACGCCCATGTTGCTGCGTGGCACCTGATTACCGATGCAGTCCATGCCAAAGGTGGACGTATCTTCCTTCAGCTCTGGCATGTCGGGCGGATCAGTCACGTTTCGCTTTTGCCTGACGGTCGCTCGCCGCTCGCACCCTCTGCGATCCAGGCCGATACACAGACATTCACGGCCAACGGATTCGAAAACTGTTCGCCGCCCGAGGCGATGAGCCTCGATCAGATCCACGAGACCATCGAACAGTTCCGGAATGGTGCCGAACTCGCACGCAAAGCCGGCTTCGACGGTGTCGAGATTCATTCGGCGAACGGCTACCTGCTTGACCAATTCATTCAGGACAAGACCAACCAGCGCGATGATGAGTACGGCGGCCCTGTCGAGAACCGCATCCGGATCGTTTCCGAAATCGTCGACGCCGTGGCGACGCAATGGTCCCGCGACCGGATCGGCATTCGTGTCTCGCCGCTTGGACATGCCAACGACATCGGCGACAGCGATGTCGAGGGGACGTTCGGTGCACTCTACGAAATGCTTTCCGACAAGCGCCTTGCCTACCTTCACGTCATGGAGCAGTTTCCCGGCCACGACAACGAGGGTGAGGCCGCGGCACTCGTTCGCCGGCTGCGTGGTCGCTACGACGGCTTCGTCATCTCGAACGGGGGCTACACGGCGGACACGGCGGTCGATGCGATCGCATCAGGGCATGCCGATGCGGTCGCTTTCGGACGCGATTTCATCGCCACTCCCGACCTTCCGGAGCGGTTTCGCGTAGACGCGGACCTGAATGAGCAGGATCAGGACACGTTCTACGGCGGCGGTGCCGAAGGTTACACGGATTATCCGTTCATGGCCGAAGACAAAACACTCGCCAGCTGAAGCGATTTACACCCTTTGCCGCATGTCCGTCCTTCTCTATCCAGACGAAGATCTGAAAAGCAGGAGGACGGACATGCTCAAGGGGATCGACCCTCTCATCGGGCCGGAATTGCTCCGGGCGCTCGCGCTCATGGGGCATGGCGACAGGATCGTCGTGACAGACGCAAACTTCCCTGCCGCATCGGTCGGGAATGCCACTGTTCTAGGTACAGCTCTCAGGATGGAGTGCGATGCGCCACGTGCCCTCGAGGCCATCCTGTCGCTCATGCCCCTCGACACCTATATCGACGACCCGGTTCTCACGATGCAGGTCGTGGGTGATCCGAATGCTATGCCCGAAGTCGTGACCGATGCGCTACCGGTCTTTACGCGCGAAGGTGCCAAACCGAAGGGCGTGGAGAGGTTCGAGTTCTACGATATGGCCCGCAGAACCTTTGCGGTCCTGCGCACTACCGAAACGAGACCCTACGGTAATTTCATCCTCAGCAAGGGGGTGCTGTAAGCTTGGCCCCGACCGAAATGTTTGGAACGCGAAACATTCGGTTTCCAAAGCTCAGGGATGATTTTCATGCTTGCGCCAGCTTGTTCTCGCCGTGATGATGACAGCCTGTCGAGGATCAGCCGGGAGGAGATCCGTGCGGCCGGGCCGGTAAAACGACCCGTCTTGGTTCAGGGCAAAAATGCCTGTGGTCGCATCGGAGCCGGAGACGTTTGGGGGGAAGATGACGGAACTCGTCCGGATGGAGGGGATCGACAAACGGTTCCCCGGTGTTCATGCGCTCAAATCCGTGGATTTCGACCTGAGGCCCGGCGAGGTCCATACCCTGATGGGCGAGAACGGCGCCGGCAAGTCGACGTTGATGAAATGCCTCTCTGGCGTCTATCAGCCCGATGGTGGTCGGATACTGATCGACGGCGAGGCCCGGAACCTGCCGAACCCCAAGGCGGCGCAGGATCTCGGGATAGGTATCATACATCAGGAACTCGCCCTGATGCCGGATCTGAACGTCGCGCAGAATATTTTCATCGGCCGCGAACCGCGGAAATCCTTCGGACGGCTGAACGAGTCGAAGCTCAACTCCGACGCGGGCGAAATCTTTCGCGGCATGAACGTCAAGATGGATCCGCGCACGCCGGTCAGCGCACTTACCATTGCCCGGCAACAGATGGTCGAGATCGCAAAGGCTCTGAGCTTCCAGTCCCGCGTTCTCATCATGGACGAGCCGACAGCCGCCCTCAACGATGCCGAGATCGCCGAGCTCTTCACGATCATCCGCCGTCTCAAGGCCGAAGGCGTCGGAATCATCTATATCAGCCACAAGATGGATGAGATCCGCCGCATCTCCGATCGTGTTACGGTGATGCGTGACGGTGCCTATGTGGGGACGGTCGAAGCAGCCGACACGCCGATCAGCCAGATCATCTCGATGATGGTCGGTCGTGAGATCGAAGACGCAAGCGCAGAAATTCCGGACCATGCGGGTGCCGAGACCGCTCTCGAAATTCGAGGGCTCGGGCGTGGGCGGGAACTCCACGACATCAGTTTCGATCTGAAGCGGGGCGAGATCCTGGGATTCGCAGGGCTCATGGGGGCCGGCCGGACGGAGCTTGCACGCGCAATCTTCGGGGCTGAACCGCCTGATCGAGGCGAAATACTGGTGGGAGGAAAAGAGCGCCGCATCCGCACACCGTCGGATGCCGTACGGGCGGGCATCGGTTACCTTTCGGAGGATCGCAAGCAGTTCGGCCTGGCGCTCGGACTCGACGTGCGCGCCAATATCGGTTTGGCCAGCATGGGCTCGAACTCCGACCGCCTTGGCCGGATCGACGAGGGGCGTCTGGGAAATCACGCACGCGACTACATCGACCGCCTGAGGATCCGTACACCGCATGATCGGCAAGAGGTCCGGCTGCTGTCGGGCGGCAACCAGCAGAAGGTAGTCATCGCGAAATGGCTGCTTCGCGATTGCGACATCCTCATCTTCGACGAGCCGACACGCGGCATCGACGTGGGGGCCAAGGCCGAGATCTACAGGTTGATGGCCGATCTCGCGAAGCGTGGAAAAGCGATCATCGTTATCTCGAGCGAACTGCCCGAGGTGCTGCGCGTAAGCCACCGCATCGCGGTCATGTGCGAAGGCCGGCTCACCGGGATCCTGCCCGGCGGCGCGAAACAGGAAGAAATCATGGCGCTGGCCACCCAGCGCGAGGGAGTGACGGTCTGATGACGGCAAGCGAGACGAACGCGAACGACACCAGTACGAAGAACGACAGCAACGGCGCGCGAAGCGCCGAAGCGAAGGCGGGCGCGCAATCGCAGCGCCGCGGTGCCGCGCAACAGAAGGTCCTGGCCTTCGCAAGCCTCATCGTGCTCGTCGTCGGTTTTTCGCTGGCGAGCCCCAACTTCTTCCAGATATCCAACATCATGGCGATCCTGCAGGCGACATCGGTCAACGGTGTGCTCGCCATCGGGGTCACGCTGATCATCATCACCGGGGGCATCGACCTGTCGGTCGGTACGCTCATGACCTTCTGCGCCGTGATGACGGGTGTCGTCCTCACCTGGGCCGGAATGCCCTTAATCTTCGGCGTGGTGACGGCAATCGCGACGGGTGCGCTCGCGGGATTCGTGTCAGGGTCACTCGTCGCGAAGGCGAGGATCCCGCCCTTCATCGCGACGCTTGGCATGATGCTGATATTCCGCGGGATGTCGTTGATCGTGACCGGAACGCGGCCGATCTACTTCAACGATACGCCGGGCTTTAACCAGATTTCGCTCGGTTCCGTGATCGGATCGGTCTTTCCGGCCTTTCCCCTTCCCAACGGGGTCCTCATCCTCTTTTGCATCGCGATCCTCGCGGCGTGGATCCTGAGCCGTACCGTGCTGGGTCGTTATACCTTCGCGCTCGGCTCGAACGAGGAGGCGGTAAGGCTTTCAGGCGTCAACACGGACCGTTGGAAGATTGCGATCTACGCACTTTCCGGCGCGATCGTAGGTGTTGCGGGCCTTCTGATCGCAAGCCGCCTCAACTCGGCGCAGCCGGCGCTCGGCCTCGGATACGAACTGGAGGCGATCGCGGCCGTCGTCATCGGCGGAACCAGCCTATCGGGCGGTCGCGGAACGATCCTCGGCACCTTGATCGGCGCGCTTATCATGGCCGTGCTGACGAACGGGCTGCGCGTGCTTTCGGTCGCACCGGAATGGCAGACGGTCGTCACCGGAGCCATCATCATCTTCGCCGTCTATGCGGATCAATTGCGTCGGCGCAAGACGAGCTGAAACGCGCGACATGCGTCCAGCTTTCACGTGAACACCTAGGGAGGATAAGACCAAATGTTCAATAGACGAACCCTTATCGGCTCTGCGGCGTCGATTGCGCTGCTGGCCACCGCTTCGGCTTCGGTCGCGCAGGACGAAGAGCTTTACATTCCGCTGATTTCCAAGGGCTTCCAGCATCAATTCTGGCAGGCGGTCAACACGGGTGCCGAACAGGCGGCAGAAGAGCTCGGTGTCCGTGTGACGTTCGAGGGGCCCGACAACGAAACGCAGGTCGATCGCCAGATGGACATGCTGTCGGCCGCACTCGCCAACAATCCCGACGCAATCGGTTTTGCCGCGCTCGACAGTCAGGCGGCGATCCCGCTTCTGCGTCAGGCCGACGAAGCCGGAATTCCGATCGTGGCCTTCGACTCGGGTGTCGAAAGCGACATTCCCGTGGCGCTCGCCGCGACCGACAACGTCGCCGCCGCGAGCCTCGCAGCCGACAAGATGGCCGAGATCCTCGGCGGTGAGGGTCAGGTCGCGGTCGTCGCACATGACCAGACCTCGCGTACCGGCGTCGACCGCCGCGATGGCTTCGTCAACCAGATGGAGGCGGAGTATCCCGATATCGAGATCGTCGCGATCGAGTATGGCGGCGGCGACCACCTTCGCTCAACCGAGATCACACGGGCATTGCTGGCCGCCTATCCCGATCTCGACGGCATCTTCGGCACCAACGAAGGCTCGGCCATCGGCGTCGTCAATGGCGTGCGCGAGGCAGGAGCAGAGAACATCACGATCGTCGGATACGATTCGGGCAAGGCCCAGACCGACGCGATCCGCGATGGTCTGATGGCGGGCGCGATTACCCAGAACCCCGTCGGCATCGGCCGCGAGACTGTCCGGGCCGCCGTCGCGGCTGCGCGTGGCGAAGAAGTCGAAAGCAATATCGACACGGGCTTCTACTGGTACGATCAATCGAATATCGACGACCCAGAGATCCAGGAAGTCCTTTACGACTGATCCCTGGTATCGGGACCCACACATAGGCGGAGGCCGGCATCGGCCTCCGCAAACGATCAGGATACCCCATGAAGATCACCGGCTTGCGCAGCCTCGACGTGCGCTTCCCGACCTCCAAATCGCTCGACGGGTCGGACGCGATGAACCCCGACCCGGATTACTCCGCCGCCTATGTCGTGCTCGAGACCGACGGGGATTTCGAAGGACACGGTCTTACCTTTACGATCGGCCGCGGAAACGAAATCTGCGTTGCCGCGATCGAAGCGCTCAAGCCTCTCGTGGTCGGGCTCGAACTCGACTGGGTCGCGGCCGATATGGGCCGCTTTTGGCGGCGCGTCACCGGCGACAGCCAGCTGCGCTGGATCGGCCCCGACAAGGGGGCCATTCACCTGGCTGCGGGTGCGGTCGTGAACGCAGCATGGGATCTTTGGGCCAAGTCCGCGGGCAAACCCGTCTGGCAGCTTGTAGCCGATATGGGCCCCGAAGATCTCGTCCGCTGTATCGATTTCCGGTACCTGACCGATTGCATCACGCCCGAATGGGCCGTGGATTTTCTGACCAGGCAGGCGGAAGGCAAGGCAGACCGGATCTCCACCCTCAAGGCCGAAGGCTATCCTTGCTATACGACATCGGCCGGGTGGTTGGGATACGACGATGAGAAACTCCGTCGTCTCTGCCGCGAAGTGGTCGATGCGGGCTTCACCCATGTGAAGTTGAAGGTGGGACGCGATCTCGACGATGACATTCGGCGCTTGCGGATCGCACGCGAGGCCGTCGGCGATGGCGTGCGCCTTATGATCGATGCGAACCAGGTCTGGGAGGTCGATCAGGCGATTGACTGGGTCGGCAAGCTGGCCTTCGCGGATCCCTGGTTCATCGAGGAGCCGACGAGTCCCGACGACGTCGCGGGCCACCGGCGCATTCGCGAAGGCGTAGCCCCGGTGCAGGTCGCGACCGGCGAGATGTGCCAGAACCGGATCTTGTTCAAGCAGTTCATCATGGAAGGTGCCATCGACGTCGTCCAGATCGATGCATGCCGCCTCGGCGGACTCAACGAGGTCCTCGCTGTGATGCTGATGGCCGCAAAGTACGACCTGAAGGTCTGCCCGCATGCGGGCGGTGTGGGTCTTTGCGAGTACGTACAGCACATGTCGATGATTGACTATCTCTGCATTGCTGGCACGCGTGAGGGGCGGGTGATCGAGTATGTCGACCATCTGCACGAGCATTTCGTCGATCCCTGCGTGATCCGTAACGCGGCCTATATGCCGCCGGAACGCCCGGGCTTCTCGATCGAGATGAAGCCCGAAAGTCTTGAAACCTTTCGCTTCGGAGGTGCGTGATGGATCTGGGTCTCCGCAACAAGGTCATCGTTGTCACCGGCGGTGCTTCGGGTATCGGCGAAGGCATCACCGAACTCTTGGCTGAGGAGGGTGCGCATCCCGTCGTCATCGCCCGACGCGATCCAGACCCCGACTGGCTCGACCGGATGGGAGCTACGTTCCAGAAAGCCGAGCTTTCCGACGATGACGCCTGCGCTTCGGCGGTAAAGGCGGTTCGTGAAAGGCACGGGGCAATTCACGGGCTCGTCAACAATGCGGGCGCGAATGACGGCGTGGGTCTGGATGCCGGGCCGGACGCGTTCCGGCGTAGCCTCGACCAGAACCTCGTGCATTACTACACGATGGTGCATCATCTGGCCGACGATCTGAGGGCCAGCCGCGGGGCCATAGTCAACATCAGTTCCAAGACTGCGCTGACGGGGCAGGGCGGTACATCGGCCTATGTTGCCGCCAAGGCGGCACAGCTTGGCCTGACGCGCGAATGGGCGACCGAGTTCCTCGACGACGGCGTTCGCGTCAACGCGATCGTGGTGGCCGAGGTGATGACGCCTCTCTATCGCCGGTGGATCGACACCCTCGACGATCCCGATGCGGCGCTCGAGGAGATCACACGACGCATCCCTCTCGGAAAGCGCATGACAACCGCGCGCGAGATCGCCAACACCTGCGCATTTTTGCTGTCCGAACGGTCGAGCCATATGACGGGACAATGGCTGTTTCCGGATGGAGGCTACACACATCTGGACCGGGCCATCGGGATTTAGCGCGCGGAAGCCCGCCCAATGGTCGAAACAAGGCTCGACACGCAGAAGGCGGCGGCGATGACGCAGACGATCGTCGGCCCCGTGGGCGTATCGGCTGTGTATGAGACGCGCAGTCCGATCCATCCCGCTGCCATGGCGATGGCAGCGGCAATAGCCGCCATCGCCTCGGGTGTGCGCGCGAAGGGACGCGCGGCCGCGGCCGGAATGATGAGCATCGCGGTGATCAGCAATACGCCCACCACCTTGATCGCGACCGCGACGACGAGTGCGAGCGCGAGCGTCAGGAACAGCTGCTCGCGTCGCGGGTCAATGCCGCCGGCACGTGCGAGATCGGGATTGAGTGTCGCGGTCAGAAGTGCGGACCACCGCCATCCGACGAGTGCCAGGATTGCCGCGGCTCCGCCCCAGATCACGAGAATGTCGGTACGCGAGACGGCAAGGATATCGCCGAAGAGGTATGCCATAAGGTCGATGCGCACATTCGTCAGGAACGACACTGCGACAAGCCCGATGGCGAGTGCGGAATGGGCCATCACCCCCAAGAGGGTGTCCATCGCAAACCCTCGCCCCGAAAGTGTGGTCACGATCGCGGCCATGACCAGCGCCACGACAAGCGCGCCGAGAAAGACGGGCAGCGTCGTGGCGAGCGACAGGGCCACGCCCAGGATTGCCGCATGGGCGACGGCATCTCCGAAATAGGCCATGCGCCGCCAGACGACGAAGCACCCGAGAGGGGCCGCGGCGAGGCCGGTCCCGATCGCGGCGAGCGCCGCACGCGTCATGAAATCGTCGAGCATCACTCAGCCGCCGTATCCGCCGTTTCGTCATGTGCGTGACGATGGGCATGATCGTGCGCGTGATCGTGGTCATGGCGATAGAGCGCAAAGGCACCTTGCGTTCCCGCACCGAAGAGGGCGCGATAGACCGGTGCCTCGGCCACGACGCGGGGCGTCCCCTCGCAGCAGACATGTCCGTTTAGGCAGACGACGCGGTCCGAGGCGCTCATCACGACATGGAGATCGTGGCTCACCATCAGGACAGCGCAACCGGTTCGGGCGCGGACTTCCTCGATCCGCCGATAGAAGGATGCGGCCCCCGGTTGGTCGAGCCCTGCGGTCGCCTCGTCCAGGATCAAAAGGTCCGGATCCCCCAGAATAGCCCGGGCGAGCAGGACACGTTGGAACTGCCCGCCTGAAAGGTCTGCCATCTGCCGATCAGCGATATCGGCCATGCCCGCGAGATCGAGCGCGTCGAGAATCGCTGCGCGACCTGCGCGCCGTGGCAATCCCATGAAGCGCGCGACCGTCATCGGAAGCGTGGGATCGAGGGAAAGACGTTGTGGCACATAGCCGATCCGCAATCCATCCGCGCGGACGATCCGACCGTCCGAGGGCATGACGCCACCCAGAAGCGCTCGCAGGAGTGTCGACTTGCCCGAACCGTTGGGCCCCACGATGGTCACGATCTCGCCACGTGCGACGTGGAAGTCGACCGCGTCGAGCACGGTCTCCCGTCCGTATCGGACGGTGAGGCCGCGCGTCTCTATAAGCGCGTTCATGCTTCGGCCCCGGCGCATCGCGGGCAGAGACCCACGGCCTCGCGCATGGTGCGCTCAATGACGAATCCCGCTGCTTCGGCCGCCCGGCCGAGCTCTCCGGCCATCGGATCCGTCTCCGCCTCGACGATGTGGTCGCAGGACCGACAGATGAGGAAGGCTGGTGCGTGACGATCATCGCTATGTGTGCAGGCTATGAACGCGTTCAACCGCTCGACACGATGCGCGAACCCATGCGCGACAAGGAAGTCGAGTGCGCGGTAGGCGACGGGCGGTTGCGATCCAAGCCCCTCGGCCCGGATCCGATCGAGGATCTCATACGCACCCATGGCCTTGTGCTCTCCGAGCAGTATCTCGAGCACGCGACGACGCACCTTGGTGAACTGAAGGCGGTTCTCGGCGCAGTGACGCTCGGCCGAGGCAACGCAATCGGCAATACAGCTCTGATGGTCGTGCGATTCAAAGGCGGGGCTTGCCATGGAAAACCTCCAAGACGACTATTGATCTGTTATACTATCACGTATACCGGTTCGGGTGAATTGTTACTTAATCACATGGAGCCGTCATGTCCATCCGCCAGGCAGCCCTTCCCGGCATCGCAATCCTCCTGACTTCGAGTGTCGGTTTCGCGGACGTCCCGAACGTCGCTGCGGACATTCCGCCGATCCATTCGCTCGTGGCGACGGTGATGGGTGATCTGGGTGAACCCGATCTCATCGTGAGCCGTGGATCCTCGCCCCACGATTATGCTATGCGTCCTTCCGAAGCGGAGGCACTGCAGGATGCGGATGCGATCTTCTGGGTTGGCGAACCGCTCGAACCATGGCTCGCCGGAGCGATCCGGAACCTTGCGGCGGGAACCGATAGCATCTCGTTGCTCGATGTGCAGGGCACGACCACGCACGAGTTCCGGCAGAACGCCGTTTTCGCATCCGATGAAGATCACGCGCATGGCCATGATCACAATGATGAAGTGAACGGCCATTCACACGGCGCGGATCACGATCATTCCCACGAGAACCACGGTCATGAGGGCCACGACCACGGCGGACATGGTCACTCGCATGACGGACTGGATCCCCATGCCTGGCTCGACCCTTCGAACGGCAAGATCTGGCTTGATACAATCGCGGCGACGCTTTCCGATCTCGATCCGGAAAACGCGGAAACCTATTCCGCAAATTCAGAGGTTGGGAAATCCGCAATCGATGTCGCAGTCGATGCGGCCCGCGAGACACTCGCTCCGGTCGGGGATCTCCGCTTCGTCGTGTTCCATGATGCCTACCAGTACTACGAGACGTTCTTCGACCTGAGGACGGTCGGTGCGATCGAACTGAGCGACGCCTCCGGCGCATCCGCCGCGCGCCTCCAGCAGATCCGCGATGCGATCAAGGAACGGGACGTGTCCTGCGTTTTCGCGGAACCTCAGTTCAACCCTGGCCTCGTCGAGACGGTGATATCGGAAACAGAAACCAGACAGGGCGTAATCGACCCACTGGGCAGCGATATCTCACTCGGGTCGGATTTCTACCCAGGTCTCATCCGCGGCATCGCCGAAGACATCGCGGAATGTGGCGCGTGATCAGTTCTGGGCGACGCGTCGCGCATGGTGGTGCGGCAGCGTTGCGAAGAAGCGGGATTGCGCCTACCCCGCGGGTATGCGCTATCTCATCCAGTTAATGACGACATGCGCCTTGGCGACGTCCGCCGGGGCACATCCGCACATTTTCATCGACACCGATTTCGACCTCGTCTTCGACGACCGGGGAAGGCTCGAAGCGGTGAGGATCGAATGGACCTACGATGATTTCTACTCGCTTCTCTTGGTCGAGGAACAGGATCTCGACGCGGATGGCGACGGCATCCCCGAACAGGGGCTGCTCGATGACTTTGCCGGCAAGGATGTCGATTGGGAGGCCGGGTTTCCGGGCGATTTCACCGTGACACGCAACGGCCAATTGATAGATCTCGGGCCGCCAAAGGCGCATGAGGCACATTGGCGCGACAATCGCGTCGTTACCACGCATCTGCGCCCAGTCGTCGAGCCCCTCGCTGTCGGAGACAGCAGCATTGTGGCACGCGCCTACGATCCGACTTATTTCGTGGCCTACGACGTTCCAGATGCCCCGGGGATCGAGGGACGAGAGGATTGTGGACTGGCGCGGAAGGCCGCGGACCATGGCGCGGCGATGCGCGCGGTGGGCGAGGATCTCGCAGCACTCGACCAGAGTGCGGACCCGTTCGAAGTTGTCGAACTGGACGATATCGGCATACTTTTCTCGGATGCATTCGTGCTGTCATGCGACGCGCCGCGCTGATCCTCTTCGCCATCGTTGCCGGGACACTCGTCTGGGCCATGATCTCGGGGACCGATGCCCGCTTGGCGCATTGGGCGGCGGGGCATCAACGCGAATTTCAGAACGCGCTCGCCAGAACCCTGCGCGCATTGAGGGCAGGGGAACCAGGGGCGCTTTTCGCGATGGCCGGCATCTGTTTTTCATACGGGGTCGTGCATGCGATCGGACCGGGTCACGGGAAGGTCCTGGTCGGTGGCTACGGCATCGGGCGCCGTGTTCCGCTTCTGCGTCTCTCGATCGTCGCGATGATCTCGGCTCTCGGCCAGGCTGTGACAGCGATCGTGCTGACGGGTGCAGGCCTGCTTGCTCTCGGTTGGTCGCGGGAGCGCATGACTGCCCTGGCCGAGGACGTGATGGTTCCGATCAGCGCCGCGGCCATCGGAGCGATCGGCCTCTGGCTTGTCTGGCGCGGCACCCGGCGCATCGCGTCGCGGGATCAGGCCCATTCGGAGTGCTGCGGTCATGCCCATGGGCCCACGCCCGAAGCGGTCACCGAAGCCGGTAATGGCCGCGAGGTCGCGGCACTTATCGCGGGAATCGCCATCCGGCCCTGCAGCGGCGCGCTCCTGTTGCTGGTGCTGAGTTGGCACATGGACATCTGGGTCGCTGGAATGGCCGGGACGATCGCCATGGCGTTCGGGACCGGCCTCGTTACCGTAGCGGTTGCTATCGTCGCCGTGACGGCGAGGGAAGGCGCGCTTGCCACTCTCACCGGCGGCGGCGCGCGGCTCTTCCGCATCCTGCCCGCGATCGAACTTGCCGCCGGGTGCGCCATCGCCCTTGTTGCGATCCGCATGTTTCAGTCCGGCTGATCCGACGTGCATCCGGCGGCGGGACCGTGTTAGGCCGCGCGAAACGGAGCCGGGAGAGCGGGCGTTGAAGGACATCATTCACGAGCTCTATCGCGGAGACGGCGATCGCGCCCATATCTTCCGGACGTTGCTTTTTCTCTTCGATATCTCGACGATCGGCTATTTCATCTACACCGCGACGGCGGAAGCGACCACTCGGTTGCTGCTGCTCGACCTTGCGATTGCAATCGTCGTGCTGACCGATCTATCGCTGCGCCTCTGGATCGCCGAACGCCGGGTGCGGTACCTGCTGAGTGTCCCGACCCTTGCAGATATCATAGTCGTCGTGTCGCTTCTCGCTCCCGTCCTGACGGGAGCGAATCTCGGTTTCTTCAAGGTATTGCGCGTGCTGCGCCTGATGCGTGTTTCGGAATTCGCCGAGAAGCTCAACCGTCGAACGCCTTGGGTAGACATCAATCCCCGTGTCGTCACGGCGGCTACGAACCTTCTGGCATTCATCTTCGTGGTGACCTCACTCGTCTGGGTGTGGGAACACGGGCGCAACGAGAATATGCAAACCTATATCGACGCGCTCTACTTCACGATCACCACGCTGACGACGACGGGATACGGTGACATCACACTGACCGATCCACTTGGGCGGGTCATGACGATCGGCATCATGATCTTCGGCGTCGGGTTCTTCCTCAAGCTGCTTCAGGCGCTCTACCGGCCCAACAAGGTCGAGCAATGTTGTGGTACGTGCGGGCTAAGTCTCCACGAACGGGACGCGAGCCACTGCAAGCATTGCGGATCGACGATCTACATCGAAACCGAAGGCGCGGATTGATCGCACATACAACGCAGGAGGAGATGGACAAGCGACTTTCGTCATTCTAGGAAGGCGCTGACTGCCCGTATAGCTCAGCTGGTAGAGCAACTGATTTGTAATCAGTAGGTCCCGGGTTCGACTCCTGGTGCGGGCACCAATCAGTCAACAGCTTGAACACTTAGAGGGACCTGCCCGATCTGCGTTTTACTGGTCGGGTTGCCGCTTAAGGGCATTGTTGCAGAACTCACGCTTGAGGCATGACTTCCCCTTCCCCCGCTGAGGTTATGCGACGCGAACGATCTCGGCAGTGCCGAGGGCATTGAAGCGGTTCATGAGTGCGACGCGAATGTGGATCTCGGCGGTTTGGCGGTCAGGGTCTCTTGCGGCTATGCGTTCGCCGAATGCTTTGAGGCATCGCATTTTCGCCTCCACGCGGCTGCGTGCGTGGTATCCGGTCCAGTACTTCCAGAATGCTCTGCCGTAATGCTTCGTGGCGCGCAGCGTCTCGTTCCGCGCCTTCGCTGCCGGGCCGTCTTCCTTCCAGGCGCGCCCGTTTCTCCGGATCGGGATGATCGGTGTGGCTTGCCGGTCGGCGATAGCAGCATGGCAGCGACGTGTGTCGTAGGCACCGTCGGCGGTCACCGTGCCGATCTGCTCGTCCTCGGGGATCTGGCCGAGTAGCTCGGGTAGGATCGGGCTGTCGCCATCGCGGCTTGGAGTGAACTCGACGGCCCGGATGTCGGAAGTGGCCGTATCCATGGCGAGATGCACCTTGCGCCACTGACGACGGCCTTGGGCGCCATGCTTGCGCGCCTGCCACTCACCGTCGCCGAGGAACTTGATGCCCGTGCTATCCACGAGCAAGTTGAGCGGGCCATCGGAGCAGCGATACGGGATCTGGACCGCCAAGGTCTTTTGCCTGCGGCACAGGGTGCTGAAGTCGGGGACGGACCAGTTCAGCCCCGCCAACCGGAGCAGGCTGGCCACCATACCGGCGGTCTGTCGCAAGGGCAGCTTGAAGAGAACTTTGACCGACAGACAAAACTGGATAGCGGCATCTGAGAAGACGGGTGGACGTCCGAGCCGACCTTTATGCGGCGCCAGCCAAGCCATCTCCCGGTCTATCCAGATCAGCATTGAGCCGCGCTTGCGCAAGGCAGCGTTGTAGCTGGACCAGTTCGTCGTGCGGTAGCGGGCGGGGGAAGGCTTGCTCATGCAGCCCGTCTAACCAACTGGATTCACGCTGTGAATCGCCCGCAGACAGAGTTCTGCAACAACGCCCCGCTTAAGTAGAATTCGTTTGCATTGATCAATTCCTCCGCTGATCAACCGGTTCAACTTCTTCCTACATTGCAGTGGGAGGTAATTCTTCGAAGTTAATTACGGTAAGGTTCAACTCTGGATGTTACGCCTGTCGTGCATGTGTTTTTGCCACGCCATTTTCCGACATGACCCCGGGCAGGAAATGTCCTACTGAATTTCGCCATGCGTTTCACTTTGCGGCAAATCGAATACTTCATCGCAACCGCGGAATGCGGTTCGATTACGCTTGCCTCCGAGCGGATAAACATCTCGCAACCCTCGATCTCGACGGCCATCTCGCAGCTTGAGGCGGAACTGGGTGCCCAATTATTCCTTCGCCGCCATGCCCAAGGCCTGTCGCTGACCCCGGTGGGACGCGAGACGCTCGCCGAGGCGAAGAAGCTTCTGGATCAGGCGCAGGGACTTTATCTGAAGGTTTCGGAAGCGACCGGAATGGTGCAGGGAAATCTGTCGCTCGGTTGCCTCGTGACGTTTGCGCCAATGGTGCTGCCGCAGGTTATTCATGGTTTTCGCGCCGCTTTTCCGAGTGCCCGGGTACTCCCCGAGGTGACGGACCACGAGATCCTTCTTTCGAAGCTGGAGAGAGCACAGCTGGATGTCGCTCTGACTTACGATCTGCATGTACCAGACGGCTTCGTATTCACGCCGCTCGCACAGCTTGCCCCTTACGCGATGGTTGCCCTGACCAATCCCATCGCCGAGCAGTCGGCCGTGACGCTGGAAGAACTGGCGGAACGCGACCTGATCCTTCTCGATCTGCCATTGTCGCGCGATTATTTCATGGGTCTTTTCGCGCGCGCCGGTTTGACGCCGAAGGTCTCTGCTCGATTGAAACAGCAAGATGTCATTCGCGCGATGGTTGCCAACAATTTCGGATACACGATCGCGAATATCCGGCCGCGCTCCTCGGACGCGCTGGATGGCCAGAGAGTGCACAAGTTGAGGATCGCCGGAGACCAGATGCCAATGCGGCTCGGGTTGCTCCGCGTGGCGCGGCAGGTACCGACGCGGATGGTGAGCACCTTCATGGACTTTTGCGCAAGCATAATTTCCAACGAATATATCCCTGGTATGGAGCTCCCGGTCATGGAGCCAAAGCGGATCAGTCGGACCTAGAAAGTAGCTGGCTCCCATCTCGCCTAGCCTTGCGACAACAAAGAAATATCGCAATCCCGTCCGGTTTTTCGGCTGCCTGCCCAGGAGAACCCTTCCGCCTTTCGGTAGATATCCGCCAAACCCAACAGTCTTTTTGTCGCGGACTTTATCGGGCAGTCCACGACCAGGAAGGGAAAGGTGGCGGGTGACATGCTCCCCCGCTGGGGCTGGTTGCCCATGGTTTAGGCGGGGCGGCCTTCGGTCCTGGCAACACGACGCCCGTGGCCGAGTTCAATTTCCACGTCGACCCCGAGGCCGCGCGCGTCGTGTTCGACAGTGGCATTCCGATCGTCATGGCGGGGCTGGATGTCACTCGGCAAGCGGTGCTCTCGCCAGACGCGATGGCGCGGCTGACCGGGCCGGAGGCACCGCTTCGGGGAGCCTGCGGAAAGCTTCATGCGGGATATTACGACCCCAGTCTGTACGGACACCTTCCTGTAAGCGTCTCAGTCGTCGCCGGGCACACCGTAGGAAGGTGCTTCTCGCGGATCCAACGCTCGGGTGACGTAGGCATCAAGCTGGGGCTTGTAGACCTCCCACGCGGTGGCAATGGCCTCGATCGGGCAGTCGTCGGTCCAATCGCAACGAAGGTCGGCGACCGGCCAGGCAACCTTGTCTACGAGCATCATGCCGGCAGAATGGACGGGTCCGGCCTCGCCTCCCGCCGCAAGGCCGGCGCGCAAGGCCGCAATCAGTCTGTCACCGAGATGGCCATCGTCGGCGAGGAAACCATCGACCACAGCCTGCGGCACGCTGTCATTTGCCAACAAGTTGCCAGCCGAAACGACATCCGGCCCCTCGGCCTGCGTCCAGATCCCCAGGGAACGCGGCCCTGAATGAATCGCGGTGCGTCCCCGGGCATCGACGGCCAGAAGCTGCCGGTACTCCAGGAATTCCGCTCGGGCCCTTACTTCCGCTATAGCCTGAGCTGACGACATGCCGCCCTCCATCAGATCCAGGGTCAGCGGGCCGAGGGTCGGATCGGTCACGTTCTGCGAGGCGACCGATCCCACGCCTGCCCTTGCATAGGAACATCGCGCCGCAACGGCGGGCGAGGAAGACGAGACCGCGACTCCGAACATACCGGTCTTCGCGCAACGTGCGACGAGGGAGAATGTCACTTCGCGTCTCCTTCAGGTAGCGCCGTGTTCGGCGGGGATGACCGCGGTGGCCTCGATCTCGACCAGCCAGTCGGGTCGGGCGAGGGCCGTCACCACCAGTCCGGTCGATACCGGATGGATCCCCTTTATGTACTCTCCCATCGTCCGGTAAACGGCCTCGCGGTTGCGGACGTCGGTCAGGAAGACCTGCACTCGGCAGACATGTTCCATCGCGCCGCCGCATTCTTCCATCAACTGCCTGATGTTCTGCATGACCTTGTGGGTCTGTTCGACCGGATCGTGGCTTTCGATTGTTTTCGCGTCCTCGAGGTTCTGCGGGCACTGGCCTCGAAGGAAGACCATCCTGCCCTCGGCGACGACGGCCTGGCAGAGGTCGTTGTCGAGGTTCTGTTCGGGGTAGGTTTCCCTCGTGTTGAACTTGCGGATACGGGTATGAGCCATGCTGGTCTCCGGGAAAAGCCGGAAGGGCAGCCCTTTGTCGCCCTTGTCCGGAATGGGTCGTGTTCAGACGGATTCCGTCGCGGGCGCTTTGGATTGCTGTGCCTCCGAGCGGGCCTCGCGATCGTACTGGATGTATCTGGCGCTGGTCGTGATCTGATCCGCCACATGCTTGGCGTCGTGCCAGACCCCCCATATGAAACTGGAGCCTCGCCGCGATTGCCACGGCAGACCGAGAAAGAAGATGCCAGGAACCTTGCCGACACCGCGCTGGTGAATGGGACGTCCATTCTCGTCGAAGCAGTCGACTTTCATCCACGAATAATCGAAGCCGAAGCCGGTCGCCCAGATGATCGTCGTGATTCCGGCTTCCTTTAGGTCGAGCGAGAGAACCGGGTCGGTGGCATGGTCGGGCAGGGGGCCCAGTTCATGGGCCTCGGGCTCCTCAGGCAGGTCGAGGCCGTTCTCAGCTGCATAAGCGTCGGCCGCACGCAGCAGGTCGAGGTAGGTCTGGTCCCCGCCTTCGATGTTGCGCCGAAGGTCCGGCGCAAAGCTCAGCTTGCCCCCGACATAGGTTTCCGTTCGACCGAGCAGCGTGATGCCCTGGTTCGCAAGGTTGCGGAAATCGATCGTTTCACCGCCACGAGCCCCGCTGACGGCAATGGTGACATGTTCCGTTCCCGGAGCGGGAGTTTCCATGTTCCACAGGCCCAGCACACCCAGCCACCAGACGAAATCTCGGTCGCGGTAGGCGCGCGGCGGCCGGTCATGGGGACCGACCGAAAGGAAAACCCTGCGACCAGACCGGTTCAGCTCATCGGCGATCTGCACGCCGGAGGATCCCGCCCCGACCACGAGGACGGCACCTTCGGAAAGGCTCGAGGGATTGCGGTATTGACTGGAATGAATCTGCGTCAGTCCGGCGCCGTCGGGTACGACCGGGGGAATGACCGCGGTTTGGAACGGCCCCGTCGCTGCTACCACGTTCAACGCTTCAACGACCCCTTCCGACGTCTCGACATGGAATCCCTGCCGCCCGTCGAGCCGTTCGACCGATACGACTTCGACCCCCGTGCGGATCGGGGCATTCAACATGGACGCATAATCGTCGAGATACTCGGCCACGCCATCCTTGCCCACGAAAGCCCCGGGGGCGGCCTTGAATTCCATTCCGGGGAAGCGATCATGCCAGGCAGGGCCATTGGCAACCAGCGAATCCCAGCGTTTGCTGCGCCAACCTTCGGCGATCCGCGAGCGTTCGAGTACGACGTGATCGACGCCTGCGCGGCCAAGGTGCTCACTCATTGCGATGCCGGCCTGACCAGCTCCAACCACGAGAGTATCTACGCGTTCGATCGACATTCGCGGATCCTTTTCCTGGCCGGCCTCAAACGCGCCGGCTGCATCGATGCAAAGCCTAACCGCCCCCTCGTCCAGGTAAGAGTACAGAGTTTCTAGCCATTGGTTCGTCTCTCCCTATGGACACCCATCGTAGGCGGTCCGAAATCGCACTAAAGCGCGGCATTCATCATCGGATGCGATTGAAGGACCGAGTGTGATTTACCTCCCAGTCATGTTGCTTCTGGGATGACGCGGTTCTTGCTTGGACCGTCTGTCCGGCAATAGCTTTGATCAGCGAGTGAAATGCGATGTCGGGCGTCCGGCCGGAAGTCGCGGCGCGGCTTCACGAGTGTACCTAAAGCTCATGCTGAACTTCGATCTTTGCCTGACGCTCATGAGCGCCGCACCTCCCGCAATCAGCACCATTCCCAAGCCTTCTGTAACGGAAGGAACTTCCCCGAAGAAAAGGACGCCCCAAATCGCAGCAGCGCCGAGATAAGCGGTGTCGAAGACACCCACGACCGGTGTGGGAGCAAGCCGGTATGCCATCGCGACCGCAGTGGCGATGACGGCCAGCAGCGCTCCAAGGAGAATTACGAGACTCCAGTCTCCACGTGTGAGGCGTGGCCAAGTCGACAGGACGAAGCTTTCCGTGTCGGTGGGCTGGTGGAATGAAAGAACAAGCAAGCCCAGTCCGGAAACGACGCAAAGACAAATGTTGAGCGTGAACGCCATCGCCGACGGGCTGTCGGCTTGGCATTTGCTCCACGTGATGATGCCGGCCAAGGCATAGAATGCGGCGGCGGTCAGTGGAAGCAGCAGCACCGGGGTAACGCTGTCGGGCGACGGCGAAACCACAAGGAGCACCCCGGCAAGGGATAGCGCGATGGCGGACCATCCCCGCCCACCGATCTTCATCCCTAGCAGCACGCGGCTCAGCAACGCCATCCATGCCGGTGCGGTATAATAACATGCGGCGGCGAGCGCGAAGGACATGTAGGGCAGCGCGGAATAATAACTCAGCCACATCGCGCTTAGGCAAAGACTACGCGCCCAAACCCATCCGGGTCTAACCAGCCGAAGGCCGGACAGGCCGAACAAGGGCAGCAGCCATATTGCGAGCAATATCGCTGCCACGGCCGACCGCAGCAGGATCAACTGCGCCAGCCCGAAGCTGTCACCACTCAGCTTCACCAGCGCGTCCGAGAAAGACAAAAGCGAAACAGCCACGAGAACCGCGACGATCCCGGACATGGTTCCGCCGAGAGTTCGGCCTTGTTCTATCTTAGATGCCATGCGGGATGGAAAGCATGCGCGGACTGCCTCATAAAATGAGAATGGATCGTCCAAGCATGAAGGATTGGAATGCATCGCCGCCATCTGCCGCCGCTGTCGCGCCTTCCTGCTTTCGAGGCAGCCGCCCGGTACGAAAGTTTCACGGATGCTGCCGAAGAGCTGGGCCTGACGCAGACTGCCGTGACCAAGCAGATCGCCGCCCTGGAAGCCGATCTCGGGGTTCGGCTCTTCGAACGTCGTAACCGGGCGGTTTTCCTGACCGAGGCCGGGCGTGCCTTTGGACGGGTCATTGGTGGGGCGCTCGCCGACATCGCGACCGAGACGACGCGCTTGCGCGGTGGGCAGTCCGCCAAGGGACTGGTGCTGCATTGTCAGCTTTGCGAGGCCTTTTACTGGCTCATGCCGCGCCTCGCGGGCTTCCACGAACGCCATCCAGGCTTGGAAGTTCGTGTCGTCAGCGCCTTGGCACCGTTGACTGCGGCACCAGAGCCATTCGACGTGGCGATCCAAACGACCGGACGGGCTTCCGGTTCGGCACGTCTGATCTTCACCGCTTCGGACGAGGTTTTCCCTGTGGCCGCTCCCGGACTGATCCCGTCCGGTTCGCTTCCACTATCGCCCGGAAATTTGTCGAAGCACCCGCTACTTTCGCATGAGGTCCTGCCCCAGGACTGGATGGATTGGCCGGACTGGTTCGCAGCCATCGGGCACGCGATGCCCAAAGGTACCAAGACGACAGGATTCGACAGCTTCCCACTTGTGCTTCAGGCAGCGGTGGCGGGGCAGGGGATCGCGCTCGGGTGGCGCAACACGGTGAGCGGACTTGTCGCCGACGGCAAGCTCGTGCGGGTCTGCGACGAAGCGGTGTTCCGCCCGACGGAAATATCGGTTTTTCGCGGTGCCCGGCGAGGGAACCATGCGGCAACGGATGCCCTGATTTCATGGCTACGCGATGAACTGGCCGAGCGATTGCCGGAATGACACGGTCTTCGAACAGAATATGGGTCCCGCTTCGCCTTAATCTCTTCGTCGAGAAGAATGGTCGATCTCTCAAACGCTATCTGGCAAGGCGCGCCATATGTCGAAGATCCGGGATAAACCTCACCACGCTTGTCCTACGTCGAAAGGTTGCCCACCGCGACGCGGTCACTTGCCTTGTCGCCAATGCCAACCACCGAGAACGAACCATCCGCCTCGAGGATGATCGCGGAAATCGTGGATTGGTCCGTATAGCCCGAGGTCCGCATCACTGTGTCAAGCTCGTCACGGGTCACGCGGGCTGCATGCATCGCTTGCAACAGCGGCTCGCCATCCCGCAGCAAGAGCTGCGGTTCCGAACGTACCATCCTGGCGAAGCGTTGGCTCTTCACCGATAGCACCGCGACGAGGTATTGCAATCCGATCAATAGCAGCAAGGCCGTGATGCCTTCCGCAAGTGCGACGCCCTTGGACATCAGGATCGACGCAAGAACCGAACCGAGCGCGACGGTCACGATCAGATCGAACGCGTTCAGTTTCGACAAGGTGCGGTTGCCGGTAATTCTGAGGAATATCATGAGGGAGGCATAGGCGAGCGTACCTACGACTACTGTCCGTATGATCCCTTCCCAGCCTTGATAGAACATCTCCAGGAAATCCATCACGTGTCCTTGGGTGGGTGGTCCGGCTATCAACTGCTTTGGGGAGTTTCATCTCCGGCTCCGAACGGCGAGGCCGCCCATTACGATAGAACCAGTCATTGTGTATTGCCGCGACGATGATGCCTGAAGTCTGTTCTAAATAACATGCAGGGCCGCCTCTGGCGTTGCCGGTCGCAACGCCAGAGGCATGTTCTCAATCCGCGGGCAGGACGTCTGTTTCCGCGATCGGGCTCACCCAGATCGGATCCGAGAAGGCCATCTTTCCCTCGGCGTCCTCGACCGTGATCGCCACCCAATCATTGCCCTCGCTACGAGGCTCGGGCGTGATCGTGAACTCCGCGACACCTTCGATTGGGCTCCCGTCGAAGGACTGACTTGCAATCTCTCCGTCCGGTCCGACGAGTGTCGCGTTGGTCAAACCATTCACGGCTGTCAGGTCGAAGGACAGCGCCTTCTCTTCGCCCGGTGCGACACGTAGCGCGGTGCCGAACATCACCGAAGGTTCGATCAGAGGTCCGCGTGTTACGTACGCATTTCCGTTCTTGAGGCGCGCGACAAAGCCATCGGTGCTCAGTCCACCGGGCACATGGGCATAGGCACGGGCCGAACCGGTATCGTCATTCCAGACGTCATGCGCATCGGATCCGGCGGAGAGGAAGATCCTCTGGCCTTCAGTCCAAAGCTGACCCGCGCGTTCGAATACCCTAGCGTCGTCGTCCGGACCGTTCATCTCCAGAAGGTCGAAATCGGCAGCAAAGCCGCCCGGGACTGTTCCGGCCTCGAGGCTCGCAAGGTAGCCGTAGGGGATGAACGGGTGGTTGGACTGAATCGCCTCCGCCCCCATGCGGCGCGCCTCGGCGAGCACTTCGGCCGCGGTCGCGGTAGATGTATCGATCTCAAGCGGTATGCCAAGGTCGAGCGGGTAGGCATTGAAATGCCCCCAGGACGAGGAGAACTCGATCGAGGGGACGAACGGAACGTCGCGGCTTTCCGCGATCCCGGCCAGTTCCTCGTGATTGATGGTGGAGTCGTGGTCACTCACGAAGATCAGATCGAGCCCTGCGGCAAGCTCGCTGCGTGCAAGGTATTCCGGCGGGGTCGTCCCTTCGAGCTGATCGGCATGGTGATGCATGTCCGAGGCGAACCACTCATCATCGAACGGACGCGCCAGAAGCTCGATCAAAACGTCGACGTTCTGCGTCTCGTCTGACGTCATCGTCACATCGACTTCCTTGCCCTTGCTGAGGAAACCTGCGCCGTGCCCGACAGTGAAGACATAATCGCCGGGTGCCAGCGCGACGGTGGCGTCGCCCGTCTCGTCGAGTTCGGTGAAGAAGGTCCGACGACCAAGGAACTCGACGATCGGTGCCTGACCTTCGGTGATGGAGATGCGGGCATCGAGAGGCGCACCCTCTTCGTCCGTCACGGCGAAGTTCAGCGTGCCGGGGGCTTCGAGACTGTCGAAGTCGAGCGATTTGCTGTCACCGGCCACCACCGTCACGGACTGCGGCTCCGATTGCGAGTATCCCTCGGCGGTGGCGTAGACGCTATACTCTCCTGCCGGCAGGTCGATCTCGTAACTTCCATCCGGCGTCAACGTCCACGCATAGGGGGTATCTTCTCGCTCGACCACCAGCACAGAATCTTCGACAGGGCTGCCGTCGCTCGAGATGTCACCCGACAGCGAGCCTCCTGCGCCGTCGCCGCGCTCGATCTCTGCGCCAACCACGGGGGCGAGATCGCCGCTGCCACCCACCTGGAGCCATCCCTCGAAGCTGCGGCTCTCGCCTGGGGCTAGGTCATGTTCGAGGTAGAGGTCCTTTGTGTCGTAATCCACGCGGTCGAAATAAGGCGCGTGAAGCGCGATCGACCAGTCCGCATCATAGGCGACGACCCGGTCCGAAAGTGCTCCATCAGCCGAATTATCTTCCGCGTCCTGAAGTCCCGGAACCGCGAACAAATATCCGCTGTCCGGCCAGAGCGTGAAGCCCGAGAGCAGCCCCTCAAGCGGTGCATCGCCGGTATTCACCATTTCGGTCACAAGGTGGATGCGGTCCGACCCGTCTTCCAGCGTATAGGTCGTGACAAGGTCGGCTTCCCCGAAATCCCGGGTGATGCGGATGACCGCCTTTTCGGGCGTATCGGTTACGATCTCGACCTCGCGGCCGGTGTTGGGCCAGGCGGACCAGTTGTTCGGGATGAAGTCCGCGAACGCGATCCTGTCGAGATCGATCTCGCTGTCCTTGACCGCGGCGAGGTCGACGATGGCACCACGCGGGACACCCCACGGGGCTTGTGACTCGACCGCGAGGGTGAAGGCCAACTGATCGTTGCGGACCGTGATGTCGCCCTCGGCCACGGCCTCTCCGTCCGGGATGGGCGTAGGACCGGTCTCGATCGACACCTCGGCGAGTGCCGGCGACACTGCTCCGAGGGCACTTCCGAGCAAGAGGAGAGAGCGAAGGGTCATTCGGTTTCCTTTTCATCGTTTCGAGTCGGTGCCTGCGCGCCACTTGCGACGCATCCATCCACGGCCCGGAGAAGGGGCCATGGCTGATCGACTGGGAATGGACGTATTGCGAGGTGCGTGCAGAAGTCAAACCTGAGGCATCATCTCTTCCGGCCGAAGCCAAGTATATCTCAGCTTCGCCGATTGGGATATTCCCTCAAATCCAACCGCATACGTCCTGACTGATGGCGGCAGAACGACTTGAGAATGCAACCGGGTCGATGTGACGATCTGAGAGAGCCGAGCCGGATCACAGGGTCAAGATATTCTGCTCTCCGGTCAACCTGTCGCAACTCCGGTCGACTGCATGGGATCGGATCTCTCGCCGAACTGGTGACATCCATGAATGTGCGGCAGGGAGAACACCATTGCCATGCCGACCAGCGTATTAGATTCGAGCGAACCAGACCTTGCATCCGAGTCGACCCATGAGTGACGCGTCCACAGATCTTGCCCCGGAACAAGAGGTGCGCGTCGTCATCGGAGCGCTCATGTTGGTGATGCTCCTCTCGTCACTCTCTCAGACGATCGTCTCGACCGCATTGCCGACGATCGTCGGAGAGTTGGGCGGGCTTGAGTACCTTGCCTGGATCGTCACTGCCTACATGCTGGCGATGACCGTGGTAACGCCGATCTACGGAAAGCTGGGCGACATGCTCGGGCGCAAGCGCGTACTGCAGGCAGCCATCATCTTGTTCCTTGCCGGATCGGCGCTCTGCGGCTTCGCCCAATCCACCACGCACCTCATCATCTTCCGCGCCATCCAAGGCTTGGGTGGGGGTGGGCTGATCGTCAGCGCGATGGCGGCGGTCGGCGATGTCGTCAGCCCTCGCGAGAGGGGGCGCTACCAGGGTTATTTCGGCGCGGTATTCGGCGTCTCCACTGTCACCGGTCCGCTGATCGGCGGCTACATAGTCGAACATCTGAGCTGGCGATGGATCTTCTACGTCAATCTTCCCGTCGGCCTTGTCGGCCTAGCAGTCATCGCATGGGCTTTCGCGCCACCCCCCAAGCGGGAGCCACGACCGATGGACTGGACCGGAGCGGCATTGCTGGCCATTGGGCTGACGGCACTGGTGCTGTCGACCAGCCTTGGGGGCAACACGCTGCCATGGACCTCGCCGGTCATCCTCGGGCTCGCGGCCCTGACGATCCTGTCCCTCGGCGCGCTCGTCTGGGCCGAGAGACGCGCCGCCGAGCCGATCCTGCCGCCAGCGCTTTTCAGAAACCAGACGTTCCTCGTCTCATCGGCGGTCGGGTTCATCGTCGGTCTCGCGATGTTCGCTGCGGTAACCTACATGCCCGTCTATCTGCAGATCGTTCAGGGGATCAGCCCGTCGCGCGCCGGACTTGCGCTGACCCCGTTGATGGGCGGTTTGTTCCTGACCTCGATCGTGTCGGGCCGGATCATCAGCCGGATCGGACGGTATCGCACTTTTCCGATCGTCGGCACGGCGCTCATGGCCGTAGGACTGGGACTGATGTCGTTTCTCGGCCCGCAGACCAGCCTGCTTCTGGCACTCGGTGCGATGTCGGTGTTGGGACTCGGGCTTGGCCTCGTGATGCAGGTGCTCGTTCTTGCCGTCCAGAATGCGGTGGACTACCGCAATCTCGGCGTTGCCACCTCCGGCGCGACGTTGTTCCGGTCGATCGGCGGTGCCCTGGGTGTTTCGGGTGCCGGGGCGATATTCTCCGCCGGCCTGGCGACACGCCTGTCGGCCACATTACCCTCGGGAACTTCGGTCGCCACGACCCCGGGGGCCATCAACGCGCTGCCCGGTCCCACGCGCGATCTTTATCACGCCGCTTATGCCGGGGCGCTCCATCCCGTCTTCGTGACGGCAGCCGCGCTTGCCGTGCTTGCCTTTGCTTTGACCTGGGCAATGCGGGACATACCGCTGCGCGAGACGGTGGGATCGGCTCCGGTCAGTCCCGATATAGCCGACAGTTTCGCCATGCCACGCAATGCCAGCTCGCTTGAAGAGCTTCGGCGCATCGTTGCAATCGCTTCGAGCGAACCCAACAGAAGCGAAGCGCTCAATCGCATCCTGACGAGCCTCGAAGTGGATCTGTCGCCCGAAGAGGCCTGGCTTTTGCTGCAGATCGCCCGCGCGGAGGGAACTCTGCCCCTCGATCGTCTGGGCGGGGCTTCCGCCTCGCAGGCCAGCCCCGTCGCAGAGCGTTTGCTGGCACGTGATCTGTTGCAGCGTGACCCCGGAGGATCGTTCTGTACCACGGCGGCGGGGCGCACCTTGTTCGAGCGCATGGCGCAACGCTATCGTACGCGGCTCGCTGAGTTGGTTGCCCGCTGGAACCCTGAAAACCACGCCGAAGTACGGCAGATGCTGACGGATTTTTCTCGCGAATTGATAGCGACAATGCCGAATGACCAGAACGCACAAACCCCGCCGGCCCGGTCGTGAAGGCGACAAACAGGGGCGTTTCTGAACCGTTCCGCCACCGAAATCTTGAACCGAGCGGTGGATTGACGCGCCAAGCCGTAGGTTAGTTTCCATACGTACCTCCGCTAATCGAAGGTACGTATGGAAACTGCTACTAGTGCCCCGACTTTGGACAGACTTGCGCCTTGGCAGCTCGTGGAGGCAACGTCGCGTTGAAGCCGACGGTCCGCGCCCTCGTGTCAGGCAAACGTCTTTTCTCGATAACGCCACGGCTCGAAACTAAAATTCTAGCACGAGGCACCGGGATCAGCACTTGGCGCAAACGCTCCGTTATCTGAAAATTCCTGTGGCAGATCCGCACGTCCGGTTAGGCACCATGCGCGTGGTCACTGGACGCGAGCCGTGCCGCGAGGCAGATTGCTTTTAACCTTTTTCCGGAGCGCGCGAATGTTTCACCCGACCCCCTGGCATTTCTGGCCCGTCGTGACCGTCGCCTTCGTCTGGCACCTCATCGGGGTCATCGATTATACAGCCACGCAGCTCAGTTTCGACTTCTGGATGGCGATGGTAACCGACAGGCAGGAAACCTTCATCGAAACGATGCCCGACTGGATCGACGGGGCCTGGGCGTTCGGGGTCTGGTTCGGATTGCTCGGCGTACTTCTGATGGCTTTTCGTGTAGCCTTTGCACCGCTCATCTTGGGTCTAAGCTTCATTTCGATCCTGGTTCTCGTGATCTGGCTCTTGTTCTTCGCGACGCCCTCACTGGTAAGCGTGTCGGGACCGGTCGGAATTTCCGTGATCGTGCTCTCGGCCCTGATCTCGCTACTTATCTGGCTTTATGCCCGTGCGATGCACAAGGAACGCGTTATCAACTAATCGAGCCCGTCCCGCGATTCTCGTGCTGTGCGCCACGCCGTCCAGTCCTCCGGCGTGTCGAGGTCGGTGATGGCTCGTTCGCCGGGCAGGGGGACGGGAATGACGTCCTCGCGTCGCAGCAGGCTGCGCGCACCCTTGTCGCCCGTCAGGGTCGCGAACCGGGCAACGAGGCGTGCAGGAAACAGGACCGGCTGACCCCAACGGCCATCGTCACTGGTGGCGCGGTGAACTCGATCGGGATCGCCCAAGAAGCTGCGGTGAATGTGTTTCAGATCGGTGTTCTCGATATCAGGCATGTCACCCAGCATGCAAAGTACCGGTCGATTGAGAACAGATCGGCCGATTGCCCGAAAGGATGCCGACATACCCGTCGCTGCATCGGGAACGGGAACCCTTTTCACCTGCAGACCTGAGAGGGCCGAATGACGCGGGCCGGCCTCGGGCAGCGTCACCATCACCGGTAGCCCGACCTCAAGCGCGCGGATCGCGAGAGATCTCAGCAGGGGGATCCCGTTGACCTGTTCGAGCAGTTTGTCGCCACCCCGCATACGTGACGAACTGCCCGCAGCGAGAATCGCGATCGTCGGATCCATGGCCTCCCTACCGTTCAGGTATCAGCCCACGCGGGGAGAAGCGAAGGACCAGCAAGAGCAGGATTCCCATTGTGAAGAGCCTCATATGCGCCGCGGAGGCCAGAAGATGCGCCCGCAGCGGGCTGGCCGGATCAAGCCCGTCGCTTATCGTCTGCATGAACCAGAGGCCGAGCGGTTCGACCTGCACCCAGAGGAACCAGATCAGGAACCCGCCGAGGATTGCGCCGTAATTGTTGCCCGATCCGCCAACAATGACCATTACCCAGACCAAGAAGGTGAAACGCAACGGCTGATAGCTCGATGGAGTAAGCTGCCCGTCGAGTGTCGTCATCATCGCCCCGGCAAGGCCGCAAATGGCTGAGCCAAGAACGAAAACCTGAAGGTGACGTGCCTTGACGTTCTTGCCCATCGCCTCCGCCGCAACCTCGTTGTCGCGAATGGCACGCATCATCCGGCCCCAGGGCGAGGCCAGTGCGGATTGCGACAACCATAGGATCAGCAGCAGGATCACTGCAAACAGACCGGTATAGGCGAGCTTCACGGCGAGGGTCGAAGCCACGACAGGATCGAGGCCTACTCCCGCGGCTCGTTCGACGAATGCGGGGCTCTGTTGAAGATCGACCTCATAGGGAACTGGGCGCGGCAAGCCGATGACGTTCTTGACGCCGCGAGCGAGCCAATCCTCGTTCCGCAGGACCGAGATGATGATCTCGGCAATCCCCAGTGTCGCGATGGCAAGATAGTCGGATCTGAGCCCAAGCGCGGTCTTGCCGATGGCCCAGGCGGCTACGGCAGCAAGGACCGCGCCAACCGGCCAGGCGATCAGGATGGGCAGGCCCAGGCCACCGAGATAGCCTTGCGTCGCCGCGTTGACCGCCTCAATTGCCTGAACCGCAGGATCGAAAACGCCTCGATAGATGAAGAATCCTGCAATAAGGACGCCGAGGAGGACGAGCGCACGCAGACGACCGGCAGGGAGCCGACGCCAGAGGATCACCGCAGCCGCGATCACGCCAAGACCGATGGCCAGCCCGCCGAGGACTCGCGGGCCGCCTGCTTCCCAAGCCGCGCCGACCGGCGGCTGGCCGATCAGGACTGCGGCAAGACCCCCGAGTGCCACGAAACCCATGATGCCCACATTGAAGAGGCCGGCAAACCCCCACTGCAGGTTCACCCCGAGCGCCATGATGGCACTCACCAGCCCCATGTTGACGATGCCCAGCGCGACGTTCCAACTCTGCGTGAACCCTGTCAGCACGATCAACGCGATGACGAGAGCAAAAAGGCCCGCGGCTCTCATACGGATTTCCCCCTGAAGAGCCCGGTCGGGCGGAACAGCAGAACGATGACCAGGATCGCGAAGCTGACTGCGAACTTGTAATCTGTGCTCAGGAGCTGGACGAGGCCTTGCGGTTCGAGTGTGGCGGGCAGCCAGTATTCCAGAACCTTCTTCCATGCATATGTGATCGTCACCTCGGAAAAGGCTACGACGAAGCCTCCGACGATGGCACCCAACGGGCTTCCCAGACCGCCGACGATCGCTGAGGCAAAGATCGGCAGCAATAGCTGAAAATAGGTGAAGGGTTTGAAAGACTTGTCCAGACCATAAAGGACTCCGGCCACGGTCGCGAGCGCGGCGACGATGATCCATGTAATGGCGACCACTCGCTCGGGATTGATACCGGAGAGCAGCGCCAGATCCTCGTTGTCGGAAAAGGCCCGCATTGATTTTCCGGTTCGCGTGCGGTTCAGGAACCAGAAAAGGACCATCACTACGATCACCGCCGTCACGATCGTCATCGCCTGGGACGACCGGATCGCGAGCCCTTCGTCGAGGCCGGTGAGGTCCCGGAAATCGCGTGCGGAGATGAGGAAGCGCGCCCCGTCGGCGAAGTTCTGATCGTCCGGCCCGATGACGAAACGGACGATCCCGTTATAGACGAACATCACGCCCATCGACACGATAACAAGGATCACCGGGGAAACCTTCTGTCGCCGATAGAAGCGATAAATCGTTCTGTCTGTCGCGATCACGAGAGCTGCCGCGATGGCAATGCCGAAGGGCAGGGCGAGCAGCGCCGTCGGCAATCCCCATAGATGCAACCCGAGCGCCTGAAACCCCCATGTCACGAGAATCGTCGCCATCGCTCCGAACGCCATGGTGTCACCGTGGGCAAAATTCGAGAACCGAAGAATCCCGTATATCAGCGTCACGCCCAGCGCGCCGAGCGCGAGTTGCGCACCATAGGCCGTCGCGGGGATCACGACGAAGTTCAGAAGGGTCACCAGACCGTTCAGGAAATCCAGCATCTCACCTCTCGCGCCCCGTCCGCGCCTCTTTGCTTTTCCAAACACGCAGCCCACATCTTGTCCGGCATTGCGATCACCCCCCGAGGAACGACCGACGCACGTCGTCGTTCTCCAGAAGTTCACGCCCCGTGCCGGTAAAGGCGTTTGCTCCTTGGACGAGGACGTATCCGCGATGGGCGATCGCAAGCGCCTGCCGCGCGTTCTGTTCGACCATCAGGATCGAGATGCCGGTCCGCGCCACCTCGATGATCCGGTCGAAAAGTTCATCCATCACGATAGGACTGACGCCGGCCGTCGGTTCGTCGAGCATGAGAAGTCGCGGCTCCGTCATCAGAGCTCTGCCAACGGCGACCTGCTGCCTCTGTCCCCCCGACAACTCGCCCGCGGGCTGCCGCCGCTTGTCTTTCAGGATCGGAAAAAGTTCATAAACCTGTTCGATGGTCGGGCGGATGTCGTCGCGCCTGAGAAACGCCCCCATCTCGAGGTTTTCTTCCACGCTCATCGAGGTGAAGACGTTTGAGGTCTGCGGAACGAAGGCCATGCCCTTTGCCACGCGCTCCTGCGGTTTGAGCTGCGTGATATCCTCCCCGCCAAGCCTGACGGACCCTTTTCGCAGGTTCAACATTCCGAAGACCGCCTTCATCGCGGTCGACTTGCCTGCGCCGTTCGGCCCGACGATCACCGAAATCTCACCATCGCGCGCGGAGATCGTGCAATCGTTCAGGATGTCCGCACCGCCATAGCCGCCCGTCATTCCCTCTCCTATGAGGAAAGGTTCGCCTGCGGTATCATCCGTCGATGTTGCGGCGGTACTCATGCAGGCACCGCGTTCTTCAGGCCGGTTCCGAGATAGGCTTCGATCACGGCTTCGTTACTCTTGATCTCGTCGACCGTACCCTGGGCAAGCACGCGGCCCTCGGCCATGACGATTACGGGGTCGCAAAGACGGCCGATGAAATCCATGTCATGTTCGATCATGCAGAAGGTATATCCCCGCTCGCGGTTGAGCCTTAGGATTGCATCACCCACGGTATTCAGGAGGGTTCGGTTCACGCCCGCGCCGACCTCGTCCAAAAAGACGATCTTCGCATCAACCATCATGGTCCGCCCGAGTTCGAGCAGCTTTTTCTGGCCACCGGACAGGTTGCCGGCTTTCTCGTGCTTGAGGTGATCGATCGTCAGAAACTCCAGGACCTCGTCCGCCTTGCGGGCAAGCGCCTGCTCTTCCTCGCGGATGCGACCCCGGCGGAACCATGTCGAGGCAAGGGTTTCTCCGGTCTGGCGGGGCGGGACCATCATCAGGTTCTCCCGCACGCTCATCGATCCGAATTCGTGTGCGATCTGGAAGGTCCTCAGAAGTCCCTTGTGAAAGAGCGCATGCGGCGGAAGCCCGGTGATATCTTCACCTGCCATCGTGACGCTTCCCGAAGTCGGGGGCAGGACACCTGCGATCACGTTGAATAGCGTAGTCTTTCCCGCGCCGTTCGGGCCGACCAGCCCTGTCACGGAACCCTCCCGAATTTCGAGAGTTGCGCCATCGACAGCATGGAAACCGCCGAAATGCTTATGGACGTCGCGTACGACGATCATAATCCCATCTCCCTCGTGGGGCCGATTTGTCCCGATCGGTATTTCGGCCCATCACGTCCGGGCCCGGCGCGATCACGCGCCGGGCCTCGTCGTTTCGGGCCTTCGGATCAGCGAATGGCAACCTGCGAGAAGGTGCCGTCCTCGATATCGTATTCAAGATAGGTACCGGCCGCCTCGCCCGATCCGATCAGTTCGACATTCGTCGCGCCGACGTAATCGATCTCACCGCCTTCCTGCAGGATCTCGATTGCGCGACCGAGTTCACCGGGCAGGATCTGCTCGCCGGGCTCGTTGGCAACGTCCATCACCGACATCTTGTATTCGTTCGGATCGGTCGATCCCGCTGCCTGCATCGCAAGCGCGATGAGCGCTGCGGCATCATAGCTTTCGCGGGTATAGGAGGTTGCGGCGTCGAAGCCGGCGGCTTCGGTCAGTCCCGCGAACGCTTCGGAACCTTCCCCTTCGGACCAGGGCACGGCGCCGAACGAGCCGTTCATGTCATCGCCGATCGTGTCGATGAGGGCCTGCGCATACATGCCGTCACCCATCGCGAACGTGTCGAACGCTCCGGAATCGAGCGCACCGCGGATGATCCCGAGACCACCCTGGTCTGCGTAACCCAGAACGACCAGAGCGTCGCCACCGGCCGATGCAAGCGCGCCGACTTCGGCGGAGTAATCTCCGCGTCCGTCCTCGTGCGACGCGTTGAGCGTCACGGTGCCGCCCGTTTCCTCGAAGGATGAGATGAAACTGTCGCTCAGGCCCTGACCGTAATCGTTGTTGGTATAGGTGACGGCGACCTCTTCGATGCCGCGATCCATGAGGATGTTGGCGAGCACCTCACCCTGACGCGCGTCGGAGGGGGCCGTACGGAAGAAGAAGTCGTTGTCTTCGGCTTCGGACAGGCCCGGGGAGGTCGCTGAGGGAGAGATCATGACCATGCCATTGGGAACCGCGACATTCGCGAGGATCGCAGCGGTGACGCCAGAGCAATCCGCACCCATGATGCCCGAGATGCCTTCCGAGGTAATGAGGCGTTCGGCCGCGGCGGTCGCGGCGGAGGCGTCGATGCAGGTGCTGTCGGCGGTCACCGCTTCGAGCATGCGGCCGTCGAGAATGCCGCCAGCCTCGTTGATCTCGGAGATGGCGAGCTGTGCCGAGGAAGACATGTTCGGCGTGATCGACTCGATCGGGCCGGTGAAGCCCAGGATGATCCCGATCCCGATCGGATCCTCTTGCGCGGTGGCTCCACCTGCCACGAGCGCGGTCGCGGCGGAGGCCATGAGAAGCTTCTTCATCTGCGGAACTCCCTGACGTTTACGTTTGTGAACCGCTCTCTGGCAGGACGCGTCCCGTTTTGCAATCTCGCCGTAGGGGCAGGTTAGAGAGCCAGCCAATCGTTTTCGCGGTTTGCAAGGGGCCTGTGATCGCTATAAACCGCCTGTCGATATGAATGGAGGACCGCATGGCCGACTGGCAGAAATCGTCCTGGCGCGCGCGCCCGCGCATCCAGATGCCGGATTATACCGACGCCGCCGCGCTCGGCGCAGTCGAGAGCCGTCTCTCGCGGTTTCCCCCGCTCGTCTTCGCGGGCGAGGCGCGGACGCTGAAATCGGAACTCGCCGCCGTGTCGCGCGGAGAGGCGTTCCTCTTGCAGGGTGGCGATTGCGCTGAGAGCTTCGCGGAATTCTCGGCCGATACGATCCGCGACACCTTCAAGGTGATGCTGCAAATGGCGATGGTCCTGACCTATGGGGCCAAAGTTCCGACCGTGAAGGTCGGGCGCATGGCCGGTCAATTCGCCAAGCCCCGAAGCAGCGCGACCGAGACAATCGGCGATCGCGAGCTTCCGTCCTATCGTGGCGACATCATCAACGGGTTCGAGTTCACGCCCGAAGCGCGGATCCCGGATCCGAACCGCATGCTCGAAGCCTACACCCAGGCGGCCGCGACCCTGAACCTTCTAAGGGCGTTTTCCAAGGGGGGCTTCGCCGACGTGCACCGGGTGCACGCATGGACGCTCGGCTTCACGGACGCGGATGAGGCCGGAAAGTATCGCGACATCGCCAACCGCATTCAGGATACGCTCGACTTTATCACGGCGGCCGGCATCACGGCCGATCGCAATGCCGAGCTTTCGACCGTCGACTTCTATACCTCGCACGAGGCTCTGCTGCTCGAATACGAAGAGGCTCTGTCGCGGGTCGACTCTCTCACCGGGCAGAACATCGCGGGGTCGGGCCACCTGATCTGGATCGGCGATCGCACGCGACAGCCCGATGGCGCGCATGTCGAATTCTGCCGTGGCGTGGCCAATCCGATCGGTGTCAAATGCGGTCCCTCGATGACCCCGTCGGAACTGAAGCAACTCATCGAGATCCTGAACCCCGGCAATGAGGCGGGGCGCCTCACGCTCATCGCGCGGTTCGGTGCAGGAACCGTGGGGGACCACCTTCCCGCACTTGTTCAGGCGGTGCGCGAGGAAGGCGCGAACGTCGTGTGGTCTTGTGATCCGATGCACGGCAACACGATCAAGTCCGCTTCCGGCTACAAGACGAGGCCGTTCGAGTCGGTTTTGCGTGAAGTCCAGGAGTTCTTTGCGGTCCACAATTCGGAAGGTACGATTCCGGGCGGCGTCCATTTCGAGATGACCGGCAAGGACGTGACCGAATGCACCGGCGGTGTCCGCGCGGTCAGCGACGAGGATCTCTCCGATCGGTATCACACCGCTTGCGATCCGCGGCTGAATGCCAGCCAGGCGCTGGAGTTGGCTTTCCTGGTGGCCGAGGAACTGAGAAATCGCGGCATGGCGTCCACGCGCGCCGCGGTCGTCTGATCCGACGAAGGTAAAAGGGCGCGGTCGATGCCGCGCCCTTTCCACTCTTTAAACTGACACTCGTCGAAGCGACCGGCCGTGACGACACTCGTCCTGTCGATCGTTACTCTCGTTCGATCGACGAAACGATCCGCAGAGACGCGCGACGTTCATCGATCGAACGAAGATTCGCGCGTGCCCTGTCGGCGGTTGCAAATGCATCATCGTCCGAGATTGCGGCACTTTGATGGCCATCCGATGTCGTTCCGAAAAGTTTGCGAAGGTCCTCGCTCACGATATCGAACCGCTGCGGCGCACGGGCAGGGCGCGCAGACGATGCGATCGCGCCGACGGCGCGGCTGACCTGTCCGAACCGGTCGCGCAGCGGCAGGAAGAGCATTTGCGCAGTGGGTTTGGCCCGGAGACCCTGTCGCTGACCTTCCAGGCCGAGGACGAGGCGCACTGGATCGTCGAAGACGGCGCGCAGAGCCGCGTTCAGCGGGTCACGCGCCTCGGGAGTGAAAGCTGACGACAGCGGCATACCCCGCATTTCGATTCCCATGATATCGGTTACGGCCTGTCCCGCGATGCGAAACCGTGCCAGGCCCGGAGCGATACGTTCCAGAAGAAAGATACGGTCGAGCACCCCGTCGAGCCCTCGTGGATCCACCTCGTCACGGAACGGCATGTCCCGCGTTCCGGCAAGCGCGCTCCAGTAGGTTTCGAGCTGCGCGAAGGCAGGGTCGTATGCCTGGGCAGCCCGGCGGGCACCCAGCGACACGATCCTGTCGTCGTCATTCGATCCGAACATCGTCACCTTTCCCCGTCCCCGCGTTGTGGCGGGATCTCACGTCTGATAATGCGTTCAGACCATCTGCTTTCCCGCCATCGGTCATACAATGGCCGTGCAAGAAAATCCGTCTCAATTTTAGACAAAGGTTAATGGTCCATGGTCCAATCTATGACGGCCTATGCATCCGGCACGGGTGGTGCGGACGCCTGGGCCTGGTCGTGGGAGCTTCGAAGCGTCAATTCCCGTGGTCTTGATCTCAGGCTGCGCGTTCCGGAGTGGATTGACGGCCTCGAGCCGGGCTTGCGCACGCGTTTGCGCGACGCCGCAGCGCGCGGAGCGATCACGGTGTCGCTTCGCCTTGGCCGTGCTGACGAAGGACGTGGGGAGGCGGATTCCGATGCTGTCGAGATCGCCCTGCGCCGGATCGCGACCGTTCATGCCCGGGCGGCCCAGCAGGGAATGACGCTTGCGCCGAGCACCGCGACTGATGTCCTGACGCTCGCAGCGGGAGAGAGCAGGGGGCATGCCGGCCCCGAGGAAATCGCGACACTCCGCAACACGCTTCTGGCGCAGTTCGAGGCCGAGATCCTCGCGCCGTTCCTCGAAATGAGACAGGCGGAAGGCCGCGCGCTTGGCTCGATACTCTTGCAGCATGTCGATGATATCTCGCGGCTCGTCGATACCGCTGCCGAACTGGCCGAGGCGCGGCTTCCCAAGATGCAGGCGGGTCTCGAGGCTGCACTTTCGCGCGTGGCCGGAAACGCAGAGGGAGCGGACCCGACGCGCGTCGCTCAGGAGCTTGCCATGGTGGCCGTCCGCGCCGATGTCACGGAAGAAATCGACCGCCTGCGTACCCATGTTGTGGCGGCACGCGACCACCTTGCCGACCATGGTCCGATCGGACGAAAACTCGACTTCCTCGCGCAGGAATTCAATCGCGAGGCAAACACGCTCTGCGCCAAGGCTCAGGACACCGATCTCGGGGCGACCGGCCTCGCCCTCAAGGCGGTGATCGACCAGATGCGCGAGCAGATCCAGAACGTGGAATGACCCTATGACAGACGGACAGGACCGCCGCGGTCTTCTCATCATCCTGAGTTCCCCCTCGGGTGCAGGCAAGTCGACGCTCGCCCGCAGGCTGAACGCATGGGATCCCTCGATCCTCTTCTCGGTTTCTGCGACGACGCGCTCTCCGCGTGAGAACGAAGTCGAGGGGCGTGACTATTACTTCGTTGGCGAGGAAGAGTTCCGTCGGCATGTAACGGATGGCGACATGCTGGAACATGCGCATGTCTTCGGCAACTTCTACGGATCGCCCCGCAAACCGGTCGAGCGCGCTATCGCCGCCGGAAAGGACGTGCTCTTCGACATCGACTGGCAGGGCGCGCAACAGATCCGCAACTCACCGCTGACGACGCATACCTTGTCGATCTTTCTGCTGCCGCCCTCGATGATCGAGCTGCGGCGCAGGCTCGAGGCGCGTGGCCAGGATGATTCCACCACCATCGCCCGCCGCATGGACAAGAGCTGGGACGAGATCAGCCATTGGGACGGCTATGACTTCGTCCTCGTCAACGACGATCTCGACGAGACCGAACGGCGTCTCAAGACGATCATCACCGCGGCGCGCCTGCGCCGCGCGCAGCAGCCAAACCTGTTGCAGCACGTCAGAGAGCTGCAATCCGAATTCGAGGACCGCACATGATCTATGCTCTCGACGACCACACGCCTCTTCTCGACCCGGACGGTACCGTCTGGGTCGCTCCCGATGCCAACGTCATCGGGAAAGTCGTTCTGGAGGCGCGATCCTCGGTCTGGTTCGGTGCGACCCTGCGCGGCGACAACGAAGAGATCCGGTTGGGCGAAGGATCGAACATTCAGGAGAATTCGGTCCTTCACACGGATATGGGATTCCCGCTGACGATCGGCCGGAACTGCACGATCGGTCACCGGGCGATGCTGCATGGCTGCACCATCGGCGACAATTCCCTGGTCGGGATGGGTGCCACGATCCTCAACGGCGCGAAGATCGGCCGCAATTGCCTGATCGGGGCATGCGCGCTCGTCACGGAGGGTAAGGAGATCCCCGATGGATCGCTCGTCGTGGGCGCACCCGGAAAAGTCGTTCGCGAGCTCGATGACGAAGCGATCGCCGGGCTCGAAGCATCGGCGCGCCATTACCAGGAAAACGCAGCACGGTTCATGGCCGGGCTCACCGCACTCGGAGGTCCGCGATGAGCGCCCGGACCCCGGTTCGCCGGACGCCCTGGCCGGAAGGGACGAGCCGCCCGCTCGGCACGCCGCTGCAACCGTCGGTCGTCTACGCAGCGAAATCTCCCGATGCTCTCGACGACATCTACGAAGGACGCGCCGAGGGGTATTCCTACGCGCGCGAGGCCCATCCCAACGCCGATGTGCTCGCACGCAAGATCGACGCTCTCGAAAATGCTTCCGGCGGAATCGTCGTCGGCTCTGGCATGGCGGCGGTTACTGCGGCGGTACTCGGTAACCTCGAGGCCGGCGAACATCTCCTCGGTGCGTCGCAGCTCTACGGCCGGTCTCTCAGGATGATGAAGACCGAACTTCCGCGCATGGGCATTGCAACATCCGTCGCCGATCCGACCGATCTCGCGCAAATCGAAGCCGCTCTGCGCCCGGAGACGCGGATGATCCTGATCGAGATCGTCTCGAACCCGACCTTGCGGATCGCCGATCTCGACGGCATTGCGGCGCTCGCCAGGGATCGCGGGATCCTTCTCGCGGTCGATAACACTTTCACAACGCCGAGGGCCGTCCAACCGCTCGATCATGGGGCCGACATCGTCATCCATTCCGTGACGAAGCTGCTGGCTGGCCATTCCGATGCAACGCTCGGCTACGTCGTCGCTCGCGATCCCGAACGCAATGCTGCGATGCTGGGCTTCGCCTCGACGCTCGGTCTGACGGCAAGCCCGTTCGACTGCTGGCTGGCCGAGCGGGGACTTCATTCTTTCGAGCTGCGCTACGACCGGGCCGAGGACAACGCACGCGCGCTCGCAGAGCATCTCGACGGCCTGCCGGGTGTCGTTCGCGTGATCTATCCGGGACGCGCCGATCACCCCGATCACGACCGGGCCCGTGCATTGCTCGGCGATCGGACCGGCAACATGGTGACGTTCGAGATCGAAGGCGGACGGCAAGCGGCCAACCGACTGGTCGAGGCCGCCCGCGACATTGCCTTCGCCCCGACGCTCGGCGACATCGGAACGACGCTGAGCCATCCCGCCACCTCGTCCCATCGTGCGCTGAGTGCGGAGGAGCGCGCAGCGCTCGGCCTTTCCGAGGGGTCCTTTCGCGTTTCGGTCGGTGTAGAGCCCGCCGATCTGCTCTGTGAGGAATTCGAGACCGCGATCCGCGCGGCAGCGAACGGATGACCGAGAGCGAGCTCGGCGAGCTTCTCGAAGCACTGCCGCTGCCCGCCCTGCTGATCGGCCCGCGCGAGCGGATCCTCGCGATGAACGCGAACGCCTCGGGGCTGCTCGGGCAGGGACTGGTCGGGCGGCACTACGTCGCGGCACTGCGTCAGCCGGCCCTCATCGACACGATCGAGGGGGTCGGCCGGGACCGGTTGACGCGAAACGTCGACTACACGAGCCATGACGGCGATCGCGACATGATTTGGGCCGCGAACGTCGCCGTGGCGGGGGCTGGCATCCTCGTCAGCTTCGAGGACCGCACCCTCGCGGCAGAGGCGGGACAGATGCGGCGTGATTTCGTGGCGAATGTCAGCCATGAATTGCGCACACCTTTGACAGCTCTGATGGGATATATCGAGACGCTGCAAGGGCCTGCACGGAATGACCAGGTGGCGCGGGATCGGTTCCTGGCGACAATGGCGGGCGAGGCCAACCGGATGAACCGTCTGGTCCAGGACCTCCTGTCGCTCAGCCGTGTCGAGGCCGCAGCACGCGTGAAGCCCACCGAAGAGGTCGATCTGCCATCGCTCATCCAGCAGGTAAAAGCCTTGCTGGGAACGATCTCGGCCGAGCGCGAGACCCGGATCGAGTTCGTCCCGCCTCCGGATCCGGTGGTCGTGCCCGGCGATAACGATCAGCTTCGTCAGGTCTTCGTCAATCTGCTGGAGAACGCGATCAAGTATGGCGGCGGGACGGTTACGGTCGATCTCACGGTCGATCCCCATATCCGCGAACTGCGCGGCCCCGGTGTCAGGATCGACATCACCGACAACGGTGCCGGCATCGACCCGCTTCACTTGCCCAGACTGACGCAGCGGTTCTACCGCGTGGATACGCATCGATCGCGCGAAGTGGGGGGCACCGGGCTCGGGCTCGCAATCGTCAAGCATATCCTGTCGCGCCATCGCGGGCGTCTGCGGATCTCGTCCGAGATCGGGCAGGGGAGCTGCTTCTCGGTCCTCCTTCCGACGAAGACCGCGTGACCACGACGATTGTCACAAAACCATTACAAACGTGTTACAAAAGAGATGCGCGGCTGGCGTAACCCGGCGGCGAAGGTCGCGGATCCGACGCGGCCCGGCAAGATAACAGGAGACGCTCCATGTCCATCTACAAGCTTACCGCCGCAACGGCCGCGATGGCCGTCGCAGCCGTCGGCCCCGCATTTTCGCAGAGCCGCGACAACGTCCAGGTCGCGGGATCCTCGACCGTTCTTCCCTATGCCTCGATTGTGGCTGAAGCCTTCGGAGAGAATTTCGACTACCCGACACCCGTCGTCGAATCCGGCGGATCCTCGGCAGGGCTGAGCCGCTTCTGCGAAGGCGTTGGCGAGAACACGATCGACATCGCCAATGCCAGTCGTCCGATGCGCGAGGGCGAAATCGAGACCTGCGCCGCGAACGGCGTCGAGGAGATTATCGAGGTTCGCATTGGCTATGACGGCATCGTCTTCGCAAGCCAGATCGACGGCCCCGATTTCACCGCCTTCGAACCCGCCGACTGGTATCAGGCTCTCGCTTCGGAACTGCCGCAGGACGGCGCGATGGCGGCCAATCCGAACGCGAACTGGTCGGACGTGAACGGCGATCTTCCCGAGGTCGAGATCACGACCTTCATCCCCGGCACGCGTCACGGCACCCGCGAGGTGTTCGAGGAGCAGGTCATGCTCCAGGGCTGCGAGGATACCGGCGCGATGGACGCGATGATCGAGATCGGCATGTCCGAAGACGAGGCCGAAAGCGCCTGCATGCAGGTCCGCGCCGACGGTGCCGCGGTCGATATCGACGGCGACTACACCGAGACGCTCGCGCGCATCAATTCCAACCCCGACGGTGTCGGCGTGTTCGGTCTGGCGTTCTACGAGAACAATACCGATTCTCTTAAGGTCGCCACGATGGGCGGCGTCGAGCCGACCGTCGAGACCATCTCGAGCGGCGAATATCCCGTCTCGCGTCCGCTCTACTTCTACATCAAGAAGGCGCATATCGGCGTCATCCCGGGTCTGAAGGAATTCGCGCAGTTCTTCGTCGCCGACGAGATCGCGGGTTCCGGCGGTCCGCTCGCCGATTACGGCCTGGTCCCCGATCCGGAACTGGAAGCGACGCAGGAGAAGATCGCCAACGAGACGACGATGAGCGAAGAATCCTGATCTGCTAGACTCCTCGCGGCGGGTGGTGCCAGGCGCATCGCCCGCCGCAATCCCTTTCTTTCGACGTTCAATCCGAGGATTTCCGCACGATGCCCATTCTCTGGCTCATCGGCATCATCGTCGTGCTGGCGCTGGCCGGCTATGCGCTCGGGCGACGGCGAGCGCTCTCGAGCGTCGACGGAGATGGTCGTCTGCTTCATTCCCTGCCGAATTACTACGGTCTCAACGTCGCACTGAAAACCGCGGTGCCTGCCCTGGTGCTTATTGCGATCTGGCTCGTCTTCCAGCCGCTGGTGGTCGAGATGCGGATCGGCTCACTCGTCGAGGAGGCAGCAGTCAGCGACTCGCGCAACGCCAGCCTCGTCATGTCGGACGTGCGCAGGCTTGCCTACGGGCTTGAAAGCGCGATCGAGCAGGGGGTGCTGTCTGCGCAGGAAGTCTCCGAACTGCAAGTCGATCCCGGTGCCATCCGGTCAGTGCTCGGCCAGGCGGGGGTCGCGCTCGGTTCGGAAGTTAGCGAACCGGTGCTGCGCGCAGCGCAAGGATACCGCACGATGTCGAGCCGCGGTAGGCTGCTCATGTCGATCCTGGGCCTGGCACTGGCCGTTGGAGGCTTTGCCTATGGTATGCGGCAAAGCAACGGGATGTTCCGCGCGCGAAACATCGTCGAGCAGGGCGTTCACCTGATCCTCGTCTCGGCCGCCTGTATCGCAATCCTCACGACGCTCGGCATCGTTCTGTCGCTGATCTTTAACACGGTCGAATTCTTCCGGATCTATCCGGCATCCGACTTTTTCTTTTCGACCACGTGGCGCCCGTCATTCGGGGGCGACTCGCAGCTCGGGATCCTGCCGCTGCTCTGGGGCACGCTCTACATCTCATTCATCGCACTGCTTGTCTCGGTGCCGATCGGGCTCTTCGCGGCGGTCTATCTCGCCGAATATGCGAGTAGGCGTGTCCGTGGCATCGCGAAACCCGCGCTCGAGATCCTCGCCGGCATTCCGACGATCGTCTACGGACTATTCGCTCTCTTGACAGTGGGGCCCATGCTGCTCGGCGTGTTCGGCAGCGACGGGCTTGGCTGGATGCGTGCGGGAACGGCGGTGATGACCGCGGGACTTGTGATGGGCATCATGCTTATTCCCTTCGTGAGTTCGCTCAGCGATGACGTCATCAATGCCGTTCCGCAAAGCATGCGCGACGGGTCATACGGGCTCGGCGCCACGAAATCCGAGACGATCAAGCAGGTCGTCCTGCCCGCCGCGCTTCCCGGGATCGTCGGTGCCGTACTGCTCGCCGCAAGCCGGGCCATCGGCGAGACGATGATCGTCGTGCTCGGGGCAGGGGCCGCGGCACGGATCAGCGGTAATCCCTTCGAGGCGATGACGACCGTCACCGCCAAGATCGTGAGCCAGCTGACCGGGGACGCCGACTTTTCCTCGCCCGAGGCGCTGGTCGCCTTCGCCCTCGGCATGACGCTCTTCGTCGTGACGCTCGGGCTCAACGTCTTCGCGCTCTACATCGTGCGCAGATACCGGGAGCAATATGAATGACCGACGCGACCCACGGCAGCGGCCGGGCGGCACCGCGCAGGAAATCGATCATCGCGGTCGACGACCGAACCGGCAAGCGCAACGCCGCCGAAAAGCGGTTCCGCATCTACGGCATCTCCGCAATCGGGATCGGCGTCTTCTTCCTGATCTTTCTGTTGGGATCGATCCTCTGGAACGGCGTGACGGCGTTTCAGCAAACCTTTATCCAGGTGCCCGTCTATCTGAATGCCGAAACGCTCGACCCCGAGGGCAATCGCGATCCAGCGGAGATGAGCAGCGTTTCGACCTTCGGCTATGCGCCGATCCTCGAGACCGCGATGGCCGATCTGGTCGACGCACGAGGGATCGAGACCGACCTCGACGCCGGGGATCTCGACGCGCTCTTTTCGAAATCGGCGGCCGCTCAGATTAGGAACCAGGTTCTCGCGGATCCGGAACTCATTGGACAAACGGTCGAGTTCAACATCCTCGCGACAAGCCGGGTGGACGGCTATTTCAAGGGGCGAGTAAGCCGCGACAGCATCGCGCGCGATCGCAACATCGACGCTGCGCATCTCGATATCGTCGATGCGCTGCGCGATAGCGGCGACGTGGTCAAACGGTTCAACTGGGACTTCGTCTTCGGCAGTGACGCGTCTGAATCACGGCCCGAACAGGCCGGGATCGGTGTCGCGATGATGGGGTCGTTTTTCATGATGCTGGTGGTTCTCGCCCTCGCCTTGCCGATCGGCGTGGCGGCCTCGATCTATCTCGAGGAATTTGCCCCCAAGAACCGCCTGACCGACATCATCGAGGTCAACATCTCGAACCTCGCGGCCGTACCGTCGATCGTGTTCGGTATCCTCGGCCTTGCCATGTTCATCCAATTCATGGAGCTTCCGCAATCGGCTCCGCTCGTGGGTGGGTTGGTGCTGACGCTGATGACACTTCCCACGATCATCATCGCGACGCGCGCATCGCTGCAATCGGTCCCGCCCAGCATCCGGGATGCAGCTCTCGGCGTTGGCGCGAGCAAGATGCAGGCCGTCTTTCACCATGTCCTGCCGCTGGCCATGCCGGGCATTCTGACGGGCACGATCATCGGTCTGGCCCAGGCCTTGGGCGAGACGGCACCGCTGCTGCTGATCGGAATGGTGGGTTATGTCGCGACGAACTATCCCGACGGGATCGCCTCGGGGTTCCTCGATCCGAACTCGGCCATGCCCGCACAGATCTACGAATGGGCCAAGCGCGCCGATCCGGCCTATTACGAACGTGCCTGGGGCGGGATCATCATCCTGCTGATCTTCCTCTTCGCGATGAACGCGATCGCGATCCTCCTGCGTCGCCGATTTGAGCGCCGCTGGTAGAAAGGTTAAAAGATGTACGACACCCAACTTTCGGAGAAGACCGTGACCAGCGCCGAGGATATCAAGATCGCGGCAAAGGCCGTGAACGTCTACTACGGGCCGAACCATGCCATCAAGGACGTGACCGTCGGCATCCTCGACAAGACGGTCACAGCCTTCATCGGACCTTCGGGCTGCGGCAAGTCGACCTTCCTTCGCTGTCTCAATCGCATGAACGATACGATCGATGTCTGCCGTGTCACCGGCGACATTCGCATCGATGACGAGGACATCTACGACAAGCGCGTCGATCCGGTTCAGCTCCGCGCCAAGGTTGGCATGGTTTTTCAGAAGCCCAACCCGTTTCCGAAATCGATCTACGACAACGTGGCCTACGGACCCAAAATTCATGGGCTGGCTCGGAACAAGGCGGATCTCGACGATATCGTCGAGCGTGCCCTCCGGCGTGGGGCAATCTGGAACGAGGTGAAGGACCGGCTGCACGCACCGGGCACCGGCCTTTCTGGCGGTCAGCAACAGCGGCTCTGCATTGCGCGGGCGGTCGCGACCGAACCCGAAGTCCTCCTGATGGACGAACCGTGCTCTGCGCTCGATCCCATCGCGACGGGCCAGGTCGAGGAACTTATCGACGAGCTGCGCCAGGAATATTCGGTGGTGATCGTCACACACTCGATGCAGCAGGCCGCGCGTGTCAGCCAGAAGACCGCGTTCTTCCACCTCGGCGATCTCGTCGAATACAACGACACCGACGAGATCTTCACCAACCCCAAGGACAGCCGGACCGAAAGCTACATCACCGGACGGATCGGGTAGGAGAAAAACAGTGAATCAGTCATCCCACATCTCCTCGGCCTTCGACCGCGATCTTGAGGCTATCCAGGCGCTTCTGCTCAAGATGGGCGGCCTCGTCGAAGAGGCGATCATGGACGCCGCGACCTCGCTCGAGACGCGCGACGAAGAGCTCGCGATGAAGGTCCGCGAGCGTGACCAGGCCGTTGACGATCTCGAGGAACGCATCAACGAGGAAGCCGCAAAGCTTGTCGCGCTGCGCGCACCGATCGCGTCCGACATGCGCCTTGTTCTGAGCGTCATCAAGATCTCCGCCAATCTCGAACGCGTCGGCGACTACTCCAAGAACTTGGCCAAGCGGACATTCGTTCTCAACAAGTTACCGCCACAGGAAGGTGCCTCCCAATCGATCCGCCGCATGGCGCGCGAGGTACAGAGAATGCTGCACGACGTGCTCGACGCCTATATCCAGCGCGACGCGGAACTGGCGCTCGAAGTGCGCGACCGGGATGCGGATATCGACCAGATGTACAACGCGCTCTTCCGCGAATTTCTTACATTCATGATGGAGGATCCGCGCAACATCACGGCGTGCATGCATCTCCACTTCATCGCGAAGAACATCGAGCGCATGGGGGATCACGTCACGTCGATCGCCGATCAGATCGTCTATTCGGTCACCGGTAGTTCGCCCGAGAAGGAGCGGACCAAGCGCGACACGACTTCCGTCCAGCCGTTCGAGGACTGATGCGATGGCACCTCCACAAGTCCTGATCGTCGAGGACGAAGTTTCGCAACGCGAAATCCTCGCTTACAACCTCGAGGCCGAGGGATATGCCGTTACACGCGCCGAGACCGGCGACGAGGCGCTCCAGCTCTTCCGCGAATGCGAACCCGATCTCGTGGTGCTCGACTGGATGCTACCGGGCGTCTCCGGCATCGAGATCTGCCGCCAGCTGAAACGAACGGGCGAGGGGCAGGGTGTTCCGGTCATCATGCTGTCGGCCCGCACCGAAGAGCATGACCGCGTTCGCGGGCTCGAGACCGGTGCCGATGATTACGTTACGAAACCCTATTCGGTCGCCGAGCTCATGGCCCGCATCCGCGCGCATCTCCGTCGCTCGCGGCCGGCGTCCGTGGGACAGACGTTGACCCATGAGGAAATCTCGCTCGATCCCGAAAGTCACCGCGTGCGGCGTGCGGATCAGGAGATCAAGCTCGGACCGACGGAGTTCAGGCTTCTCGCGACCTTCATGGAAAAGCCCGGCCGCGTCTACAGCCGAGAGCAGCTTCTCGATCGGGTTTGGGGGCGCGACATCTATGTCGACAGCCGGACGGTCGATGTCCATGTCGGACGGCTGCGCAAGGCGCTCGGCGTGCATGGCGGAGCCGATCCGATCCGGACGGTCAGGGGCGCGGGCTACGCGCTCGGTTAAAGCGGGAACCGGCGGGCACCTTCCGCGTTTGAGGGCCATGCAGACGAGACAGGCCGAGCGGATCCGCACGGCAGCCCATATCGCGATGATCGGCGCGGGCCTCGTCGCCGCGGCAATCGGCATGAGTCTTGCCAAGTCGATCCTCGCGCCGACCTTGCTTGCAGTCGTCGTCGGAATCGTCCTCTCACCAATTTCCGACTTCTGGGAACGGATCGGCGCACCGCGAATGATCGGTGCGCTGGCATCCCTGTTTCTGGCGATCGGCGTCATCGTCCTCATCGCATCGCTGGCGCTTCCTGTCGCGGGACAGATCGTCGAAGCCTGGCCGCAGATCCAGAACGAAGTGCGTGGGACGCTCGTGGAATTCCAGAATGCGATCCGCGGCATCGAGAATGCTGGCGAGGAAGTCCAGCGCGCCATGGGGGGTGCCGGCACGGATGGCGACGGCGAAGGTGGCTCGGTGATCCCGTCGACGACCGATGCGCTGTTTCTCGCACCGTCCGTGGCAGGCCAGACCATCACGTTTGTCGGCGTGCTCTTCTTCTTCGTGCTTACGCGACAGGAGATCTACGGATGGGTGGCCCGGCGCCTGACCCCGCGCGGCGTCGAGGAAACGATCGCGCTGCGACTTCTTCTGGCCGAGAGACACGTGGCCCGGTACTTCTTGACGATCACCGTGGTAAACGTACTCTTCGGCTGTGCTGTGACACTGGCATTCTACTTCATCGGTATGCCGAGCTTCTATCTTTGGGGTGTTGCGACGACCTTGCTGAACTTCGTTCTCTATCTCGGACCTGCGATCCTGTTCGTCGCGCTGGCGCTTGCGGGCGTCGTGGTTTTCGATGGGGCCTACGCCATGCTTCCGGCCATGACCTTCCTGGGGCTCAACCTGATCGAGGCGCAATTCGTCACACCATCCGCCATCGGCGCTTCGCTTGCGCTCAATCCGCTGTTGGTGTTCGTCGCACTTGTCTTCTTCCTGTGGCTCTGGGGGCCGATCGGCGGTTTTATCGCGATCCCGTTCGTTCTCTGGATCATGGTGATCGCGAATATGAGCGGCGAAACGAATACCTCCGACATCGATGACGATCTGACCGACGCAGAAATTACATAATTCTGGTTATACGATTTCGCGACTAACTTCGTGTTGCAGATGCGTTCTGTTCGTACCCCCCTTTCAACTTACCAAATGCACAACGAAAAAAGGCGCTCCGGAGAGCGCCTTTCCATTTGACGTATCTGCAATCGCAATCAGGTCGCGGCGGCCTTCTTCACCTCGGCAGCAAAGTCTTCCTTCTCCACCGTGATGCCTTCGCCGACTTCGACGCGGGCGAAGCCAGTGATCTCGATGCCCGCATCCTTCGCAGCTTCGGCGACAGTCTTGTCGGGATCGACGACGAACGCCTGATTGACGAGCGTCACTTCCGACAGGAACTTCTTCATCCGGCCCTCGATCATCTTCTCGATGACCTGCTCGGGCTTGCCGCTTTCGCGGGCGATCTCCATCTGGACGTGCTTTTCCTTTTCGACGATCGAACTGTCGAGTTCGGCCTCGTTCAGGGCCGCAGGTTTCACGGCAGCGATGTGCATCGCGATCTGGCGCGCGACCGTCTCGTCCGAGCCGGTATAGGCCACGAGAACCCCGATCTTGCCCATTCCTTCGGCGGCGGCGTTGTGGACATAGGCCGCGACGTTCTCGCCCGTGAGCGTCTCCATCCGGCGCAGCGTCATGTTCTCGCCGATCTTGGCGATTGCATCGGTCAGGCGTTCCTTGACATGCTTGCCGCCGAGATCCGTCTCGTTCAGGGCAGCAACGTCATCGACGCCGATCGCGACATTCGCGATGTCGGAGACGAGCTTCTGGAACTCCTCGTTCTTGGCGACGAAGTCGGTCTCGGAATTGACCTCGACCGCAACGCCGCGGCCGCCTTCGACCTTGACGGCGACGAGGCCCTCGGCCGCGGTGCGGTCAGCCTTCTTCGCGGCCTTTGCAAGGCCCTTCGTGCGCAGCCAGTCGATGGCCGCATCCATGTCGCCATCGGTCTCGGTCAGCGCCTTCTTGGCGTCCATCATGCCCGCGCCGGTGGCTTCGCGGAGCTTCTTCACGTCTGCAGCGGTGATCGCCATCTTGGCTCTCCTCGTAGGTCTTTCGAATGGGTCGGGGCGGGCCTGCGGATCGCCGCCCTGCCCGCCCCGATATCACATCGTCATGTCGGAAGGATGAGGCTCAGGCCTCGCCCTTCTCCTTGTTGTCGAGATCGTAGGGCGCGTCCTTGGCGACCGCGTCGTTCGCGACGGTCTCGTCGCTCACGGCCAGCGTGTCCTCGACATTTGCGGGCGTCTCGTGGACTTCCTCGACCTCTTCGCTCATGTCTTCCATCGCGCCCATGTCGACACCAGCGGCGCCAAGCTGCGCCGACATGCCGTCGAGCGCGGCGCGGCTCACCAGATCGCAATAGAGCGCGATCGCACGCGCGGCGTCGTCATTGCCGGGAATGACGTAATCCACGCCTTCGGGCGAGCAGTTCGTGTCGACGATGGCCACGACCGGGATGCCGAGCTTCTTGGCTTCGGCGATGGCCAGATCTTCCTTGTTCACGTCGATCACGAAGAGAAGGTCCGGAACACCGCCCATCTCGCGAATCCCGCCGAGCGAGGCTTCGAGCTTGGCCTGATCGCGTTCCAGCGACAGGCGCTCGCGCTTGGTCAGGCCTTCGGCACCTTCGCTCATCCGCGCGTCGATTTCCTTCAGGCGGTTGATCGACTGCGAAACTGTCTTCCAGTTGGTGAGCGTACCGCCGAGCCAGCGGTGGTTCATGTAGTACTGCGCGCAGCGCTCGGCCGCGTCGGCGATGGGCTTCTGTGCCTGGCGCTTGGTGCCGACGAAGAGGATGCGGCCGTTCTTGGCCACGGTGTCGCGGATCACCTGCAGCGCCTGGTCGAGCAGCGGCACGGTCTGCGTCAGGTCGAGAATGTGGATGCCGTTGCGATCACCGTAGATGTACTCGCCCATGCGGGGATTCCACCGCTGGGTCTGGTGACCGAAGTGTACGCCAGCCTCGAGCAGCTGACGCAAAGAGAACTCGGGAAGAGCCATTTGTCTGTCCTTTTTCCGGTTTCGAACCTCGGCGAAGCTGTTTGAGGGGTTTGCCCCAACCGGTGGATCCTTCGGGGATGTCTCCCCCGGGGACCCGAGCCCCGCCTGTGAAGTGCCGTCGCGTTACAGCCTTCGGTCGCCGATTGCAAGTCGCAGGGATGGTTTCCGCGCCACATCGCCGATCAGGGGGACTTGCGCGCGGATCGCGGGTGGCGCAATCACCGGCAGGATGGAAACGCGCGTTATCTGTATCGGATCGGTCCTGTGGGACACGATCGGGCGCACCCCGAGGACCATGGCATTGGGCCACGACGTCGCGGGACGGATCACCCGCGATCCGGGCGGCGTCGCCCTCAACATCGCGCTGGGGCTCGTCCGGCTCGGACTGTCACCAGATCTGCTGAGCGCGGTGGGCCGCGATGCGGAGGGCGAGGCAATCGCCGCCCTCGCCCGTGCGCGCGGTATCGGCACCGAGATGCTCTACCTGTCCGAGGACCTCCCGACGGACCGCTACATGGCGATCGAGGGTGCCAACGGCCTCGTTGCCGCGATCGCGGATGCGCATTCGCTCGAAGAGGCCGGCGACAAGATCCTTCGTCCGTTGATCGACGGACGGCTCGGATCCGACGAGCGGCCCTTCACGGGCGTTGCGGCGCTGGACGGCAACCTCTCGGAAGATCTTCTGGCACGGATCGCGACGGGCCCCTGGCTAGGTGCCGCGGATCTGCGCGTCGCTCCGGCCTCGACCGGCAAGGCGCTACGCCTCCTGCCGCTCCTGCGCCATCCCCGCGCGGTGATCTACGTCAATCTCGAAGAGGCCGGCCTGCTGCTCGGTGCCAAGGTCGACACCGCCCCCGAGGCCGCCCGTGCCCTTGTCGCGCGCGGGGCGTCGCGCGTCCTCGTGACGAACGGTCCTGCGCCCTGCGCCATGGCGGATGCGTCGGGCACGATCGAGGCCCGCCCGCCGCAGGTCACCGTGACCCGCGTCACCGGTGCAGGCGACAGTTTCATGGCCGCCCATATCGCCGCCGAGCTGCGCGGCGAAACCGGCGAGGACGCGCTTCGCGCAGCTCTCGTCGCTGCGGCCGCACATGTTTCCGGAGAGACCCCGACATGACACTTCCCCTTTCGCTTTCCCCCGAAGTCGCCTCCGCCAAGGAGGATGGTCGACCGATCGTCGCGCTCGAATCGACGATCATCACCCATGGCATGCCCTGGCCCCGCAACGTCGAGACCGCGCGTCAGGTCGAGGCGGAGATCCGCGCCGCCGATGCCGTCCCCGCGACGATTGCCGTGCTCGACGGGACGCTCCACGTGGGGCTCACCGACGATCAGCTCGACGCGCTCGCGCAATCGGGCGGCGTCGCAAAGCTTTCGCGCGCGGACCTTGCCGTGGCGATCGCCACCGGCGGGACCGGGGCCACCACGGTCGCAGGCACGATGATCGGCGCGCGCCTCGCGGGTATCGAGGTCTTTGCTACCGGCGGGATCGGCGGTGTCCATCGCGGTGCCGGTGTGACCTTTGACGTCTCGGCTGATCTTCGGGAGCTCTCCGAAACGCCCGTCACGGTGGTCGCCGCGGGTGCCAAGGCCATCCTCGACCTTCGCAAGACCTGGGAGATGCTCGAAACCCTTGGTGTGCCGGTCATCGCCTACGGACAGGACACGATCCCGGCCTTCTGGTCGGCGAGTTCGCCCTATCCCGCACCGCTCCGGCTCGACCGGGCTGCCGACATTGCAGCATCGCACCTGATGCGCGGCGCGATGGGGTTGCCGGGTGGCCAGCTGATCGCCAACCCGATCCCGGCCGAGCACGAGATCCCCGCCGAGGAGCTCGCCCCCGTGATCGACGCCGCGCTGGCAGAGGCCCGCAAAGAGGGAATCTCGGCCAAATCCGTGACGCCCTTCCTTCTTGCCAGGGTCTTCGAGATGACGGAAGGCCGCTCGCTCGAAGCGAATATCGCACTGGTGCTGAACAATGCGCGTCTCGCAGCCTCCATCGCCCACGAGATCGGCGCATTGAGACGAGAGGCGATCGACGGGGCCGCCCCGTCATTGTAGGCGGACGCGCCCTGCCCTAGATTGATCCGGTAATCAAACCCCGGGATCGCGATCATCTTGCCCAAGGACGACAACCAGAAACGCCGGCCCCCGTTCGGGGGGCTGAGAGCGAATTTCCTGACCGGCCTGGTGGTGATCGCACCGATCGGCCTGACGATATGGCTCATCTGGGCGGTGATCGGATGGGTCGACGGCTTCGTGCTGCCTTTCGTCCCGAACCGCTTCAAGCCCGAGCAATATATCGGGATAAACCTGCGCGGCGTCGGGGTGATCTTCTTCCTGATCTTCACTGTGATCGTGGGCTGGCTCGCCAAGGGGCTGATCGGCCGATCGCTTCTGCGTTGGGGAGAGGGGCTGGTCGACCGGATGCCGATCGTGCGTTCGGTCTATAACGGACTGAAGCAGATCGCCGAGACTGTCTTCGCCCAGTCCGATACGTCCTTCGACAAGGCTGTGCTGGTCGAATATCCGCGCAAGGGCCTCTGGGCGATCGGCTTCGTCTCGACCGAAGCCAAGGGCGAGATCGTGGACAAGATCCCATCGCCGGACGACAAGATGGCGGTGTTCCTGCCAACCACCCCGAACCCTACGTCGGGGTTCCTGCTCTTCGTGTTGAAAAGCGACGTGATCGATCTGGACATGAGCGTCGAGGATGCGGCGAAGCTCGTCATCTCGGCGGGGCTCGTCTATCCCAATCCCAAGAACCCTGCGAAACCCGCGATCGACAATCCCGCCCACGCGGCGGAATGATCAGTCGAACATTTCACGCAGATCCACCGACGGCCGGGTCCCGAGCGCGTCGTACTGCGTCTCGATAAATCGATCTGCCTGTTTCCGTCCGGCCTCTTTCAGACGCTGGATGATCAGCGCGGACGGTACAGTCTTGGTTGCGACGGACAGGTCTGCCATCAGGTCGTCATCGGAAATCATGTGGATATGCAGGCGCTTCATGGCCCCTTCTGCAATCGTTCCGTCATCCAGAAGCCGCTGCACGAAGTGGATCGACCGAAGTTCACGCAGCAATGAAGAATTGAAGCTTATCTCATTGACCCTGTTCATGATTTCATGTGGCGCGTAGGGTAGGTCATCGCGATAGAGCGGATTGATGTTGACGATGACGATATCCGACGGAAGCTCAGGCCGGAACAGCGGGAAAAGCGCCGGATTGCCGGAATATCCGCCGTCCCAATAGGCCTCCAGCGTGCCGTCCTCTCCCGGGATCTCGACGGCCTGGAAAAGCGTCGGAAGGCAGGCCGACGCCATGATTGCGTCAGGCGTGATCTCTTCCCCGGAAAAGATCCGGATCTTGCCCGACCGAACGTTCGTCGCGCAGATGAAAAGTGCGGGTCCGTCTCCCGCACAGATCCGACCGAAATGCATGTCGCGCACGATCGGCTCGAGAGGGTTTCGGTAGAACGGCCCATAGGAATACGGGCTTGTCGTGCGCGCGATGAAATCGCCCAAGGCGTAGGGAGGTGACATCTCGATTGCGTGGCTGAGTTGGGGCGTCGTCGGAAGAAAAGGCTGCAACCAGTCGGGCATGGCCAGATCGGCCAATTGCCCGACACGGGACCACACCCAGTCGAGCGCCGCGCGCGCACCTTCCGGCCCGGACTCGATCAGTCCCGCCTTGACCGCCGCACCGTTGAGTGCACCGGCCGAGGTTCCCGTGATCGCGGCGATCTCGACCTCGTTGCCTTCGAGCAGCCTGTCGAGCACGCCCCAGGTGAACGCGCCATGCGCACCGCCGCCCTGAAGCGCCAGATTGATCTTCGGACGGGTCATCGAATGATCAAAGCGCGGTCCAGCCGCCATCGACGCTGATGGCGGTGCCGGTGATCTGCGCGGCGGCATCGGTGCAGAGGAACACGCACGTTCCGCCAAGCTGTTCGACAGTGACGAAATCTTTCGACGGCTGGCGGGCAAGAAGCACCTTCTCGATCACCTCGTCACGGTCCATATCGTATTCCTTCATCGTATCGGGGATCTGCGATTCGACGAGCGGCGTCAGCACGTAGCCCGGGCAGACAGCGTTGCAGGTGATGGGCTCGCGCGCGGTCTCCAGCGCGACGGTCTTCGACAGGCCCACGATGCCGTGCTTGGCCGCAACATAGGCCGACTTGTAAGGCGAGGCCGTCAGCCCGTGTGCCGAGGCGACGTTGACGATGCGCCCCCATCCTGCCTCGCGCATCATCGGAAGCGCCGCTGCCGTCGTATGGAAGGCGGAGGTGAGATTGATCGCGATGATCGCATCCCATTTCTCGGTCGGAAATTTCTCGATCGCGGCGACATGCTGGATGCCCGCATTGTTGACCAGGATGTCGCACCGCCCGGCCTTCTCGATCAACGCGCGTGCCTCGTCACCCTTCGAAAGATCCGCCTTGATATAACGCGCCTCGACGCCGTGTTCTGCCGCGATCTCACGGGCGAGCGCATGATCCTCGTCGTTGTCGGTGAATGAGTTCAATACCACGTCCGCGCCCGCCTTGGCGAGTTCGCGAGCGATCCCAAGCCCGATTCCGGAATTCGATCCGGTGACGATCGCGGTCTTCCCCTTGAGTTCCATGACGGTCGCTCCTCTGCGCTGAATGGCGGCGTTTCTGCGGGTGCAAGATACGGTGGAGGGAGTCGGAATCAATGACGGCAGATCCGTCGATCGCCGCCAATCGGGAATCACCTGCATGAACTGCATTGCGCATCCCGGGACTCGCCAATAAAAAAACGCCCGCACAAGGCGGGCGTTAAGTTATTGAGGCAGGTTTCATACAGGCAAGAAACCTATCGAGCAGTGCATCTGTTATAAGCGATTCCGCGCCGGGATCAAATCCTAAATGTTTGCTGTCACTCACAACCCCCCGTAATCTGGGCCAAACACAGAACGGGCAAAGCAGACAGGATCCGATATGGAAACGAACCTTTTCCGTTGCGCCCTCGGGGCCGCGACGCTTGCCGGAATCGTGCTCGGAGGTCCCGCAACCGCTCAGCCGGAACACGGAATCGCCATGTACGGCGAGCCTGCCCTGCCCGAGGATTTCACCTCCCTGCCCTATGCCAATGCCGACGCACCCAAGGGCGGCCGCATCGTTCAGGGCGAGGTCGGCACGTTCGACTCCCTCAATCCCCACATCCTCAAGGGCAAGGTCCCTTGGCAGCTGAGATCGCTGGCCTACGAATCGCTTATGGGACGCTCCTACGACGAGCCCTTCACTCTCTACGGACTGCTCGCGGAAACGGTCGAGACCGCGCCCGACCGCTCATGGGTCGAGTTCACGCTCCGCCCCGAGGCGCGTTTCTCCGACGGCACACCCGTCACGGTCGAGGATGTCATCTGGTCCTACGAGACCCTCGGGACCGAGGGGCATCCGCGCTACGCAAACAGCTGGGCCGCCGTAGAAAGCGTCGAACAGACGGGAGAGCGCAAGGTCCGGTTCACGTTCTCCGAGGACAACCCCGAACTCGCCCTCATCATGGGGATGCGGCCGATCCTGAAGAAGGCGCAATGGGACGGCCTCGACTTCACTCAATCGGGGCTCGATACGATTCCGATCTCCACGGCCCCCTACGTGATCGAGGACTTCGAACCGGGACGATCCGTGACACTGCGCCGCAACCCGGATTACTGGGGCCGGGATCTGCCGTTCATGCAGGGGCAAGCCAATCTCGACGAAATCCGGATGGAGTTCTTCGGTGACGAATCCGCGATGTTCGAGGCATTGAAGGGCGGCCTCCTGAACATTCATCGCGAGGTCAACGCCGAGAAATGGCAGAGCCAATACGACTTCCCCGCCATACGTTCGGGCGACATCGTCAAATCCGCCATTCCGCATGAACGCCCTTCCGGCATCTGGGGATTCGTCATGAACACGCGACGCGCCCCGTTCGACGATTGGCGGGTCCGGCAGGCATTGATCGAAGTCTTCAATTTCGAGTTCATCAACCAGACGCTCAATGGCGGCCGCCTGCCGCGGGTCAGCTCGTACTTTTCGAACTCGGTTCTCGGGATGGATCACGGGCCGGCGGAAGGTCGCGTGCTCGAGCTTCTCGAACCTTACGCGGACGAACTTCCCCCCGGCACGATCGAGGGCTATTCGCTGCCCGAGGGCGACGGGACGGAGCGCAACCGACAGGCGCTCCGTCGCGCGATGGCACTGCTCGACGAGGCGGGCTACGTGATCGAGAACGGTGTCTTGATGAACCCCGAGGGCGACCGCGTCACTTTCGAGATCCTTCTGCGGCAGGGCGACACGATCGACCAGCAGGTCATCGACATCTATCTCTCCGCGCTCCAGCGGATCGGAATCTCACCGCGCGTCAATCAGGTCGACGAGGCGCAGTACAATTCCCGCACGCAGGTCTTCGATTTCGACATGACGGATTACGAACGTGGCCTGTCGCTCAGCCCCGGTACCGAACAGCGCTATTACTGGGGGTCCGAGGCCGCGACGCAGGACGGATCGCTCAACTGGATGGGAATGCAGAGCCCCGCGGCCGACACGATGATCGACGCGATGCTGACCTCCGAAAGCAACGAGGATTTCGTGGCCGCGACCAAGGCGCTCGACCGGGTTCTGACCGCGGGGCGCTATGTCATTCCGATCTGGTATCGCCCCGAAAGCTACATCGCCCATGCCGCCGATCTGAAATATCCCGACACCCTCCCGGCCTACGGCGACTTTCTCGGCTTCCTCCCCGAGGTCTGGTGGCAGGAGGAGTAGATGCTTCGCGCGGAACCCGCGGCCCGCGCGGGCATTGGCACGGCGAACCATCGAAAGGAAAGACCGTCATGCAATGGGATGCCGTGAGACAGAACTGGCCCGCCTTCGTCGAGCCCATCATGCAGCGCTGGGAAAACACCGAGGAGAACGACCTCCTGACCCTCGACGGCGAGCGCGAGCGGTTCGAGGCCTACCTTGCCGAGCGTGAAGGCCTGAGCGCGGCCGACACGCGCGACCAGATCAACGAATGGCTGCAGGGCGCAGCTCCGTCCGACGTCGTCATGGACGAAACCCGTGACAACGCCAATATCCGCGCCTCCGCCGCGCATATCCCCGAGGGCGAGGACGTCTATTCCGAAGACGCCGATTTCGGCGATGACGGCACTGCCGAACGTCCCATCGGGCGCGACACCTGATCCCGGCGCGGCGACAAGGAAAGGCCACAGAATGATCAAGCTCGACATATTGTCGGATCCGATCTGTCCGTGGTGCCTCATCGGAAAGGCGAATCTCGATGCCGCGCTTCAGGCGCGGCCAGACCATCCCTTCGACATCGAATGGCATCCGTTCCAGCTCAATCCCGACATGCCGGCCGAAGGGATGGATCGCAAAACCTATCTCGAGGCCAAGTTCGGCGGTCGGGATGGCGCGGTCAAGGCCTACGCTCCGGTCGTCGAGGCAGCCGAGAAGGCCGGGGTCGAGATCGCCTTCGACAAGATCGCGCGGACACCCAATACGCTCGACGCGCATCGGATGATCCATTGGGCAGGGCTCGAAGGGCGGCAACCGGCGATGGTGGCCGCCCTCTTCAATGCCTATTTCCGGGCCGGGCGTGACATCGGCAACCATGCGGTTCTTGCGGATCTCGCGGCCGATTGCGGCATGGACCGGAACATGACGGCTCGCCTCCTCGAAACCGATGCCGACCGCGACGAGATCGCCGCGCGCGACGCTCATGCCCGCACGCGCGGCGTGACCGGGGTGCCCACATTCGTCGTCGCCAACCAGCACGTCGTGCCCGGCGCGCAACCGACGTCGCTTTGGCACGACGTGCTCGACGATCTTGAGCGTCAGGCCGGGGTCGCCTCTGCGTGAGTGATGCGGCCTCGTCAGCTCGGTGATCCTCTGGCTCGGGATCTCGCTGGGCGCATCCTCCCTCTGGCTTGTAATCCTGTTCGTCTCGGACCGGCTTATCCTGCAGCTCTGGCCGCCTCGACGCGGAAACTATGCCACCGGGATCGCCGCGTGGCTCCTGACGATCGCGATCTATGTCGGGCTCATCAGGACGGCCACGGCCGACTGGAACGCGCTCGACTTGCCCGCATGGCTCCGGTGGGGCGTCGGAGGTCTGGCGCTCAGCGTCGCGGCCACTTGGGTTCAGGGTCGCGGTATCCTCGATCTCGGGATCAGGGGAACCAGCGGCTGGGACGTCGGGCTTGTCACGACCGGAGCCTATGCGCGGCGGCGCCATCCCCAATATGCGGGTCAGATCCTGTCGCTGCTTGGCCTCGCGCTTCTCGGCGGGTCGCTCCCGGCGGGCCTTGCCGCGGTTGCGGGGTCGGCCGCGCTCGTCTATGCGGCGCGGGTGGAGGATCGATTTCTGGCGCGTCGGCAGCCGGGCCATGAGGCCTACCGGACGCGCGTGAGGTTCTTCTGATGTCACGTCACCCCGGCCGCTTCGAGTTCATCGCTCTCATGGCGATGCTGCTTGCGACCGTCGCCTTCACCATCGATGCGATGCTGCCTGCCCTGCCCGAGATCGCAGCGACGCTCAGCCCCGACAATCCTAACCGCGCCCAGCTCATCGTCACCGCTTTCGTCTTCGGAATGGGCCTCGGCACGTTCCTTGCTGGCCCGATCTCCGACGCGACGGGCCGGAAGCCCGCCATCGTTGGTGGCCTCGCGCTCTATATCGTGGGGGCCATCCTCGCGAGTCAGGCCCAGACGCTCGAGACGCTGCTTGCCGCGCGGCTCGTCCAGGGGCTCGGTGCGGCCGCGCCGCGGATCGTGGCGCAGGCGATGATCCGCGACAGGTTCGAGGGTCGCCAGATGGCGCAGGTCATGTCCTTCGTGATGATGGTCTTTCTGCTTGTCCCGGCGGTCAGCCCGGCCGTGGGAAGCATCATCATCGACGCGTTCGGCTGGCGTGCGATCTTCGGGGCCTTCGCGCTTTTCACACTGACGGGGGGTCTCTGGCTGACGATCCGACAGCCCGAGACGCTCGTCCCCGCCGATCGCCATCCGATGCGTGCGGGCCTCATGCGGCTCGCCGTGGCCGAGGTCCTGAGACGGGCCGACGTCCGTATCTACATCGCGGTCCTGACGCTCGGCACGGCCCAGATGTTCGCGCTGGTAAGCTCCGTGCAGCAGATCTACGACATCTATCTCGGGTTCGGCGACACGTTCGAATGGTGGTTCATGGCCACCGCGATCCTGTCGGGGACCGGCACGATCGTGAACGCGGCGCTCGTGATGCGTCTGGGAATGCGCCGGATCGCGATCTGGGCCTATGGCGTGCAATCGCTGATCTCGCTCGCGCTCATCGCGGCGGACCTGCTCGGGTGGGTTTCACCGGGGATCGCCTTGCCCGTCTTCTTCTGCTGGTCCGTCTCGGTCTATTTCATGATCGGACTGACCTTCGGCAACCTCAACTCCCTCGCGTTGCAGCCGCTCGGTCATATCGCGGGAATGGCAGCGTCGGTGATAGGCTCGATCTCGACGATCTTCGGGACGATCCTCGCGGTGCCGATCGGCCTCGCATTCGACGGCACGCCGCTGCCGCTCTATGCCGGGACGCTCGTCTGTTCGGCGCTTGCGTACCTGCTGATGCGCCGCACGATGGAGGCGGAAGGCGCACCCGCAGATCAGGTCGCGCCCGGCCATTGAGCCGGGCGGCTCAGGCGTCCTCGCCTTCCTTGAGCGCGCGCCGCAGATCCTGGGCGATGGCGAAGGATCCCTTGATCTTGTCGGCATCCTTCGACCAGTCGCGCCGAACCACGATCTTGTTGTCCTTGACCTTGGCCTGACCCTTCTGGTTCTCGATGAACTTCACGAGGCCCTCCGGGTTACCGAACTTGTCGCCCCAGAACTGGATCGTCGCGCCCTTCGGCCCCGCATCGAGCTTGGCGATACCCGCCCGCTTGCACTCGGCCTTGATCCGGACGACGAGGAGCAGCGTGTTGACCTCCTTCGGCAGCTTGCCGAACCGGTCGATGAGCTCCGCCGCGAACCCCTCGAGCTCGACCTTGGTCGTCAGCTCCGACAGCCTCCGGTACAGACCCAGCCGCACGTCGAGGTCCGGCACGTACTCCTCGGGGATGAGAACGGCCACGCCCAGATTGATCTGGGGACTCCATTCGCCGAGCTCCTCGAGCCCGTCGATCCCTTCGAGCTCGCCCGATTTCAGCTTGGCAATCGTCTCCTCGAGCATCGATTGATAGAGTTCGTACCCGACCTCGCGGATCTGGCCCGACTGCTCTTCGCCGACCAGGTTGCCCGCCCCCCGAATATCGAGGTCCTGACTGGCGAGCGTAAAGCCCGCCCCGAGACTGTCGAGCGACCCGAGCACGCGCAGACGCTTCTGCGCCGTATCGGTCAGCTTCGCACGCGGTTTCGTGGTGAGATACGCATAGGCGCGCGTCTTGGCGCGACCAACGCGTCCGCGGATCTGGTAGAGCTGCGACAGGCCGAACATGTCGGCGCGGTGGATCACCATCGTATTGGCCGTTGGAATGTCGAGGCCGGATTCCACGATCGTCGTCGCCAGCAGGACGTCGTAGGCCCCGTCGTAGAATGCGTTCATCCTGTCGTCGAGTTCGCCCGCCGCCATCTGTCCGTTGGCGGTGACATAGGTGATCTCGGGCACTTCGTTCTTGAGGAACTCCTCCATCTCGGGAAGGTCCTTGATGCGCGGAACGACGATGAAGCTCTGCCCGCCGCGATAATGCTCGCGCAAAAGCGCCTCACGGATCGTCAGCGCGTCGAACTCGCTCACATAGGTGCGGATCGCCAGGCGATCGACCGGCGGCGTGCCGATGATGCTCAGGTCCCGCACGCCGGTAAGGCTCAGTTGCAAGGTACGCGGAATGGGTGTCGCGGTCAGGGTCAGGACGTGGACATCGGTCCTGAGCTGCTTCAGCCGTTCCTTGTGGTTGACGCCGAAATGCTGCTCCTCGTCGATGACGAGAAGCCCGAGATTCTTGAACTTCACGGTCTTGGCGAGAAGCGCATGCGTGCCGATCACGATGTCGCATTTGCCGTCGGCCATCCGTTCGCGTGCCAGATCGGAGTCCTTCTTTGACACGAACCGCGACAGCTGGCGCACCTCGACCGGAAAGCCGCGAAAGCGTTCGGCAAAGGATTTGTAATGCTGCCGCGCGAGCAGCGTGGTGGGCGCGATCACCGCGACCTGCGTTCCAGACATCGCCGCGATGAAGGCCGCGCGCATCGCGACCTCGGTCTTGCCGAAGCCCACATCGCCCACGACCAGCCGGTCCATGGGCGTCCCCGACCCCATGTCGGTCATGACGTCCTCGATGGCCTTCATCTGGTCGTCGGTCTCGTCATAGGGAAAGCGCGCCGAGAAATCCTCCCATGCGTGATCCGGCGGATCGAGCGCAGGTGCCTTCCTCAGAAGCCGTTCCGCGGCCACCCGGATGAGCCTGTCGGCGATCTCCCGCAGCCGCTCCTTCAGCCTGGCCTTCTTCGCCTGCCATGCCCCGCCGCCGAGCTTGTCGAGCGTGCCCTCCTCGTGACCGAAGCGGCTCAGAAGCTCGATATTCTCGACGGGGAGATAGAGCCTGTCGCCCCCGGCATATTCGAGCAGGATACATTCATGCGCGGCACCCGCCGCTGTCACGACCTCCAGCCCGGTATACCGTCCGACGCCGTGATCGACATGGACGATCAGGTCGCCCGGGCTCAGCGATTGCGCCTCGGTCAGGAAGTTCTCGGCACGGCGCGTCTTGGGCGTCTTGCGCACCAGCCTGTCGCCCAGGACGTCCTGCTCGGAGATGACGGTGACATGCGCGTCGCCCGAACCGCCCTCGAACCCGTGATCAAGCCCCCAGACCGCGAGGAACAGGCCGCCCTTGCCGTCCGGCACGTCGCGGAAATCGCGGATCTCGGTCATGCCCGAGACGTCCTCGTCCTCCAGAAGCCCCGAAAGCCGTTCGCGCGCCCCTTCGGAGTAGGAGGCGACGATCACCTGCCCCTCCTTGCGCTTCGCGGCGATGTGCTCGGCCAGCGCCCCGAAAAGGCTCACGTTCTCCTGCTGCCGCTCCGGCGAGAAGTTGCGGCCGATCCGACCGCCCGCATCTACGACATTCGGTCCCGACGCCTGCGCGAGCGGGTGGAACCGGATCGTCCGGTGAGCCTTCGTCGCCGCGACCCAGGCATCGTCGTCGAGATAGAGCAGCTCGGGCGGTGCGGGCTTGTAGACCGAATCCACGCGACCCTTCTTCGTCATCGCATCGTGACGGTTGTCGTACTGGTCGCTCACCCCTTCCCACCGGGCAAGCCGGGCCGGCGTCACTTGATCGTCGAGACAGATCGTGGCCTTGGGCAGGTAGTCGAAGATCGTCTCGAGCTTGTCGTGGAAAAAGCCCAGCCAGTGCTCGATCCCCGCATGTTTCTTGCCCGCGCTTACCGCTTCATAAAGCGGATCGTCCGTACCGGCCGCGCCGAACTCGATGCGATAGGCCTGGCGGAAGCGCGTGATCGCCGCCTCGTCGAGGATCACCTCGCTCACCGGGGCCAGTTCGACGAGGTCGAGCTTTTCCGTCGTGCGCTGCGAGCCCGGATCGAAGCGGCGCGCCCCGTCGAGCGTGTCGCCGAAGAAGTCCATCCGGACTGGCCCGCCATCGCCCGGCGGCCAGACGTCGATGATGCCCCCGCGGATGGCGTAGTCGCCCGGCTCGAGGACCGTCGGCGATTGCGTGAACCCCATCCGCACGAAGAAGTCGCGCAAGGCCGCCTCGTCCACGCGCTTGCCGACCTCGGCCACGAAGGCCGCATCCTTCAGCACGTCGCGCGCGGGAATGCGCTGAGTGGCGGCGTTGACAGTTGTCAACAACACGAACCGCTTGGGCATTCCGTGAACCAGCGCGGCCAGCGCCGCCATCCGCTGCGCCGAAATGTCGGCATTGGGCGACACGCGGTCGTAGGGCAGACAATCCCAGGCCGGAAACACGAAGACCGGCAGGCCGGGATCGTAGAATCCGAGCGCCATCTGCATCGCGGCGAGGCGCTTGTCGTCGCGGGCGACGTGGACGACCGCCCCTTCGGATTTCGCGAGTTCGGAAAGAACGAGGCTCGCGTCGAATCCCTCCGGCGCGCCGCCCATGGTGATGTGGTTCGGCGTGGACATGGAGGTGTCAGGTAAGGAGATGGAGGGCGGTGTCAATCGCTTCCGCGACCCCTGCGACGCTGGGTCCGAAAATCGTCGAATTATCGACAAAATTTCCTTGCGTCGCGCGGCATCGCATTCCATATGCGCCTCAGACGCCAACGCACGCGCCTCTGTCGGGGGAGACCCTCACGCAGCGACGGTAACGTCTCCGTTGTCACTTTCGGGGGGTCAGATCGCCTCCCCCGGGTCCACTGGAGATGATCCCATGACCGCCCATGCCACCGACCGCGCGCTGCGCGGAACCAATTCCCGCACCTCGAGGCTCGACGCTGCGATCGCAGCGACGACTTTCGATCGGCCGACGCTCGTTCTCGATCTCGACATCGTGGAGGAGAACTTTCGCGCGCTCGAGCGCGGGCTCGACGGCGCGATGATCCATTATGCGGTCAAGGCGAACCCCGCCCCGCAGGTGATCGAACGTCTGGCCTCCATCGGCTGTCGCTTCGACGCCGCCTCGCGCGGTGAGATCGAGCTGTGCCTTTCGATGGGCGCGCGCCCCGAGCATGTGAGCTTCGGCAACACCATCAAGCGGCCCGCCGACATCGCGTTCGCATACCGTGCGGGCCTTCAGCTCTTTGCCGCGGATGCCGAGGAAGAGTTGGAGAAGATTGCCGAGAATGCGCCCGGCGCGTCGGTCTATCTGCGCGTCATCGTGGAGCCGAGCGGTGCCGACTGGCCGCTGACCCGCAAGTTCGGCTGCGCCCCCGCCCGCGTGTCCGAGCTGCTTTCCTGCGCCAGGGCGCTCGGGCTCGATCCGCGCGGCCTGTCGTTCCATGTCGGCTCGCAGACCCGCAAGGCCGCCATGTGGACCCACACGCTCGACCAGGTGGCCGCGATCTGGGACACAGCGCGCGCCGACGGCCACGATCTCGACCTGCTCAACATCGGCGGCGGCTTTCCGGCCTTCCATGGCGAAGAGGTCGATCCGCTCGAGACCTATTCGCGCGACGTGATGGCGCAGGTCCGCGCGCGCTTCGGCGACGTCGCGGTCATGGCCGAGCCCGGACGCGGCATGGTCGCCGATTCGGGTGCGATCGCCGCCGAGATCCTGCTCGTCAGCCGCAAGGGTGCCGACGACCTGCACCGCTGGGTCTATCTCGATGTCGGTCGCTTCTCCGGCCTGGCCGAGACCGAAGGCGAAGCCATCCGTTACCAGTTCGAGACCGCCCATGACGGCGAGGAATCCGGCCCCTGCATCCTTGCCGGCCCCTCCTGCGATTCGGTCGACGTGCTTTACGAGAAGCGCCCCGTTTCCCTGCCGCTTTCGCTGCGCGCCGGCGACCGGGTCGTGATCCGCAATTGCGGCGCCTACACGTCCAGCTATGCCAGCGTCGGTTTCAACGGCTTCCCGCCGCTCGACGTGATGGTCATCTGATCCGCCGATCCGCGGCGCGCGAAAACCGCGCCGCGGATTGCACGTCACGCATCATTCGCCCTTTTCTCGGCCTCTTCATGCGGCTAAACCCTGCCGCGGTGGATACCCGCTGCCCGCGTGGCGGAATGGTAGACGCAGAGGATTCAAAATCCTCCGCTGGAGACAGCGTGCCGGTTCGAGTCCGGCCGCGGGTACCACCGCCAAATCTCTTTCTTCCGGAATGGGATCGCAGATGACCGACCGCCCAAAGATCGGCGCGCTCGCCGTTCTCGTCCGTGACGATTCCGTCCTGCTGGTCAGGCGGTCGAACCCGCCCGATGCGGGGCTCTGGGGATTTCCGGGCGGCCATGTCGAATGGGGCGAGACGGCGATCGAGGCCGCGATCCGCGAACTGGCCGAAGAGACGGGCATCGTCGCCTCACCCTGCGGGTATCTCACGAATATCGACGCGATCCGGTACGGCCCCGAAGGCGCGATCACGCATCACTATCTTCTTGCGGCCGTGCTCTGCACGCATGTGTCGGGCGAACCGATGGCGGCCGACGATGTCGATGCCGCCGCGTGGATCACGCTCGACGAGATCGCCTCGGATCGTCTCTCGACCTCGCCCCGCGTGCTCGACCTCGCGCGGCTTGCGCTCGATGGGCGGGCCAGTGATCTGGGCCCCGGCTGAGCGGTTTGGTTGCCACTTGACCGCCTATCACGATACGTGTCTAGAGCCCTCATGATCAGACGCCTTTACGACTGGACCCTGTCCCTGGCCGCGCATCCGCATGCCATGTGGGCCCTCGCCATCGTCGCCTTCGTCGAAAGCAGCGTCTTTCCGATCCCGCCCGACATCCTGATGATCCCGATGATCCTGGCCCGGCCGAGCCGCGCCTTCGCCATCGCCGCGCTCTGCACGCTCGCATCGGTGGCGGGTGGCCTGGCCGGATACTGGATCGGCTACGGCCTGTTCGAGCAGGTCGGGCGGCCGGTCCTCGAATTCTACGGCAAGGACGCGCGGTTCGACGAGTTCGCTGCCGCCTATAATGCATACGGACCGTGGGCCGTGCTTATAGCGGGCGTCACGCCATTCCCGTTCAAGGTCGTCACGATCCTCTCGGGGGCCACGGCATTGTCGCTGCCGGTCTTCATCGTGGCTTCGATCGTCGCGCGGGGGTTCCGCTTCTTCGTCGTCGCGGCGTTGCTCTGGAAATTCGGCGAGCCGATCCGCGACTTCATCGAACGGCGGCTCGGCCTTGTCTTTACCGCGATGATCGTGCTCCTCATCGGCGGGTTCGCGATGCTGAGGTTCGTCTGATGGCCCGCAAGCTGATGCTCCTCGCTGCGGCGGGGTCACTTGCGCTGCTCTTCGGCGCCTATCTCTTTCAGGCTCTGGGTTACGCGCCCTGCAAGATGTGCCTGTGGCAACGATGGCCGCATTTCGTGGCCATTGCAGCGGGAATCGTGGCGATCTTCGCGGCAAACCGTGTCGTCGCGCTTGCAGGTGGGCTCGCGACCCTCGTCACGGCGGGGATCGGACTCTACCATACCGGCGTCGAACGGAAATGGTGGGAGGGGCCGTCGTCCTGCACGGGGACAAGCGACCTCAGCGGCCTGTCGGGCGCGGATCTGCTCTCCACCGACATGGCGGGACGTGTCGTGATGTGTGACCAGGTGTCATGGGCCTTCGCGGGCCTTTCGATGGCATCCTGGAACGCCATCCTGTCGCTTGCGCTCGCCCTTCTCTGGGCGAACGCCTTCGTTCGTCTGTCGCGGAACTAGTCCTTGGTAATCTCGACGATGACGAGCTCGCGTTCGGCCGCGCCTTTCGCGTGGCTCATCGCCGCCTGGTAGGCATCCGAGCGATAGCAGGTCTCGGCCGCCTCGACGCTCGGAAACCGGGCGACGACGTTGCGCGGCCGATCCGGTCCCTCGAGCTGCACGTACCGGCCGCCGCGCGCGACGAAGGTTCCGCCATGCGCGGCGATTGCCTCGGTCGCGAGTGCGGCGTAGCGGCCGTAGGCTTCGTCGTCGGTGACGCGAACATGCGCGATCCAGAGTGCGGGCATCTCAGATACCTCCCAAAAGGGTTTCGACTGCGGCGATGGCTTCTTCCGCACGCGTCGTGTCGGGGCCGCCACCGCGCGCCATATCGGCACGGCCGCCGCCGCCCTTGCCACCCAGTTCCTCGACCGCGGCGCGCACCATGTCGACCGCGGAAAGCCGTCCGGTCAGATCCTCGCTGACGCCGGCGGCGACCGCCGCCTTGCCGTTGTCATCCGCAATGAGAAGCACGGCACCGCTTTTGAGCCGTGCCTTCTGCGCGTCGATGAGGCCCGGAAGGTCCTTGCCGCCGACGCCGCTCAGCACCTGGGCCACGAAGGCGATGTCGCCGATCGTGCGGGCTTCGACGGCTGGGCCGCTTCCCCCGCCCATGGCGATGTCGCGGCGAAGCTGCGCGACCTCGTTCGACAACGCCTTGCGCTCGTCCATCAGCGCCTTCATCCGGTCGGGCACGTCGGCGGCTTGCGTCTTGAGCCCGGCCGCGACCTGGGCCAGACGCCGGTCCTGCCCGCGAAGATGATCGAACGCCGCCTGCCCGGTCAGCGCCTCGATCCGGCGCACACCAGACGACGACGCGGCATCGCCCAGGATCACCATCAGGCCGATCTCGCCGGTACGGGTGACGTGCGTGCCACCGCAGAGCTCGATCGACCAGGTCTGGCCGTCCACACCCTTGCCGGTCTCACCGCGCCCCATGCTGACCACGCGAACCTCGTCGCCGTACTTTTCGCCGAACAACGCCTGGGCCCCGATCGCACGTGCCTCGTCCGGCGTCATGATCCGGGTCTCGACGGCCGAATTCTGGCGGATGAACGCGTTCACGTCGCGCTCGACATCCGCGATCTCCTCGGCGCTCAAGGCGGCCTCGTGGCTATAATCGAAACGCAGACGCTCCGGCGCGTTGAGAGAGCCGCGCTGCGCCACGTGATCGCCGAGCCGCTGCCTCAGGGCTTCGTGCAGAAGGTGCGTCGCCGAGTGGTTCGCACGGATGCGCTGGCGCCGGTCCGCATCGACGACGAGCTGCGCGGCCGACCCCGGGGCGATCTCGCCATTCTCGACATCCGCGAAATGGATGAAGACGCCCGCCACCTTGCGCGTGTCGGTCACGCGAAGTCGCGCGTCGCCCACGGCGATCGTGCCGGTATCGCCCACCTGTCCGCCGGCTTCGGCATAGAATGGTGTCTGGTTCAGCACCAGCTGAACGCGGTCACCGGCTTTCGCGCCCTCGGCGAGAGCGTTGTCGCGGACGATGGCAAGGATCTGGGCCTCGGCATCGAGTGTGTCGTAACCGAGGAATTCGGTGATGCCATGACGCTCGGCCACGTCGAACCAGATCCCCGCATCGGCCGTCTCTCCCGATCCCGACCAAGCGGCGCGCGCCTGCGCCTTCTGCGCCGCCATGGCGCTGTCGAACCCTTCGGTATTCACGCCGCGGCCGCTTTCGCGAAGCGCGTCCTGCGTGAGGTCGAGCGGAAAGCCGAACGTGTCATAGAGCTTGAAGGCCGTCTCGCCGGGGAGATCCGCCCCGTCCGGGAGGGCCGCCAACTCGTCGTCGAGCAGTTTCAACCCGCGATCGAGCGTATTGCGGAAGCGCGTCTCCTCTCCCAGCAGGGTCTGCTCGATCATCGACTGGGTCTGCGGCAATTCGGGAAAGGCCTGCCCCATCTGGCGGACGAGCGCGGGGACGAGGCGATGCATCACCGGATCCTGCGCCCCCAGCAGATGTGCATGGCGCATGGCGCGGCGCATGATCCGACGCAGGACGTAGCCGCGCCCCTCGCTCGACGGCAGAACGCCGTCCGCGATGAGGAACGAAGTCGACCGCAGATGGTCGGCGATCACGCGATGATGGACGTTGCCGGGGCCGTCGGGGTCGGTACTCGTCGCGTGGGCCGAGGCTTCGATCAGCGCGCGCATGAGGTCGGTGTCGTAATTGTCGTGCTTGCCCTGCAGCAGGGCACCGATCCGCTCGAGCCCCATGCCGGTATCGATGCTCTGGTTCGGCAGGTCGCGCTGGGTGCCGTCCTCGAACCGCTCGTACTGCATGAAGACGAGGTTCCAGATCTCGATGAACCGGTCGCCATCCTCGTCGGGGCTGCCCGGAGGGCCGCCGGGGATATGGTCGCCGTGGTCGTAGAAGATCTCGGAGCACGGGCCGCAGGGGCCGGTCTCGCCCATCATCCAGAAGTTGTCGTTCGTGGGAATGCGGATGATGCGGTCGTCCGACAAACCCGCATGCTTCTTCCAGATCTCGGCCGCGTAATCGTCGGTATGGTAGACAGTGACGAGAAGCCGACTCGGATCGATGCCGAATTCCTTGGTGATCAGGTCCCAGGCAAAGACGATCGCCTCGTCCTTGAAATAGTCGCCGAAGCTGAAATTGCCGAGCATCTCGAAGAAGGTGTGGTGCCGCGCGGTATAACCCACATTGTCGAGGTCATTGTGCTTGCCACCGGCGCGCACGCATTTCTGGCTGGTGGTCGCGCGGGAATAGTCGCGTGTCTCGACCCCAGTGAAGAGGTTCTTGAACTGCACCATGCCCGAATTGGTGAACATGAGCGTTGGGTCGTTGCGCGGCACAAGAGACGAGCTGTGGACACGCTCATGGCCATTCCTCGCGAAGAAATCGAGAAAGGTCGACCGGATATCATTCAGGCTTTGCATGGCGCGACGCGGTTCCTTCGGCATGGGCTTCGGGAACCGGGTCTATCGCTCCAGCGGCGGGGCGGCAAGCGGGCGTTCCCGCGACCGCCCCCGCCCCGGGGGTCAGTCCTCGATCAGGCTCGCGTCGCTGCCGGCATCGCTGTCGTCCGAGCCGTTGAACTCGAGCCCGTGGGCCGCACGGATCTTGTCCTCGATCTGCAGGGCCGTTGCCGGATTCTCCTTGAGGAAATTCTTGGCGTTCTCGCGGCCCTGACCGATCCGTTCGTCGCCGTAGGAGAACCACGAGCCGGACTTGTCGACGATGCCCGCCTTGACCCCCATATCGACCAGTTCGCCGGTCTTGGAGATCCCCTCGCCGTACATGATATCGAATTCCACGACCTTGAACGGCGGCGCGACCTTGTTCTTGACGACCTTTACCTTGGTCTGGTTGCCAACAACCTCGTCGCGATCCTTGATGGCACCGATGCGACGGATATCGAGACGGACGGAGGAATAGAACTTGAGCGCGTTGCCGCCCGTCGTCGTTTCCGGGCTGCCGAACATGACGCCGATCTTCATGCGGATCTGGTTGATGAAGATGACGGTGCAGCCCGTCCGGCTGATCGACCCGGTGAGCTTGCGCATCGCCTGGCTCATCAGGCGGGCATGAACGCCGACCGAGCTGTCGCCCATGTCGCCTTCGAGTTCGGATTTCGGCGTGAGCGCGGCGACCGAGTCCACGACCACCATGTTCACGGCCCCCGAACGGACGAGCGTATCTGTGATCTCGAGGGCCTGTTCGCCCGTATCGGGTTGCGAGATCAGCAGCTCGTCGAGGTTCACGCCCAGCTTGCGTGCATATTGCGGGTCGAGCGCGTGTTCGGCGTCGACGAAGGCGCAGACGCCGCCCTTCTTCTGTTCCTCGGCCACGCAATGCAGCGTCAGCGTTGTCTTCCCCGAGCTTTCGGGGCCGTATATCTCGACGATGCGGCCTTTCGGAAGGCCGCCGATCCCGAGCGCGATGTCGAGCCCGAGCGATCCGGTCGATGTCGATTCGATATCGGGCAGCGCGTTGTCGCCCCCGAGCTTCATGATTGATCCCTTGCCGAACTGCCGCTCGATCTGGGACAATGCGGACTCGAGCGCCTTCTGCTTGTCGGTATTCTGCTTTTCAGCCATGTCGAGAAGTCCAGCCTTGCCCATATTTCGAGATCCTTATTTCACGTCGAAAGCGCAGCGGCAATCGCGCCTTTGTTCACGCCCCGTTCTCATTCCATCTGAGGGAGAAGCGAGAACAAATCAAGATCTTTCGAGAAATTCGGTTAAAATCGGTTCGTTTCCCCAGACGGATCACTCCCGCTGGAATTGCGCATCGACCGTCGCCGTCAAATCGGCGAGCGAAAAAGGCTTCGGAAGGAAGGTGGAGTTCGGAATCTGCCGCTGGGCATCCGCGAAACTTTCTTCGGCATAGCCTGACATGAAGATCACCCGCGTATCGGGACGTGTTTCGAGTGCCTCGCGCACCCAGGACGGACCGTCGCGTCCGGGCATGATGACGTCGGTCACGAATGCGTCGATGCGGGCCGTCTTGTCGCGACAGATTTCGAGCGCGGATTCGGCATCCGACGCCTCGAGCACCTCGTAGCCCCGCATGGCGAGCGCCCGGGACGCGAATGCGCGTACCGGTGCCTCGTCCTCGACAAGCAGGACGCACCCCTCGGCCTGGGGTTTCTGCGTCTCGACCCGCTTGTCGGGCACGGCTCGCCGCACGGCAGGCTGATCGCTTGCAGGAAGGTAGATCGAGAAGGTCGTTCCCTGCCCGAGCACCGATTTGGCGAAGATGTACCCCCCGGTCTGCTTGACGATGCCATAGGCCGTCGAAAGGCCCAGACCGGTTCCCTCGCCCGCCTTCTTCGTGGTGAAGAACGGCTCGAAGATCTTGGTGATCCGATCCTCGGGAATCCCGGTGCCTTCGTCGATCACCTCGATGAGGGCGTAGCGGCCTGCAGGGACCTCGACCCGGTCGTGCGGCTCGGGCACCGCGAGCGTCGTGGTCCGCGTGACGACGCGGACATCGCCGCCGTCGGGCATCGCGTCCCGGGCGTTGACCACGAGGTTGACGATCACCTGTTCGAGTTGCCGCCGGTCGGCGCGCACCATCTTCAGATCGGCATCGTGGTCGAACGACAGACGCACCCGTTCACCCACGAGGCGGTTGAGAAGATGGGTAAGGTCCGCGAGGATATCGCGCAGATCGAGCATCTCGGGACGCAAATTCTGTTTGCGCGAAAAGGCGAGAAGCTGCCCGACCAGTGCCGCGGCCCGGTTCGCGTTCTGGTTTATCTGTTCCAGATCGGCGAAATCCTGATCGCCCGGGTCGTGACGCAACAAAAGAAGATCGCAATGCCCGCTGATCGCGGTCAGCAGATTGTTGAAATCATGCGCGACGCCACCGGCAAGCTGCCCGATCGCCTGCATCTTCTGGCTCTGCACGAATTGAGCCTCGAGGCGCTTCATCTCGGTCGCATCGTGGAGAACGGCCATCATGCGGCTTTCGACACCGTCGCGAACGCGTTCGAGCGTCACCTGGATGTAGAGGTCGGTCTCGGCCCGGGAGGCTCGCATGACCTCGGGGCGCCCCTGGGCACGGCCCTCGAACCCGTCGGCAAGCCAGTCGCCAACTTCACGGCCGAGCCCTTCGAAGAGATGGTGGAGCGCGACGCTCTCTCCGGGATCTAGCGACAGCAACTGGCGCGCCAGCCGATTGGCCTTCGAGACCATCCCGTCCTCGTCGATCTCGAGCAGCGGCACGGGGATCCAGTCGAACTGCATGTCCTCCCGTTCCTGCGGGACGCGGCACAGGCAAATTTCGCGCAGACCTTCGCCGGCGGGTCGCACGGCGATCCAGTAGAGCGCGGAATGATCATGGAATTCGAGCATCTGCGGCGCGTTCGGCTTGAGTGGCGGTCGCTCCAGCAGGCCGTCGATGTGACGGGGAGGATGATCGACAAGCTCGAGCAAAGCGGGCGACATCCAGACGATCGCCCCCTCGGCGTCGATCCGGAGTTGCAGGGCCTCCGGTCCGGTTTCGCCTCCGGCGCTCGGCATGCGGCGAACGAAGCGCCACAGCAGGCGGGCTGATCCAGCAAGGTGAAGCCGAAGATCGTAGGGATGCGCATCGATCTCGAGCGATTCCGAAGCATGACCTTGTTCGATCGTTTCACGCGTGAGGCGCTGGAGCAGTGAGTTGGGCAATGCCGCGGAACCGCGCAGAGCCTCGGCGATCGATACGGCTTCGGCCTGTCCGAAGAGCGCTTCGGCCGCAGGATTGCGCCAGACGAGTTGTCCATACGCATCGGTCGTGAAGGTCGCCGCGGCATCTTCGGAGTGAACCGAAGCGAGATGATCATCGATGCGCGCGTCGCCCATTCCATGCCAGATCGTCATACCGGCCAGAGGCACAGAGACGAGAAGGAGCACGACGGCCGCGGAAATGAGGACGAGGCTGACGAGCGGCATGGGCACGAAGAACGCCACACCGCCAAGCGCAACGGCGAGGGCAACGAGCATCAGAGGTTTCGCGGCGAAACCTGCCGGAGAAGATGGAATGGACATACGGATGTCGGTCACTTTCTGCTCTCCGGACGTATCGGCCACGGCAATGGCATGCGCATGGTTAACCGTTGCTTAACCAAAGACCGCAGAAGCGCTACGCGCAACCTGCAATTGTGTGGTTATGCGGTTTTGTCGCGGAAGAGAACAGATACGAAGAAGCCGTCTGCCCCGTCGAGGGGCGTCCAGCGCCGCTCGCAATGGCGGGAGAAGCCGGTGTTTTTGCAAATGAAATCCTCGACCTGTGCCCCGTTCTCGGCATCCATGAGAGAGCATGTCGCGTAACAGAGCACCCCACCCGGCGCGACATGTGCCGCCGCACGGGTCAGGATGTCCGATTGCAGGTTGCGCAACTCGTCGAAGCGCGCGCGGTCGAGCCGCACCTTGCCCTCGGGGCTCCGTCTCCAGGCGCCCGAGCCCGAACAGGGCGCATCGACGAGGACGAGATCGTAGGGTTTCTCCGCCTCGAGATCGGCCGCATCCCGCAATCCGATCGAAGTTTCCGCGCGTTTTGCTCGCGGGACCAGCGCCTCGAGCCGCCTGCGATCAATGTCGTGGGCATGATAGAGCGCGTCGTGACGCGCCGCCATGGCGAGCGTCTTGCCACCGCCGCCAGCGCAATAATCGAGAATCCTTCGGGCGCCATCGAGCGGCAGGAAATCAACTACGGCCTGCGACGCGGCATCCTGAAGCTCGACCGTGCCGTCGAGATAAGGCGCGGATCGCGCGACGGCGCGAGGCCGTTCGGTCACCTCGATCGCCGTCGGCGACAGTCCGGAGGGCCTTGTCGTGATCCCTTCGCCCGCGAGGCGGTCCATCGTGTCCTGAACGCTTGCCTTGCGCAGATTGACGCGCAGGAAAACCGGCGCCCGGTGGCGAAGGTTGGAAAGCACTCCGTTGAAATCCGAACCGAGGCTGGTCCTGAGATCGGTCTCGAACTCCGCCGGGCAATCGAGCGCGGCGAGACCGTGCGGTTCGGCGGTCTCGCGTTCGGCCGGTTGAAGGGCCGCGGGCCCGTAGCCCGCACCGGAGAAGATCGACGGGAGATCCGCCCCCTCCTCCGCAAGATAGCCGATCATGCGCGCCCGGCCCGACTCTCCCTGACCGCGTGCGGCACTCGACCACCAGCGACGCAGCACGTCGAAGACTAGATCGCGGATCGCGGCGCGGTCCTTGGAGCCCGCATGCCGTGCGCCCCTTGCCCACCGGGTCAGGACCTGTTCGGCGGCCTGCCCCGCGATAATCGCATCGAGACATTCGATTGCCGTCTGAACCCGCGCAGCAGGCGTCATGACGTGAAGATCGACGCGCAAGTCATTGTATGATCAGGCTCCGCGATAGTTCGGGGATTCCCTGACGATCTGCACGTCGTGGACGTGGCTCTCGCGCAGACCGGCACCGGTGATGCGGACGAACTCGCAACCACGGCGCATCTCGTCGATCGTGGCGCAGCCGGTATAACCCATAGCGGCACGCAGACCGCCGACGAGCTGATGGACGACGGCGCCGGCGGATCCCTTGTAGGGGACCTGGCCCTCGACCCCCTCGGGGACGAGCTTGTCGCTGGCGGCATCCTTCTGAAAATACCGATCGGCGGAGCCCCTCGCCATCGCGCCAAGACTTCCCATGCCGCGATAAGTCTTGAAGCTACGCCCTTGATAAAGAATGACTTCTCCGGGGGACTCGTCCGTGCCGGCAAGCATGCTGCCGACCATCGCGCAGGTGGCACCGGCCGCGATCGCCTTGGCGAAGTCGCCCGAGAACTTGATCCCCCCATCGGCGATCACCGGCACGTCGCCGGTGCCACCGCAGGCATCCATGATCGCGGTCAATTGCGGCACGCCGACGCCCGCCACCATCCGCGTGGTGCAGATGGAGCCCGGACCGATCCCGACTTTGATCGCATCGGCCCCCGCATCGACGAGCGCCTTGGCACCACTGGCGGTCGCGACGTTGCCCGCGATCACCTGCACCTCGTTCGAGAGCGCCTTCACGCGGGATACGGCCTCGGCCACGCTTGCCGAATGGCCATGCGCGGTATCGATCACGACTATGTCGACGCCCGCATCGATCAGCGCCTCGGAGCGTTCGAAGCCCGCATCGCCCACGGTCGTCGCCGCCGCCACGCGCAACCGCCCGAGCTGGTCCTTGCAAGCGGTCGGGTTCAGGACTGCCTGTTCGGTATCCTTGAGCGTGAGCAGGCCGGTGAGCTTGCCCTGACCGTCGGTCACGAGAAGCTTTTCGATCCGCCGGGCGCGCATGAGCTGCTTGGCCTCTTCCAGATCGGCAGGTTCTGTCAGGATGGCGAGGTTGTCGGCGGTCATCATCGTGTGGACCGGCGTGCGTTCGTCGCTGGCGAAGCGCATGTCGCGATTGGTGACAATGCCGAGGACGCGCCCGGTTTCGTCGACGACGGGAAAGCCGGTGACGCTGTATCGCGACTGAAGCGCCTGCGCGTCGGCCAGGGTCTGGTCGGGCCGAAGCGTGATCGGGTTGTAGACCACACCGCTTTCGAAGCGTTTCACCCGGCGGACCTCGTCCGATTGCTCGGCAATGTCGAGATTGCGGTGGATCACCCCGATGCCGCCCGATTGCGCCATCGCGATGGCCATCCGTGATTCGGTCACGGTATCCATGGCCGAACTCAGGATCGGGATGTTCATTGCGATCTCGCGCGTCACCCAGGTCCGGGTGTCTGCGGTCGACGGCAGCACGTTCGACGCGGCGGGAAGAAGGAGGACGTCATCGAAGGTCAGGGCCTCGCGAATCTCCATGGATGATCTCCTTGGGAGGCTTCGTTTGACGCGTCCCTATTTCACGGAAGGTCCGCGATGGAAAGCCCCTGCGGTCGAGGCGAGCCGATCGGCAATATGCCGAGCGCCCGCGCGAAGCCTGATCCTTGGCCCCGGGATCTCCACCGCGCCGGTTCCGAGCTTGAACCGGGTGAGCCCCGGAAGCCGCTTCGCATCGACGAAGCCGAGATCGAGCCGGGTCGCCCCGCGCGCATGGCCCGCGCGCATCGCCTCCCAGATGAGCAGGTTGTGGGCGGAGCAGGCGCGGCCCGACGGTGAGCTGTAGCCGATATGATATCGCATTCCCCGCCCCCAGAAGATGCAAGTGATCCCCGCGACACGGGCGCCGTCCTTCCAGGCGGTCCAGCTTTCGACGGCGCGGGCATCGAGTTCCGCGAGCCTGCGGAGCCATGCCGGAGGAAGTGCGCGATAGCCGCGGTCCTTCCTCTGTCGTGTCTCCTCGGCGATAAGCCATTCCGAACACCCCCCGTGATGCCGGATTACAAGGCCCGCGCGTTCGGCGGCGGTCAGGCGGTTGCGCCATTTCTTGGACAGGTCCGCGCGCATGTTGTTGTGAAGCGTGATCTCGGCCCGGGCGGGCATGGAACCCAGAGCGATCCCTGCTTCGGGTGACATGACGAACGTTCCGCGCGGAAGGACCGGATCGAACCGGATCGCTGCGCCTGACAGCGGATGCGTCCCGTGGGGGAGCCAGAGGCATCGCAGCGGTCCGAGCCCGCGTTCGATCCCCTGTGCTATGGCGACGGACCTACCCCCTTCGACGAAATGGTAGCGGCGCGCGCGCGCGCCGAAGCCCGCGGCGATCTCACCATAGGCCCAGCTTTGCTCGAACGGTGCGTCGCATGCCAGCGCGGACCATTCGTCCCGGTCGAGATCGTCGCATGTCCATCCCATCGATGCGAGATTGCGGCAGGATGGTTACCGCGCCGTTAAGACCTCAGCGATAGAGCAACGATTGCCCGTCCTTGAAGATGTGCACGCGGTCGGGTTTCGCCCCGAGCTTGACCGTGCGCCCGCGCAGATCGTTGTGGATGCCCTGCAGCTTGGCGATCACTGCGGCATCGCCCTTTTCGAGATCCTCGATCGAGGCGTTGCCGGTCTCGAAATAGAGGAGCGTCACCTCGCCCAGGGCCTCGGTGATGTCGACGCTGCCCTCGAAGATGTAGTCCTCGCCCTCGGCGGCGACGAAATCCTCGGGGCGCACCCCGATCTTGACCTTCGCGCCCATGTCGCCCTCATGCGAGGGGTAATCCGATTGCGCCGTTCCCCCGCCCGCGAGCTTGACCGTCGTGCGCTCTCCGGTGCCGGTGATCTCGCCTTCGAGGAGGTTCATCGCGGGGCTGCCGATGAACTGCGCCACGAATTCGTTCTCCGGCTTCTGGTAAAGTTCGAGCGGCGTGCCCACCTGGCTGATCCCGCCGCCGGCGAGAACGACGATCCTGGTCGCCAATGTCATGGCCTCGACCTGGTCATGCGTGACGTAGATCATCGTGCTGTCGGGCATGTTCTCCTTCAGCTGCGCGATCTCGATCCGGGTGGCGACCCGCAGCGCGGCGTCGAGATTCGAGAGCGGCTCGTCGAAAAGATAGACCTTGGGGTCGCGCACGATCGAACGACCGATCGCCACGCGCTGTCGCTGACCGCCCGAAAGCGCCTTGGGCAACCGGTCCAGATAAGGTTCGAGTTGCAGGATCCGCGCGGCCTTCTTGATGGCGGCGTCGATCTCGTCCTTGGACTTCTTCGCGATCTTGAGCGCGAACGCCATGTTGTCGCGCACCGTCATGTGCGGATAGAGGGCGTAGGACTGGAACACCATCGCGATGCCGCGTTGCGCGGGCGGCACGTTGTTCACGACGCGCCCGTCGATCTTGAGCTCGCCCCCGGTGATCCGCTCGAGCCCCGCGATCATCCGCAGGAGCGTCGATTTCCCGCAGCCCGAAGGCCCGACGAAGACGATCAGCTCGCCCTGCTTGATGTCCAGGTTGATGTCGCTCAGAACCTTTACGCTGCCATAGGACTTGGCAACGTCGGTCATCTTCAGATCGGCCATGAAACTCCCTCCCTCAAATCCCGTTCGCGGTCGCGAAGGCCGCTTCCCACGGCGGCACCGTGACCGTCGCGCCATCGGCAGCAGATGCGAAAGGTGCCGTTTCGTCCAGTGTCCATTCACCCTCTGGCAATGCCACCTCCAGCGGGTGTTCCGTCAGGTTGAACGCGCAGAAGAGCCGCTCGCCCTCGCCATCGCGAAGGATCGTCAGAAGATCGTCGTCGGCATGGAGGATCTCCAGATCCCCCTTGGCGAGCGCCGGGTGACGTTTGCGGAACCTCAGCATCGCCCTGTAGAAGAGCAGCGTCGAGTCGGGATCGCGTTCCTGTACGCTCACCGCCCGCTCGACATGTTCGACCGCGACGGGAAGCCAGGGTTTTGCGTCGGTGAAGCCACCCGAATGGTCGGTATTCCAGGGCATCGGCGTGCGCGCGCCGTCGCGCCCCTTGAACCGTGGCCAGAACCGCTTGCCGTAGGGATCGCGCAGATCCTCGAACGGGACATAGGCCTCGGTCAGGCCGAGCTCTTCCCCCTGGTAGAGACAAACGGACCCCTTCAACGACATGAGGATCGCAGCGTAGAGCTTCTTCTGTCCTTCCTCGAGATCCCAGCGCGAGGCGGAGCGCACCGTATCGTGGTTCGAGAAGGCCCAGCAGGCCCAGCCGTCCTTTACCACGCGCTCGAATTTCTCGAGGACGTGACGGATCCGGCTGCCGGTCGGAAAGGCGTTTGCCAGAAAGTCGAAATCATAGGCCATATGCAGCCGACCGTCCGACGTATAGGCGGCCTGCGTCTCCATTCCGCGCTGGCTCTCGCCGATTTCGCCCACGCTGGTGATGGCGGGGTATTCGTCGAGAAGCTGCCGGAAACGCTTGAGGAAATGAAGGTTCTCGGGCTGGGTCTTGCTGAACAGGTGATCCTGGAAATTGTAGGGATTGACCGCCGGGGCCGTATTGTCGTTGCGATCCTCGGGCCGGAGGGGCGGGTTGTCGCGCAGTTCGGCATCGTGAAAGTAGAAGTTCACGACGTCGAGCCTGAAGCCGTCGACGCCACGGTCTAGCCAGTAGCGCGCGAGGTCCAGAAGCTCGTCCTGGACGGCCTCGTTGTGAAAGTTCAGATCCGGCTGCTCGATCAGGAAGTTGTGCAGGTAATACTGCATTCGTTCCGAATCCCATTCCCAGGCCGACCCGCCGAAGATCGAGAGCCAGTTGTTGGGCGGCGATCCGTCAGGTTTCGGATCGGCCCAGACGTACCAGTCCGACTTTGAATTGTCGCGCGACGCACGGCTTTCGCGGAACCAGCGATGGTCGGACGATGTGTGGTTCAGGACCAGATCGATCAGCACCCGGATCCCGAGCGTATGGGCGCGCTGGATCAGCGCATCGAAATCCCCGTTTGAGCCGAAGATCGGATCGACCTCGCGAAAGGCCGATATGTCGTATCCGAAATCGCGCATGGGCGAGCGGAAGAAGGGCGATACCCAGATTGCATCGACACCGAGCTTCTTGAGGTAATCCATCCGATGGATGATTCCCGAGAGGTCGCCGATCCCGTCGTCGTTCGAATCCTGGAACGAGCGCGGATAGATCTGGTAGATTACCGCGCCGCGCCACCAATCGGGGTCGGGTGCCGCGGCCTCGATGGGGCGGGCGGTCGAATGGTCGTGAAAGGCCATGTTTTACTTGACTGATCCTGCAAGGAGACCGCGCACGAGAAAGCGTTGCATCGAGAAAAACACGATCAACGGCACGGCAATGGAAACGAAGGCGGCAGTGGCGAGGATCCCCCAATCCCCGCCGCGCGAGCCCAGAAGGTCGTCGGCGATCTTGACGGTCATCACCTTGGACGCGTCGTCGGACGGCAGAAACACCTTGGCGACGAGCAGATCGTTCCAGGTCCAGAGGAACTGGAAGATCGAGAAAGCCGCGAGGGCCGGCAGGCTGAGAGGCAGGATGATCCGCACGAAGAGCTCGAAATCGGTCGCACCGTCGACCTTGGCGCTTTCGATGATGTCTCGCGGCAGTCCCGCCATGTAGTTTCGCAACAGGTAAACGGCGAGCGGCATACCGAATGCCGTATGCGCGAACCATATCCCCATGAAGCTCTGACCGATCCCGATGCGGTTGTGCAGGTCGAGCATCGGCACCAGCGCCAGTTGCAGCGGCACGACGAGGAGCCCCACCACGGCCGCGATGAGAACGCCGCGGCCCGGAAAGTCCATCCAAGCCAGCGCATAGGCGGCGAAGGCCGCGATCAGGATGGGGATGATCGTGGCGGGCACCGTGACGGTCAGCGTGTTGATGAAGGCGCGGTCCATGTTGTCCGCGCTCAGCACCTGCCGGTAATTGGCGAGCGTGAATTCCGGCGGCGAGGCGGCGGCGAAATAGATCCGCTGCCCGCGATCGCCCGGATCCTCGGGCGTTGTCCAGCGGTAGCTGCCGTCGGCATCGACGGTCAGCGTTTCGCCATCGCCGAGATCGGCCGTCGTTCCGGCCTCGAACTCGGTCGGGTTGACGCCGCGCGTGCCGAAGGCGGTGATGTCGCTGCCCCCATCGGGGAAATAGCTCGCCGCCTCCGGGTCGTCGTAGATGTTGCCGGTGACGACGAACCCGTCGCCGTCCGGCGTCGCGTCGGATGCCGTGCGGCCACGTGCGGTGAGTTCGACCGCGAAGGGGGCCTCCCACCAGCCGGAAGCCGAGATCTGGTCCCGTTCGCGGAAGGACGAGACGAAGAGGCCGAGAGTGGGGACGAGCCAGATCACGACGAGGAACACGACCGAAATATGCGTGGCCCATGTGAGCGAGGATTTCTGTCCGGCAATGTTGTCCATGTCAGCGCATCTCCTTGCGGGACTGCATGATGTTCCAAATCATCACGGGCAGCACGGTAATCATGATCACGACCGCGATCGCCGAGGCGTATCCCTTGCTGGTCACGAAATAGTCCATCATGTAGCTGGGCAGGATCTCGGTCCCGAAATTGCCGCCGGTCATCGTGTAGACGATGTCGAAGACCTTGAGCACGAGAATCGTGATCGTGGTCCAGACGACGACGATCGTCGACATGATCTGCGGCACTTTGATCTTGAAGAAGAGCTGCCAAGGATTGGCACCGTCGAGGATCGCGGCCTCGATCGTCTCTTCGGGGATACCGCGCAGAGCCGCCGACAGGATCACCATCGCGAAGCCCGTCTGGATCCAGACCAAGATGATCATGAGGAAGAAGTTGTTCCAGAACGGGATCTGCAGGACATCGACGGGATTCTCGAACCCGAAGGCCGCGCGGATCGCGTTGATGAGGCCGATCCCCGCATCGTTTGCATAGACGAATTTCCAGATCAGCGATGCACCGACGAAGCTGATCGCCATCGGCATGAAGATCAGCGACTTGGCGAAATTCCCCCAGGACAGCTTGTCGGTGAGCTGAGCTGCAAGAAGGCCGATGAAGGTCGAGGCCGCCGGTACGAAGAGCACCCACAGCAGGTTGTTGAGAAAGGCGGTCGTGAAATCGCCCCCCTGAAACAGTTCGGCATAATAACTGAGCCCGACGAATTGCTGGCCGTCGCGCCCGTAGAAGGACCGGATGACCGAACCCACGACCGGGTAGACCAGATAGAGGCCGAGCACGAAGATCGCCGGAAAGAGAAAGAGCCAGGGACGAACCTGATTGGCGCGGTTGATATTGTGGCCAGCCTTTTCCCCACGCGCCGGATAGATGAATTTGTCGAGAACCAAATTCGAGAAATAGAAATAGGCCACGCAACCGGCGACCCCGATGACGATGGTCAGCAGTCCCTGCAAGACGACTGGCATTTGCGATCCCTCCCGGAATTATCGGCGCGCCGCGCCCTTCCCGTTAAGGAAATCCTGCGCCGAGACCTTCGTGCAGCGCAACAGCAAATACCGGAAGTCATTCCGGCAGAGGGAATATTTTTCCAAGCGTTTCCGATGGGATACGGTCCAACCACGAAAAAGGGCGCGACTTTGCGCGCCCTTTCCGAACCGGTCCGGATCAGTCGATCAGTTGATCGAGTCCCACCGGTTCTGGATCGCATCGGCTGCCGCCTGCGCGTCCTTGGAGCCGGTCGTGAATTCGACCATCTCGCTCCAGAAGGCCCCGGCGCCGATCTCGCCCGGCATCAGGTCCGACCCGTCGAAGCGGAAGATGTCGGCATTCAAGAGGATGTCGTTCAGCGCCCGCTGGCTGTCCGTCGGGAAGACGTCGGGACTGATGCCGGTATGCGGCGTCAGAAGACCGCCCTGCGCGGCCCAGATCTCGTGGGCGAGCGGCGTCTGCAGGAAATCGATGAAGCCCCGGGTCGTCTCGCTGTCATTCGTAATGGCAAACATCGTTCCGCCGCCAAGGACCGGACGGTCGGCACCTTCGGGTGCGGGGAAGTAGAAGAAATCGACATCCTCGCCCACGACCGTTCCTTCGGGAAAGAAGGTCGGAATGAAGGTGGCGGCCTTGTGCATGTAGCACTCCGGCGGGAACCCGAAGAGCCCGTTCGGCGCGTCGCGGAAATCGGTCGTTGCCGCAGCGTCACGGCCACCGTTGACGTATCCGTCCTGCAGGAACCAGCCGTATTCGTCGATGGCCTCGACCACCACGGGATCGTTGAACGGCAGTTCGTTCGTGACCCACTGGTCGTATTGCTCGGGCGTCGCGACGCGCAGCATCATGTCCTCGACCCAGTCTGTCGCGGGCCAGCCCGTCGCGGCACCCGACCCGAGCCCGATGCACCACGGCGTCACGCCGTCATCCGCCATCTGCTGAGTGAGTTCCTTGAGCGCCTCGTAGCTCTCCGGGATCTCGTATCCGGCTTCCTCGAACTGCTCGGGCACGTACCAGACGAGCGACTTTACGTCGATCTTGTAGGGGAACGCATAGAGCTGCGGGTTCCCGTCGGGGCCGTCGAATGTCGCGAGGTCGACCCAGGATTGTCCGGCCGCGTAGTTCTCTCCGATCCACTCGCCCACCGAAGGGTCGAGCGCCTCGACCGCGCCGCGGCGGACGAGATCGGACAGCAGTCCCGGCTGAGGGAAGACCGCGATGTTCGGTGCCGAATTCGCCTCGGTCGAGATGACGATATCCTGCTCGAAACTGTCGGAACCGGAATAGTTGACCGTCGCGCCGGTCGCATCTTCGAAATAGGCAATCACGGATTCCACCAGCTCGGCATCCCGACCCGTCCAGGGGCCTGTGATCGAAATGCTCTCGCCGTCGTATTGGTGATCTGCCGCGAAGTTTTCGAGGCTGTCCCAGGAAAACGCGCCCTCGCCCTTTTCAAAGGCGAGGTCCTGCGCGGCGGCGGAACCGGCCGCGAGGGCAAGGGTCGCGGTACCTGCGTAGAGAATACGTTTCATATCGGCTTATTCCTCCCGTGAATTGGTTTCGGTCCGTTAAATCCCGGACCGATCGGCTGACGTCGGATCGCAGTACGCGGGCCATGCGAAAGACGGCGGTCATTGAGAGGAACAAGAGCAAAGGGTGTGGTCCAAGTCAACCGTGGCGCTCAAGACGATGGTCTCCAAAGAAAAACGCGGGCGATCCCTTGGAATTGTCGCGGCCGTGGCCCCTTGGCGAAAGGGTGCCCGCGATGGGCGGCCATCCGCGCGGCGCTTGCTCGATTCCGGTTTCCGTCTAGGTCATGACGCCCGGAGGCCTCGGCCCCCGATCCGGCAGCAAAGAGACGAGATCATACAATGCTTGAGTTGAAACGCGGCGATTTCCCCCGAGACTTCCTGTTCGGGGCTTCGACCTCGTCCTACCAGATCGAGGGGCATTCCTTCGGCGGGGCGGGCCCGACGCATTGGGATACGTTCGCCGCGACACCTGGCAACGTCGTCGGAGGCCAGAACGGGGCGATCGCCTGCGATCACTACAATCGGATGGACGAGGATCTCGACCTGCTGAAGGACGGAGGTTTCGACGTCTACCGCTTTTCGACCTCGTGGGCACGTGTGATGCCCGAGGGGCGCGGGCGAGTGAACGCCGAGGGGCTGGATTTCTACGACAGGCTCGTCGACGGCCTTCTGGAGCGCGGGATCAAGCCCGCAGCGACGCTCTATCATTGGGAGCTTCCTGCCGCGCTTGCCGATCTCGGGGGGTGGTCCAATCGCGATATTGCATCGTGGTTCGCAGAATTCACTCAAGTCGTGATGGAGCGGATCGGCGATCGGGTCTGGTCGGCGGCCCCCATCAACGAATTCTTCTGCGTGGCGTGGATGGGGCATTTCCTCGGCCATCATGCTCCGGGGCTGCGCGATGTCCGCGCAACCGCGCGCGCCATGCACCATGTCCTGCTCGCGCATGGCCGATCGATCGAGGTGATGCGAGGGCTCGGCATGGAAAATCTCGGTGCGGTCTGCAATCTCGAATACACCGTCCCGGTCGACGGATCGGACGCGGCGGCGCGTGCCGCGCGGACCTATGACGGCTTCTACAACCGCTTCTATCTTGGCGGACTCTTCAACCGCGCCTACCCTGCCGACCTCATGGAGGATCTCGATCCGCACATGCCCGAAGGGTATCGCGACGACATGGATCTGATCGGCCAGAAGCTCGACTGGTGCGGGATCAACTACTACACCCGCAAAATCGTGGCCCCGGCCGGCGGACCCTGGCCGCATCTCGAGACGGTGGACGGGCCGCTCGGCAAGACACAGCTCGGGTGGGAGATCTATCCCGACGGGCTCTATCATCTGCTCAAGCGCGTCCACGACGGATATACCCGCGACATCCCGCTCTACGTGACAGAGAACGGCATGGCCAACGACGACCGGGTCTCGAACGGCGCGGTCGACGACAAGGCGCGGATCGACTATCTCAACGCGCATCTCGCGAGGGTGAAGCGCGCCTGCGACGAGAAGATTCCGGTGAAGGGATATTTCACCTGGTCGCTGCTCGACAATTACGAATGGAACGAAGGGTACGATCCCCGGTTCGGCATCGTCCACGTCGACTTCAAGAGCTTGAAGCGGACGCCGAAAGCGTCCTATCACGCCCTCGCGAAAGTTCTCCGGACCTGAGGTATACAAAGCGCGATGACCCCCGAACTCTCTCTCACCGTGGTGGCCGATGTCGGCGGCACGAACACCCGAACGGCGCTTGCCCACGGGGGGGAGGTTGACGCCGCCTCGATCCGACGGTTCCGCAATGCGGAACATTCAGGTCTCGATGAGGTATTGAAGCGGTTCCTCGGCGATGCGGGCGTGGCGCGCTGCGACGGGGCCTGCGTCGCGATGGCGGGGCCGGTGATGGACGGGGTTGGCCGCCTCACCAATCTGGAATGGGAGATGACCCGCGAGGATCTCGCCGCCTGTACGGGTGCAGAGGTCGTCTCGATCCTCAACGACCTGCAGGCGCAGGGCCATGCGATGGACCACATCGCGGGCGAGAAGCAGCGCGTCATCATCGCGGGGCCCGAGGCAAAACCTCATGACGCCAAGCTGGTGGTCGGCTGCGGGACCGGGTTCAACGCCGTGCCCGTCTTCAGAACCGATACGGGCCGCTACGTGCCACCTTGCGAATCCGGCCATGTCACGCTGCCGGTCCTCTCGGACGATGACGTTTCGCTGGCACGGCACGTGACCCGCGCGCACGGCTTTCCGGGGGTCGAGGATGTTCTGTCGGGTCGCGGGTTCGAGCGATGCTACACATGGGCGAGCGGTACGGACACGCATCTTCCCTCGTCCGAGATCATGGCAGCGCTCGAAGCCGGCGATCCGGTCGCGACGAAAGCCGCGCGCGCCTTCGTCACGGCGCTCGGGCGGGTGATGGGCGATCTGGCCCTGACGCATCTGCCTTTCGGGGGAATCTACGTGATCGGTGGCATGGCCCGCGCGCTCACCCCCTATTTCCCCGAACTCGGCTTCGACGAGGCGTTCCGCAGCAAGGGGCGGTTCTCGGATTTCATGGACAGGTTCGCGGTCTGGGGGGTCGAGGACGATTACGCCGCGCTGGTCGGTTGCGCACAGCATATCCGCGGCCTCATGGTTTCGCCCGCCGAGAGAGGCTGAGCAATCAGCCTTTCTCCTCGCGGAGCGCGCGGCGCATGATCTTTCCCGTCGTCGTCATCGGCAGGCTGTCGCGGAAATGCACGACGCGCGGGGCCACGTAAGGCCCGAGCGCATCGCGGACGTGGGTGATCAGCCTGTCAGCGAGATCCTCATCTTCCGCCCCCTCACTCCGCACAACGAATGCGGTGATCGCCTGACCGCGTTGCGGATCGGGCAGGCCGACGACCGCAGCAGAGGCGACAGCCTCGTGTCGCAGGAGGCAATCCTCTATCTCGGTAGGCCCCACGCGATAGCCGGACGAATTGATCACGTCGTCGTCGCGCGACACGAAGGTCAGATAGCCGTCCCCATCCATCCGCCCGAGATCGCCGGTTCGCATCCAGTCGCCGGTGAACTTGGCCTCGGTCTTTTCGGGCTGGTTCCAGTACCGCAGGAACATGCCCGGATCCGGGCGGCGTACCGCGATCTCGCCAAGCGTGTTCCATACCGGCTGAGCCTCGTCGTCGAGAACGGCCACCCGATGGCCCGGCACGGCGCGCCCGACCGAACCCGGACGCTGCACCCCGTGGGCCGCGTCCGATGCCGCGACCAGGTTGCATTCGGTCTGACCGTAAAGCTCGTTGATCGCGGCCCCGAGCGTCTCACGCCCCCAGTCGAGCAGATCTGCACCGAGCGCTTCGCCTCCGGACGAGATGGACCGTACACGCACTCCCTCCGGCACGGGAACGCGGCGCATCATCCGCAGCGCAGCGGGCGGCAGGAACAGCCGCGTGACGTCCTGATACGCAACAAGCGACCACGCGCCTTCGGCCTCGAACTTGCGCATGCGGTGGCTGACGAGCCGAATGCCATAGTAAAGGCACGGCATGGCGAGATCCATGAGCCCGCCGATCCACGCCCAGTCGGCAGGAGTCCAGCCTACATCGCCATCCCGGAGCGCATCGTGGTTGACCTCGAAACACGGAAGATGACCAAGAAGGAAGCGGTGCGCGTGGAGTACGCCCTTGGGCGATCCGGTCGTGCCGGACGTATAGATCATCATCGCCGGGTCGTCCGGGCTGGTCTCGATCCGCTCCGGAAGGGGTGCTGCCCGCTCGATCAACTCGTCGAGTTGCGTGACCTTGTCCTGTACCTCGGTGCAGATCACATGCCGCAGACCCGGCAGATCGTTCGAGACCGAGATCAGCTTGTCGAGATTTTCGCCATCCGTAATGGCGACCTTCGCCCCGCTGTCGCCAAGCCGGTACCGCAAAGCATCCGGTCCGAAGAGCGTGAAGAGCGGGAGGGCGATCGCACCGATCTTCATCGTGGCGAAGTGCCCGATCAGCGCCTCTGGTCCCTGGCTCAGAAGAAGCGCCACCCGGTCGCCGCGCTCGACGCCCAGACCGCGGAGCGCGGTTGCAAGCCTGTCCGAACGGTCCCGCAGCATGGCGAAAGTTACGTCATGCGCCGTGCCAGCAGCATTGATGTCCGTCATCGCGACGCGGTCAGGATCGATCTCGGCCCATGAATCGCAACACCGCTCGGCAATGTTGAACCTGTCGGGAATGTTCCAGGCAAAGCGGTCGCGATCTTCGGGGACGAGCTTGCGATTGCTCCCCCGCTCCAAGGGTCAGTTTCCGTAGACGATCAGTGTTGGAAGATCGGTCAGCGGTGCCTCGAGAAGGCGCATCGCGGCGAGCGAGACCTGCGCGCCACCGCCGCCCGGAAGCGGTCGAAGCTCGACCACCGCGCTCTGCCCCGATCCGGGATATTCGAGCCGTCCGGACCGCTGTGCGTCGACCAGCGCGGTCTTGACCCAGAGCCCGGGCTCCGTCGGATCGCCGAGGCTCGCCACCACTTCGCCCAGTCGCTGCTCGCCACCGGTCGGAGCGGCGCGCGCGGCCTGCCGCTGTGCGTCGGTTGTGGTGTCGAACTGGTCCGCGGTCCGCGCCCCGGCACGTGGGGGCGGTGCCGCGACGATCTCGGCGATTTCCTCGGGCGGCGGGCTGGCTTGGCCGTCGCGATCTGTCGGGACAGTGCCCGACCCCGAGGGGCCGTTCATCTGAGCACAACCGGTCAGCAGGAGCGCCGCCAGCGTTACGGAAAAGAGAGTTCGGATGGTCATGAGGAAAAGCCTAATCGAGCCGCATCGTCCACACAACGGCCATTGGCGGGTTGCGGGTCCCCTGCCCCCGCCCTACCTTCCGGCCATGACAGATCCACTCATCGATCCATTCCAGAGAGCGATCTCGTACCTGCGGGTCTCCGTGACCGACAGATGCGATTTCCGCTGCGTCTATTGCATGTCCGAAAAGATGCAGTTCCTACCCAAGAAGGAGCTTCTGACGCTGGAGGAACTCGACCGCATGTGTTCGACATTCGTGCGGCTCGGGGTGCGCAAGCTCAGGATCACCGGGGGCGAGCCGCTGGTCAGGCGCGACATCATGGAATTCTTTCGCGGCATGTCACGCCATCTCGAAAGCGGCGATCTGCACGAGATCACGCTTACGACGAACGGCTCGCAACTCCATCGCTTCGCCAAGGATCTTTATGCCGCAGGCGTCAGACGTGTGAACATCTCGCTCGACACGCTCGATGAGGCGAAGTTCGCGCGCGTCACCCGGTGGGGACGTCTTCCGCAAGTGCTCAAGGGGATCGATGCGGCGCTGGAGGCCGGGCTGAAGGTCAAGATCAACACCGTCGCGTTGAAGGGCTTCAACGAGGACGAGCTTTTCACCCTGACCGAGTGGTGCGCCTCGCGGGGCATGGACCTGACCTTCATCGAGGTCATGCCGATGGGAGACCTCGGCAACGAGGATCGCGTAGGGCAATACTGGTCGCTGCACGATCTGCGCTCCGACCTCGCAAAGCGCTACACCCTGCACGACATTCCACTCAGGACAGGCGGGCCCGCGCGTTACGTTCGCGTGGGCGAGACGCGCCAGACGGTCGGCTTCATCACGCCGCTGACCCACAATTTCTGCGAAAGCTGCAATCGGGTGCGCCTGACCTGCACGGGCGAGCTCTACATGTGCCTTGGTCAGGAAGACATGGCCGATCTGCGTGCGCCACTCAGGGACTCGGACGACGACGCGTTGCTCGAGAATGCGATCCGCAAGGCGATCTCGCTGAAACCGAAGGGTCACGATTTCGACTATTCACGCGCCCGGCCGGATGGTCAGATGACCCGACACATGAGCCATACCGGCGGATGAGCCTCGGCTCGGCCACGGCATATGCCGCCTACCGGGCGGGCGTGGCACTTGTCGGACCTCTTGTGACACGGCGCGATGCGACCAAGATGCAATCGCAGGGCGTGGCCTCGGAACGTCTGGCGGAGCGTCGGGGCAAGGCAAGCCTCCCCCGACCCGACGGACCACTCATCTGGATCCATGCGGTCTCGGTCGGCGAGGCGATGTCGATTCTGCCGCTCTGCCGCGCGCTGACGCCTCATGGCCGGATCCTTCTGACGACCACCTCCGTCACTTCGGCCGAGATGGTCGAGCGTCGTGCGCCAGAAGGCGTGATCCATCAGTTCGCACCGCTTGATACCGGCTCTGCCGTTCACGCCTTTCTCGATCACTGGCGGCCCGACCTTTTCGTGCTGACCGAGAGCGAGCTCTGGCCAAGGCAGATCGCCGAGGCGTCGGCGCGCGGGATTCCCGTGGCCCTCGTCGGCGCGCGTTTGTCCGATCGCTCGCTCGCCCGGTGGCAGCGGTTCGGGGCACTCGCGCGGCACATGCTCGACCGGCTTTCGCTGGTCTTCGCGCAGGATGCGCGGACCGGTGACGGGCTTGTGGCGCTGGGCCTCGACCCCGAACGGCTGAAGGTGATCGGCAACCTCAAATGCGCGGCCGAGCCGCTACCGGCGGAGGAAGAAGCTCTAACCAGATTGCGTGAGGCAATGGGTGACCGCCCGAGATGGGTCGCCGCCTCGACGCATTCCGAAGAGGAGCGTATCGCCGCCACCGCCCACCGGAGCCTTCGGAAAGAGCATTCCGACCTTCTTCTCATCCTGGTGCCGCGCCATCCCGACCGCGCCGAAGCGATCGCGGCCGATCTCGCGCAGGATGGTTGGAACGTCGCCCGGCGCAGTGAAGGAAAACTGCCCGACCCCGGAACGGAGATCTATCTCGCCGATACGCTGGGCGAGCTCGGGCTCTGGTTTCGCCTGTCGAATGTCGCCTTCATCGGTGGATCCTTTGCGCCGATGGGGGGGCACAACCCGTTCGAGGCCGTCCAACTCGGCTGTCATCCCGTCACCGGCCCTTCGGTCACGAACTTCTCCGACCTCTACGACGACCTCATCGCAGCCGGTGTCGCATGCAAGGTCGAAACTGCAGGAGAGCTGGCCCCCGCAATCCACGAGCGGCTTGATGCCCCGAGGGCCGAACCCGCCCGCATACGTGTCCCCGACATGGATGCACTCGCCCATGAGCTGATCGCAATTGCCGGGTCGCCGTCTGCCTTGGCCGATCCGCGCGTCATAGCACCGAACTTCAAGCGTCGATTGTCGGGCGTCACCTCGACCATCGTGCGGCTCGTCCCGCTCCAGGCACGCGAGATCGCGATACGGGCGACAGGGCCCGGCCTGCCCGATCATGTTCCGCATTTGTCGCTCGGTCAGGTCGCCGCCCTGCCCCGTCGCGTGTCGCGGGTCTGGCACGCGCGTCGCAATGTCGAGATGCTGGGCGGTCTCGCTCTGAAGAACCTGCTTTTCCATCGGCGTCTCAGGCTAGTCTTCACCTCGGCGTCGCAGCGGCAACATACAGGCCTGACCAAGTGGCTCATCGCGCGGATGGACGCCGTCGTCGCCACGTCCGGGCGCAGCGCCGCCTATCTCGACCGGCCCGCGACGGTCATCCGTCACGGAATTGATACCGAGGCCTTCGCGCCCGCCACCGACCGTGCTGAGTTGCGCGCGCGTCTCGACCTTCCTACGGACGCAACACTCGTCGGGTGTTTCGGACGGATCCGCCGATCCAAGGGCACGGACGTGTTTGTCACGGCCATGACCGAGCTGCTCCCCCGCCACGAGGGTGTCGTCGCCCTTGTCATGGGACGCGCCACCGAGAAGGATCGCGCCTACGCCGAAGGGCTGCGCCGGGAGGTGCGCGATGCCGGCCTTGAGGATCGCATCCGCTTTCTCCCCGAGGTGCCGACCCACGCGGTCGCGCAGTTTCACGCGGCCCTGGACCTTCACGTCGCGCCCCAACGATGGGAGGGGTTCGGGCTTACCCCGCTAGAGGCTATGGGATCCGGCGTACCGGTCGTCGCGACCCGCGTCGGAGCCTTCGAGGAGATCGTGGTCCCCGGCGAAACGGGAGAGTTGGTCTCACCCGATGATGTCTTTGCTCTCGGACGGGCCATCGAGGACTGCCTCTCCGACCCGGGCCGCCTTGCAGCGATGGGCCGCGCCGCCCGCAAGCATGTAGCACGGAACTTCACCCTTCTGGGTGAGGCGCAGGCCTTGAACCGTCTCTACCTCGACCTGCTCGAACGCTGAGGATCAGCCAACGGCCAGACGCTGTTCGGCAATGCCGACCCACCACGAACACCCGGCGACGATGCTTTCGTCGTTGAAATCGTATTCCGAGTGATGAAGCGCGGCACTGTCGCCGTTGCCCACGAGGATGTAGGCTCCGGGCCGCGCCTCCAGCATGAAGGCGAAATCCTCGCCACCCATGATCAATGGTCCTTCGGCGCAGCGACCCGTGACCGAAGCCGCGACGCCAGCCGCGAATTCCGTCTGTTCGGGATGGTTCGCCATCACGGGGTAATTCCGGAAATACTCGACCCTGGCAACCGCACCGAAGGTCTCGGCGATGCCGGTCGCGATCGCGGCGATCCGGGCCTCAGCCAGGTCGCGCACTGGCTCGGCCAGCGTGCGGACCGTTCCCTTCATCGCGACGCTCTGCGGCAGGACATTGAAAGCTTTGGACGAGGATTCGATCGACGTGACCGACACCACGAGCTGATCGACGGGATCGGCGTTGCGCGCGGCGATGGATTGCAGGGCGGTCACGATGTGGCTCGCGACGAGGGTGCTGTCGATCGCCTCGTTCGGTTTGGCCGCGTGCCCGCCCCGGCCTTCGACCACGATGTCGAAAACGTCGGTCGCGGCAAAGAACGGGCCCGGTCGGATCGCGAACTCGCCCAGCGGAATGCCGGGCCAGTTATGCATGCCGTAGACTTCCTCGATGCCCCAGCGCTCCATCAGGCCCTCTTCGCACATCACGCGCGCGCCGCCTCCACCTTCCTCGGCGGGCTGGAAGATGACGATGACACGGCCAGCGAAATTGCGGGTCTCGGCAAGATATTTCGCGGCACCGAGCAGCATGGCCGTGTGTCCGTCATGGCCGCAGGCATGCATTACACCGGGGTTGGTCGAGGCGTGCGGCAGATCGGTCGCCTCGAGGATAGGCAGGGCATCCATGTCGGCCCTGAGCCCGATCGTGCGGCCGGGCCCTCCAGCTCCGACGATGACACCCACCACGCCTGTCTGGGCGATCCCCTCCACCACTTCGTCGCAACCGAAGGCGCGCAGCTTCTCGGCCACACTCGCCGCAGTCCGGTGCGTGTCGAAAAGAAGCTCGGGATGGCGATGGAAGTCCTGCCTCCATTCGGTAATCTCCGGCAGCATTTCGGCGAAGCGGTTCCTGACAGGCATGTGCGGACTCCTTGGTGGCGCGCACGAAGGATGACCGAGCGCCGGGCCGCCCGCAAGCCCGTCAGAGGGATGGACCCGGTGCGATCGCGCTGCCGTCCCAAAAGCGGGAGATCCGGAAGCGATTGAGATCGGTGCGTGGATCTCGCCCCATGGCAAGATCCGCGGCCACCCGACCCACTCCCGGCCCGATCCCGAAGCCGTGCCCGGACAACCCCGTGAGCACGATCAGTCCCGGCAGGTCAGGAACTTCGTCGATTACGGGAACGACATCCGGCATCGTGTCGATCATTCCGGCCCATGCGGACGCAACCTCCACATTGCCCAGTCCGGGAAAGGCCGCGGAGAAGCGCCTCGAAGCATCGATCGAGTGACGGCGGTTGGGATGTGGATTCAGGATCCGCATCCGCTCGAACGGGGATTCCTCGTCTGCCGACCAGTTGCGGCGCGTGGCCCAGCTATCGGGATAGCCCCGGGGCGATGAGGGCCTGAGCCCTGTCGAAAGGATGTCCTTCTTCACCACGGGCCAGAATTTCGACATATGACGCAACGCGTCGGGGCCGATCAGGAAATCGTGGCGGGCGGAGGCCGCAAGGGAATAGCCACCATCTGCGCGACGTCTGAATGCAAGGTGATCGTCCACGGCCTGACCGGCAAAAACGTCAGGCAGGGGCGTCGTGCGCGTCACCGTCGCACGGACGGAGAGCTGTGGAATGACGATTCCATGCGCACGCAGGAAAAGGGACGACCACGCACCGCCCGCCAGTACGACGCGATCGCAGCGGATCCGGCCTGCTTCGGTCACGACGCCCGTCACTTGGCCCGCTTCCCGGTCGAGGCGGCGGACCGCGCAATTCTCCCGGATCGCAACGCCATTCCGTGCGGCTGCGCGAGCGAGCGCTGGAACCGCGAGCCATGGCTCCGCACACATGTCGGATTCGGTCCAGAGCGCGGCGCGCCAGTCACACTCTCGCGCGCCTGGCATCATACGACCGAGCTCGGATGCGCCCAACATCCGGGTATCAAGTCCGTGCGCCTCGGCATGCGGCAGCCAGCCCGCAAACCGCGCCTCGTCTGCTTCGTTCCGCGCGAGGTAGGCCGTACCGTTGGGGCGCAGACCGATATCTTCTGACGTCTCGGCAGCGAGTTCGCGCCAGAGATGCTGTGCTTCGATAGCCATGGGAAGTTCGGCCGGATCGCGGCCCTGCGTGCGGATCCAGCCCCAGTTGCGGGAGGATTGCTCGCCGGCGATACGCCCCTTCTCCAGCAGCACCACCCGCTTCCCGGCTCTTGCGGCGAACCAGGCACAGGTAACGCCGGCGATGCCGCCGCCGATCACAACAAGATCGGCCGCATCGGGAAGGGGTGTGAAATGTTCGATCAGCTGATCGATCGAAACGGGACCTATGGGTGTGACGCTCATCGGCTGAACGTCACCCGATCTTGCCGGGATGGCAAGCGCAAGACCCCCGCTCTTGCGGGGGCATGCGATGGTCTATGGAGTACGAAGCCCGAGCCGGCTTCCAGCGCGTCAGCCCTTCTTGGCAGCCGACGCGGCTTTCTTCGCACTTTCCTCGATCCGACCTGTGGCTTCGGCGAGGCGCGTCTGCATGAGACCGTAGGCCTCCTCGTTCGCGTTGCGCGCCTCTTCGGCCATGCGGCGCATCATCTTGAGCGCTTCCTCCACGGCCTCGTTCATCGCGGCGGTCTTTGCCTTCATCTGACCGGCACCGGCATTTTGTTCGATCCAGTCATACTGCTCGCGCGCCTTGTCGGTCAGTTGGTTAAAGATCTCCATCTGCTTGTCGATCAGGCTCTTGTAAGCTTCTGCAGCGGATTTGTTGGCTTCCGCCATCGCATCGAAATTGCGCTGGTTGGCGCGAATGACTTCCTCCATGTCGAACATCTGTTGTTGCGGCTGCTGGAAGGCACGCATCATGTTCTGTGGGTCCCACATCCGGCGCATCTGCTCCGGATCGAAGGCTTTCATCCACTGGCTCATGTCGTAGGGGTTATTCTGCGCCATCTTGGCAGTCTCCTCCGCTGGTTGCGCCTTTCTCCGGCTGCAGACAGGGACCTAGCGCGGGGCCCGCTCGCCGCCACATCGGAGACCCGGCCCCTGATGAGGCCGGGTCCGCCGGTCATTTCTTTTTCGGCGGCATGAGATCCGTGATCGTGCCCTCGAACATCTCAGCGGCAAAGTTCACCGTCTCCGAAAGGGTCGGATGGGGATGGATCGTATGGCCAAGGTCGACCGCATCGGCCCCCATCTCGATGGCGAGCGCGACCTCGGAAATAAGGTCGCCGGCATTGGTGCCCACGATCGCCCCTCCGATGACGCGGTCATCCTCGGGATCGAAGATCAACTTCGTCAGACCCTCGCTGCGGCTGTTGGCGAGCGCACGGCCTGACGCCGCCCACGGAAAGACTCCTTTCTGGATCTTCATTCCCTTTTCCTTGGCCTGCGCTTCGGTCACGCCGACCCACGCGACCTCAGGATCGGTATAGGCAACCGATGGAATCACGCGTGCATCGAAGGCCCGCTTCTCGCCCGAGGCGACCTCTGCCGCGACCTTGCCTTCGTGAACCGCCTTGTGAGCAAGCATGGGCTGCCCCACCACGTCGCCGATGGCGAAGATATGGTCGACATTGGTACGTTGCTGGTGGTCCACTTCGATGAAGCCTCGATCGCTGACCTTCACGCCGGCCTTCTCGGCGGCGCATTCAGCGCCGAGCGGACGCCGCCCGACCGCGACCAGCATCTTGTCGAAGACTTCCGAACTGGTCTCGCCGTTCTCGTCCTCGAACGTAACCTCGAGGCCCTGCTTCTTCGCTTCGACCGCCGTCACACGCGTTTTCAGCTTGATCGCCTTCAGACGCTTTTCCATCCGCTTGGAAAGCGGCTTGACGACGTCCTTGTCGGCACCCGGCAGGATCTGATCCATCATCTCGACGACCGTGACCTCGGAGCCAAGCGCCTCGTAGACGGTCGCCATCTCGAAGCCGATGATCCCGCCGCCAAGCACGCACATGCGTTTCGGGATCTTGTCGAGTTCCAGCGCGCCGGTGCTGTCGACGACGCGGTCGTCGTCATGCGGCACGAAGGGCAGCTTCACCGGCGTCGACCCCACCGCGATGATCGCCTGGTCGAACGTGACGCTTTTCTTGCCGCTGTCGGTCTCGACCTCGATCGAGTTCGCACCGCTGAATGTGCCGAAACCGGTGACGATCTCGACCTTCCGCTGCTTGGCGAGGCCTGCCAGACCGCCGGTCAACTGCTTGACCACGCCGTCCTTCCAGCTGCGCAACTCGCTCTCGTCGACCTTGGGCTTTCCGAAACTGATCCCGTGACTGCCCATCTCCTCGGTATCGGTGATGACCTTCGCCGCATGGAGGAGAGCCTTGGACGGAATGCATCCCACGTTCAGGCAGACGCCGCCGATCGTGGAATAGCGTTCAATCAGGATGACCTTCTTGCCGAGATCGGCTGCGCGGAACGCGGCGGAATATCCGCCGGGACCAGAGCCCAGAACGACGAGATCCGCGTGCATGTCACCTGACCCAGACTTGGTGCCTTCCGCGGCCTTGGGCGCGGGACTGTCGTCCTTCTTCTCGGCCGAACCTGACGATTTCGTCTCGCCCGCATCGTCGGATCCGCCTTCGTCGTCCTCCGTGTCGCCATTCCCCTCGTCAGCAGCCTCGAAGACCATGATCACGGTCCCCTTGCTGACTTTGTCGCCCTCGGAGACCTTGATCTCCTTCACCTTTCCGGCCTGCGGGCTGGGGACTTCCATCGTCGCCTTGTCGGATTCCAGCTCGATCAGCGGATCCTCGGCCTCGACCATGTCTCCGACGCTGACGAGGACCGCCACCACGGGCACGTCGTCGAAATCGCCGATATCGGGAACCTTGATGTCTGCCATGTCAGGGCCCCTTTTACAGCATCAGCCGGCGGACGTCGCCGAGCAGGTATTTCAGATGCGCCGCGAAGCGCGCGGCCAGCGCACCGTCGATCGCGCGGTGGTCGTAGCTCAGCGACATGGGGAGCATGTTGCGTGGCTGGAACTCGGACCCGTCCCAGACCGGCTTCATCGACGATCGGGTCAAGCCCAGGATAGCAACCTCCGGTGCATTGACGATCGGCGTGAAACTCGTTCCGCCGATACCTCCCAGAGACGAGATCGTGAAGGTCGCGCCCTTCATGTCATCGCCCTTGAGCTTGCCGTCGCGCGCGGCACTCGACAATTCCAGCAGATCGCGGCTGATCTGTTCGATCCCCTTCCGGTCGGCATCCTTGATCACCGGCACCATCAGACCGTTCGGCGTGTCCGCCGCGAACCCGATGTTGTAAAAGTCTTTCTTGATCAGCTTATCGCCGGACGGCGCGATCGAGGAATTGAACTGCCAGTGCTTCCTGAGAGCGCTGACGCTCGCCTTGATGACGAAGCTGAGGAGGGTCACGCGATAGCCCTCCTCCTTGGCCATCGTGTCGAGCTCCTTGCGATACTTGTCGAGCTCGGTGATGTCCGCTTCCTCGTTATGAGTGACATGCGGAATGTTGAGCCAAGAGCGATGCAGAGCGGGACCCGAGATCTTCTGGATCCGGGACATCTCGACTTCCTCCACGGGTCCGAACTTCGAGAAGTCGACTTCCGGAATCGGTGGAATGCCCATGCCGCCCTGCGCGGCCTGCTGCTGGCCCGCAGGGGCACCGGCCGGGGCGGCGGATTGCAGAGCCTTCTCGACATCCTCGCGCAGAATACGACCCTTACGGCCCGACCCGTTGATCGTCCTCAGGTCGATCTCGACCCGACGCGCAAAAGCACGGACGCTGGGCGATGCATGGAACTTGGACGAGCCGGTGTCGACCACCGACGCCGTATCGGCGGGCGCAGGCGCGGCGGACTGGCTGTCCTGACCACCATCACCGTAACCCTCGCGGCTGCCACCTTTGGTCTCGGGGGTTTCTGCCTTGTCAGTCTTCGGCTGTTCCTCGGGCTCATCATTCCCATCGTCCGAGTCGTCGTCGCCGCTATCGGCCTCTTCGAGGATCAGGATCACCGAGCCCTCGGACGCGTTGTCGCCCTCAGACAGCTTGATCTCCTTCACCTTGCCGGCATGGCTCGACGGTACTTCCATCGTCGCCTTGTCGGATTCGAGTTCGATCAGGGGATCTTCCTTCTCGACCATGTCGCCAACCGAGACGAGAACCGCCACGACGGGAACTTCGTCGAAATCACCGATATCCGGAACTTTAACTTCAGTCGCCATTGTCTTTTAATTCCTTGCTTTCTCGGTAATCTCAGCTCAGCCGCGGATTGGGTTTACCGCCGTCAATCTCGTATTTCTGCATCGCCTTCTCGAGATCCTTCTTGGTGACGTCTCCCTGGCGATAGAGTTCATGCATGGCAGCCGCAGCGATGTGGTTGGCATCCACCTCGAAGAACCGCCTCAGGTTCTCGCGGCTGTCGGAACGCCCATACCCGTCCGTCCCAAGCGTGACGTATGGCTGCTCCACGAAGGCGCGGATCTGCTCCGCGTAATTCTTCATGTAGTCGGTCGCCACGATGACCGGCCCCTTCGCATCCTGGAGCGTGCGCGTGACGTAAGGCACTTTCGGCTCGTCGAACGGATTGAGACGGTTCTGGCGCAGGCAATCCTGCCCGTCGCGAGCAAGTTCGTTGAACGACGTCGCGGAGTACAGATCGCTCGTCACGCCGAAATCTGCCTTCAGCATTTCGGCAGCCCTCATCACCTGGATGAGAATCGTACCGGAACCCATTAGGTTTACATGTTTCTTGCTGGGCTTCTCGGCCTTCGACATTCGGTAGAGCCCTTTCAGGATCCCTTCCTCGGCACCTTCGGGCATCGCCGGATGATGGTAATTCTCGTTCATCAGGGTGATGTAAAAGTAGACGTCTTCCTGATCGGCAAACATGCGTTGCATGCCGTTCTGAACGATCACCGCCACCTCGTAGCTGAATGTCGGATCGTAGCTGACGCAATTCGGAACCGTCGCGGCCAGGATATGACTATGGCCGTCCTCATGCTGCAATCCCTCACCATTCAGCGTCGTGCGACCTGCGGTCCCGCCAAGGAGGAAACCACGCGCACGGCTGTCGCCCGCGGCCCAGCAGAGATCGCCGATGCGCTGGAACCCGAACATCGAATAGAAGATGTAAAACGGGATCATCGGGACGCCGTGGACCGAATAGGACGTGGCGGCGGCAATCCAGTCGGCCATCGCGCCGGCCTCGTTGATGCCCTCCTGCAAGACCTGCCCGTCCTGACTTTCCTTGTAATAGGACATCTGCTCGCGGTCCTGGGGCGTGTATTGCTGCCCCAGCGGGTTGTAGATCCCCACCGACCGGAAAAGCCCCTCCATTCCGAAGGTCCGGCTCTCGTCGGGGACGATCGGCACGATACGCTCGCCGATCTTCTTGTCACGAAGCAGCGTTGTCAGGATCCGGACGAAGGCCATGGTCGAGCTGAACTCTCGATCGCCGGAATCCTTGATCTCGCGTTCGAACTTGTCGAGGGACGGAATCTCGAGGCTGGGTGCACCGGTGAAGCGTGCCGGGAACGGCCCGCCCAGATCCTTTCGCCGGTCGGCGAGATAGGCCTTCTGGGCGTTGTTCAGCGTGACGAACGGCGCTTTCTCGATATCCGCATCGTCGACCGGGATCTTGAACCGATCGCGCATCGCCTTGAGCTGGTCGCTATCCATCTTCTTCGACTGGTGCGCAGTGTTCGCGCCCTCGCCGGCCTTGCCCATCCCGTAGCCCTTGACGGTCTTGATGAGCAAGCAGACGGGTTTGCCTTGGGTTTCGGTCGCGCGTTTATAGGCGGTATAGACCTTCTGGGCATCATGGCCGCCGCGGCGCAACGCGAAGATTTCCTCGTCGCTCCAGCCCTCTACGAGGGCTGCAGTCTCCGGGTATTTTCCGAAGAAATGCTCGCGGATATAGGCCCCGTCATTGGCCTTGAACGTCTGGTAATCGCCGTCGAGCGTTTCGTCCATCAGCTGGCGCAGCTTGCCAGAGACATCGCGCTCGAGAAGATCGTCCCAGCCTTTGCCCCAAAGGACCTTGAAGACTTCCCAGCCGGCACCGCGGAACGATCCTTCGAGCTCCTGGATGATCTTGTGGTTGCCCCGTACCGGCCCGTCGAGCCGCTGGAGGTTGCAGTTCACGACGAAGATGAGGTTATCGAGCTTCTCGCGCGCTGCGAGGTTGATCGCGCCAAGGCTCTCGGGCTCGTCCATTTCGCCGTCACCGAGGAAGCACCAGACCTTTCTGTCGGACTTCTCGATCAGGCCACGGTTCTCCATGTATTTCATGAAGCGTGCCTGATAGATCGCCATGAGCGGCCCAAGCCCCATCGAGACGGTCGGGAACTGCCAGTAATCAGGCATGAGCCAAGGATGCGGGTAGGAGCTGAGGCCGGCACCCTTCGTCTCCATCCGGAAATTCGCAAGGTCTTCCTCGCTCAACCGCCCTTCCATGAAGGATCGCGCGTAGATGCCGGGAATGACGTGGCCCTGGAAGAACACCAGATCGCCGCCGTGATCCTCTGATTTCGCGCGCCAGAAATGGTTCAGCCCGAGATCGTACATCACCGCCGACGACGCGAAGGAGGCGATATGCCCGCCGATGCCGTCCTCGGCCTTGTTGGCGCGCACGATCGTCGCCATCGCGTTCCAGCGGTTGATGCTGCGGATACGCTTTTCCATCTCAGCGTCACCCGGGATCTCGAGCAGATCATCCGCGGGGATCGTGTTCTGATAGGGCGTCGTCGAGGAGAACGGCAATTGTGCGCCTGCCGCCCGCGCCTGCGAAACCGCCTTGTCAAGAAGAAAATGCGCGCGGTCTGCCCCGTCGCGGGCGATCACGTCCTCGATGGCTTCCTGCCATTCCTGCGACTCGACGGGATCGATGTCCGAGGGGGTATCTTTCATGTCTCTTCCCTTCTTTGGCCACGGGCCTTGCGGGAAGTCTAGACAGGTTGTCCCGGACACGCACCACTGCGCAGTACGGGTAAACCTGTCCGGGTCGCCTCCCGCCCCGGAGTTTTCGTCAACGTGACGTAGACCTTAGCCCCGTCGCGTCCAATTCACGAGATGTCGTCGCCGCAAACCCGCCATGCGCATGGCGAATTCGTGGCAACTCCCACTTTCCTCCCTCACGACATACCTTTTCGCGACGAATTACCAGCCACTTCGTGCGGGGATCTTTCCTTGTGCGCAAGCCCTGCATATAGAAGCGGTCGAATTTGCCAGACGGGATGCTATCGTCCATGCGCTCAGCTTCGATCACCAGAAAGACCTCGGAAACCGAGATCACCGTTATGATCGACCTCGACGGGACCGGCATCTACGACATGTCGACCGGCGTGGGATTCTTCGATCACATGCTCGACCAGCTCGCGCGCCATTCGCTGATCGACATGCGCGTGAAATGCGCGGGCGATCTGCACATCGACGACCATCACAGCGTCGAGGACGTAGGGATCGCGTTGGGTCAGGCCCTGTCGCAAGCGCTTGGCGAAAAACGCGGTATAGAGCGCTACGGTCAATGTGCCCTGCCGATGGACGACACGCTGGTCACCGCGGCGCTCGATCTATCGGGTCGGCCCTGGCTTGCCTGGAACGTACCTTTCCCGACAGAGAAGATCGGCACCTTCGACACTGAACTGGTGCGGGAGTTCTTCCAGGCGTTCTCGACGCATGGCGGGATCACGTTGCATGTCGACCTCATGCGGGGGCTCAACAGTCATCACATTGCCGAGGCCGCGTTCAAGTCCGTCGCTCGCGCCCTTCGGCAAGCTGTGACGGCCGACCCACGCAAGGGACACAATATTCCCTCGACGAAGGGGGCGCTCTGAACCGATGCTGACCGTCCTTATCGACACCGACAGCGGCAACCTGCATTCGGCCGAGAAGGCCTTCCAGCGCATGGCACGCGAGGTGGACGGGGGCAGCATCCTCGTCTCCGCCAATCCCGAGGACGTGGCGCGTGCCGACCGGGTCGTTTTGCCCGGCGACGGTGCCTTCCCTGCCTGTCGCCGCGCGCTTGTCGCCGACAGGCAGGCGCTCCATCAGGCGCTCCTAGAAACGGTAGAGACGCGCGGCCGGCCTTTTCTCGGGATCTGCGTCGGAATGCAACTGATGGCCCGACGTGGTTTCGAGTACGAGGAAACCCGGGGCTTCGGTTGGATTGATGCCGATGTCGTTCCGATCGAGCCCCAGGACCGGACGCTCAAGGTGCCGCATATGGGGTGGAACGACCTTTTGATCGACAACCCACACCCCGTGCTGGATGGGCTCATCACGGGCGATCACGCCTATTTCGTTCATTCATATCACATGCGAATGGCCGAGACCGATCAGCGCATTGCGCACTGCGAGTACGGCGCAGATGAAATCACGGCGATCGTAGCGAACGGGACCTGCGTCGGGACGCAATTCCACCCGGAAAAAAGCCAGTCTGCAGGTCTCCGCCTGATCGCGAATTTTCTAGGCTGGAAACCCTAACGGTTCAAGCGCGCTTGCATTCGAAGACATGCCGGAAGCCGCCGCGGCCATTGCCACGCGTCTCGACATACTGCCACCCTTTCCCACGCGCGAGACATCTCTGCGCTGCGGCGTCGTATGTGGCCTGTCCTGGATAAGGCGTTGCCAGATAGGTATCGATGACGAAGCGGTGCGGGACAAGCACATCTTCGCTTGCCCCGCCGCATCCCGCTAGAATGAGCGGGATCATCGAGATGAAGGGAAACCGTTTCATGCAGGCGATCGTCTACGATCCCCGTTAACGGCAGCCTAAAATCCTCAACCTTTCAGGAACGCCAGAAGATCTGTGTTGAGCCGATCGCCATGCGTTGCCGTCAATCCATGCGGTGCACCGTCGTATTCCTCAACGGTCGCGTTCGGCACGAGTTTGGCTGCTGCCCGACCCGCAGTGTCGATCGGAACGATTTCGTCGCCCGTTCCGTGCACGATCAGCGTCGGCAAATCGAATTTTTTTACATCCTCGCGGAAATCGGTACGACCGAACGCATCCACGCAATCGAGCGTGGCCTTGGGGCTTGCCAGCATCGCCATGCCCCAAGCCCAGTGGCGCGTCGCGTCGCTCACATCACCTCCAAAGAAATCCTTGAAGAAGGTTTCGAAGAACGCCGGTCGATCCTTGCGTATGCCGTCCTTCATGCCGACAAAGACGTCCTCGGGCACCCCGCCCTCGTTGTCGTCAGTCTTCAGCATGAAGGGTGCCACGCTCGAAATCAGGGCGGCGGAGCGCAGCCGTTGTGTGCCGTGCCGACCGATATACCGAGCGACTTCCCCGCCGCCCATGGAAAAGCCGACGATCGTGGCGTCGCGCAGGTCCAGCGCATTCATGATCGACGCCAGATCGTCTGCCATCGTATCATAATCGTAACCGCCGGTAGGCTGCCCCGACCGTCCGAAGCCGCGGCGATCATAGCTCACCACACGGTAACCCGCTTCGAGCAGGGCGAGGGCCTGATGTTCCCAGCTATCGGCGTTGAGGGGCCAACCGTGGATCAGAACCACGGGGCGACCATTGCCCCAATCCTTGACGTAGAGGTCTGTCTTGTCGGACGTCTGAACGATGGGCATGAGGGTATCCTCCTGAATTTATGGCTTGACGATCCAACGACCTCGCGGCCCGCGGCGTTCCCGCTGTTGCACCTGCCCGCGTACGGGGGCAAAAGGTCGCCGCATGGGTGGGGATGCGCCCTCTCCAGCCCTGCCAGATCCAGCCATCCGGAGTGCCACCACATGATCCTCTACCCCGCCATCGATCTGAAGGACGGCAGATGCGTGCGTCTTCTGCGTGGTGACATGAACAAAGCGACGGTCTTTGGCGAGGATCCGGCTGCGCAGGCCGAAAGCTTCGAGAAGGCCGGTTGCGGGTGGATCCATCTCGTGGACCTCAATGGTGCATTCGAAGGGCGTCCCGTGAACGCGGGTGCCGTCGAGGCGATCCTCGACCGGATATCGGTGCCGGCGCAACTCGGCGGCGGAATCCGTGACATGGCCACGATCGAGACCTGGCTCGACAGGGGGTTGGCCCGCGTGATCCTCGGCACCGTCGCTGTGGAAGACCCCGACCTTGTCCGCGAAGCAGCGCGGGCTTTCCCGGGCAAGATCGCCGTCGGACTGGATGCACGGAACGGACGCGTGGCAACACGGGGATGGGCGAACGAAACCGATCTCGACGTGACCGATCTGGCCCGTTCGTTCGAGGATGCCGGTGTGGCTGCCATAATCTATACTGACATCGATCGTGACGGCGCGATGGGCGGTCCGAACATAGCGGCGACCGAAACGCTCGCCCGCGCCATCGAAATTCCCGTCATAGCATCAGGTGGCGTATCCTCGATGGAGGATTTGCTTGCCCTCAGGGATACCGGGGTGATCGCCGGTGCAATTTCAGGCCGTGCCCTTTATGATGGAGCGATAGATCTGAAGGCGGCGGCACAGGCTTTGGGAGCCTGAAACAAGATCAATTCGCTGCTGCGGCAGACGCGAAGTTTTCCAAAGCCTCGTCCATCCGTGTCAGAACTTCCTGATCTGCCGACAGATCCAGCCCGTCGAACATGTCTTCGACCGGCTCGTACGCGACCCATGTCTGGCCATCTGCATCCGCATAGACCAGCATCTTCAGCGGCAGTTCCAGACCGGCAAGCATGTTCTGCTGCATCACGGGAGTCCCGAGTTCGGGGCTGCCGAAAATGAGGAGCTGGCTGTCGGGCAGTTCCATATCCACACGCGAGGCACCCGCCGCATGATCGACGGTCGCGAAGATCCTCGCCCCGGCATCCTCGACGGCGTTCGTCAGTCGCTGCATCGCCTGGTTCACGGTACCGGGAGCCTGCAACCGTTGGTAATCTGCCAGCGCCGGTGCCGTCGCCAATGCGGCAATGGTAGCGAGTGTGATCGTCCTCATGGTATGTCCTCCGTCATTTCGTCCGCCAACCCCATCGCACACGTTGCGGTTCCGCCACTGGCGCAAGGTCGGCACGCGCGCTAGAAGCAGCCCATGCTCAAGACACGCGTCATACCCTGTCTGGACGTCGCCGATGGACGCGTCGTGAAGGGCGTCAATTTCGTCGATCTGCGTGATGCAGGCGATCCGGTTGACGCAGCCATCGCGTACGATGCCGCCGGCGCGGACGAACTCTGTTTTCTCGACATCAACGCAACGCACGAGAATCGCGGTACGCTCTACGATCTCGCGACCCGCACGGCCGAGCATTGCTTCATGCCGCTGACCATCGGCGGTGGTGTTCGGTCGCATCACGACGTGCGCGCGCTGCTCCTTGCAGGTGCCGACAAGGTGAGCTTCAATTCCGCAGCCGTTGCCAATCCCGACGTGGTGGCCGAGGCCGCGGACCGGTTCGGGTCGCAATGCATCGTCGTCGCGATCGACGCGAAGTCCGTCGCGCCCGACAGGTGGGAAATATTCACTCATGGCGGCAGGCGTGCGACGGGAATCGACGCGGTCGAGTTCGCTCGGACGGTCGCAGCCAAGGGCGCGGGCGAAATCCTGCTGACCTCCATGGATCGCGATGGGACACGTTCGGGGTTCAACCTGCCGCTGACCCGCGCGATCAGCGACGCAGTTTCAGTACCGGTCATCGCTTCGGGTGGTGTCGGCACGCTCGACCACCTGGTCGAAGGGGTGACAATGGGCGGGGCCTCCGCCGTGCTTGCCGCGTCGATCTTCCATTTCGGCGAATTCACGATTGCCGAGGCGAAGGCCCATATGGAAACCGCTGGCATCCCCATGAGAATGACATGAGCGCGATTGACCGTCTTGCCCAGACGATCGAAGCACGTCGCGATGCCGATCCCGACGGAAGCTGGACTGCGAAGCTCCTCGCCAAAGGGCCCGAGAAGTGCGCGGAAAAATTCGGAGAGGAAGCGATCGAGGCCGTCATCGAGGCCGTCAAGGGCGACCGCGAGCGCCTGATCTCCGAAGCGGCGGATGTCCTTTATCATTTGCTCGTCATGTGCGCCGCGCGCGGCGTAAGCCTTCCCGAGATCGAAGCCGAACTTGATGCGCGGGCGGGAAGATCGGGCATCGAGGAAAAAGCCTCTCGCTGACATGTGAAGCGAAATGTTTTGCGCGCGAACCACCGCTTGGGTCGGTCCGTGGCGCGAAAGTCAACAATTGACGACTTGAAAGATCAGCGGCAACACGCCAACATGTCAGTCGAAAGATCCCCCTGATCCGGAGAGTGTCATGTCTTCCGCTTCCGCCGCTACGTCTATGGCCAAGACGGCCCCTCGTGCCCATCTCTTCGGCATTTCCACTGCGATGGTGACGCCCTTTGGGGAAGACGGAAATGTCGATCTCGTACGCTTTGCGGGTCAGGCCGACCGGGTCGTCACCGGGGGCGCGGATGGCGTTACGCTCTTTGGAACGACCGGAGAAGGCGCATCGCTCGGCCCCACCGAGCGTGAGGCGATGTTGTCAGCGGTTCTCGATGCGGGGATTTCACCCGATGCCGTGACGGTGGCGATCGTCGCAAGCGACCTGGAAACCGCCGAGACACAAGCAAGAGCTGCGCTGACGCGCGGGGTGACGAGCCTGCTTCTGACCCCGCCTTTCTACTTCAAGGGCGTGGATGATGACGGCGTCTTCGACTGGATGACTGATTTCATCGGACGCGTTGCGGACAGATCCCCGCGCATCATCCTCTATCATATTCCGCAGATGACGGGCGTGTCGCTTGATGGACCTCTCATTCGCCGCTTGAAGGAAAGCTGTGGCGAGGCGATCTTCGGCGTAAAGGACAGCGCCGGAGATTGGGCACATACCGAAGCGCTTCTGCCGATGGACGACCTTGCCATCATGATCGGAGACGAACGGCTCTTGGCCCGCGCGGCTCCGCTCGGAGGCGCGGGAGCGATCAGCGGAATGGCGAACCTTATGCCCGAAGCGCTTGGAAAGGTGATCCGCGAAGGTCGACAGAACACTGCGCTCGACCGGCTCGTCGAGGGCGTCGTCGCGCATCCCGTGACGCCGATGGTCAAGGCCTTGGTCGGTGCGCAGATAGGCGACGCCGCGTGGACGCGGACCCGCGCGCCGCTCCGCCCGGCTGATCCAGCAGTGGTCGAGAACTTGGCACAGCAGGTCGCGGACCTTACAAGCTGAGGGGGTGCGATCCGATGTCGTTGCGCGAACAGGCCTACGAAAGCTTTACGGAGCAGCTGCTGACCCGGCGTATTTCGCTGGGGCAGTTCGTCTCGCAACGGGAACTGGTGAAGCTGACGGGTATGCCGCTCGGAGCCATCCGAGAAATGATCCCGAGGCTGGAGGTCGACGGCTTGATCCGCACGGTTCCGAACCGTGGACTGCAGATTATCCAAGTTGATATCGAACTCATCCGCAACGCATTCCAGCTTCGGCTGGTGCTTGAGCGTGAGGCTGTACACAATTTCGTCGGCATTGCGAGCGAGGAGATGGTCGAGGACCTCCGACGCCGCCATCTCGAAACGCGGGAAGAAGCTCAGGCAGGTGTGACGGCCGAATTGCTCGCCCGTGCGCAGCAGATGGACTGGGATATGCACGACCTCATGATCGACGCGCTCGGCAACGAGCTCATTTCATCGATCTACCGAACCAACTCGATCAAGATCCGGCTGATCCGGAACGAAGATACGCGAATGCTGCCGGAACTCGTCGTTTCGGTCATGGACGAGCACCTTCGCTTCATCGATGCACTGGCAAGTCGTGACGTCGAAGCGGCCGAGGCCGCTCTTGCCGCGCATCTTGAGAGTGCAAAGCGCCGTGCGGTGCGGATCTAGGACAGCAGTCTCGCGTAGTCGATCTTGGGGCAGCGATCCATGACGACGCTCAGCCCCGAGGCACGCGCCGTTTCAGCGGCACCCTCGTGGACGACGCCAAGCTGCATCCAGACGACCCGCAGATCTGGAAGTGTCTCGATCGCTTCTTCCACGATCCGCAGTACGTGTTCGGGTCGACGAAAGATGTCGATCATTTCGATCCCTGCTGGAAGATTGGCGATCGAGGCGACGATCTTTCGGCCGAACAGGATCTCGCCGGCATGGCCGGGATTCACCGGATGGACCTCGTAACCCTTCTCGATGAGGAACCGCCCCACACCGTTGCTCGGTCGCCCGAGATTGGTCGATGCACCGATCATGGCGATGCTACGGCACGTCTTAAGGATCTCGCGGATCTCTCGATCGGTCATCCGCGCAACTCGTCATAAAAATGCGCCCACGGCGCGAGGGCCGGGGCGCAGGTACGGAACGAGGGACAGTGTTTGACCACCGGCGGTTCCACGACCGGCAGCATGGGCGATAGGTGGGCTACCGGAGTTGGTGGCGCCACTGAATCTCGCCAAAGCGTGATCACCGTGATGCGCCTTGCCGGGTAGCATAAAGCGCCACAGCCGCCGCATTCGACACATTGAGCGACCCGAAACCCCCCGCAGCCTCGATCCGAACCAAACGGTCGCAGAGGGTTCTCGTCCTTTCCCGGAGGCCGGGTCCCTCGGCCCCGAGGACGAGCGCGAGCGCGTGACCGGGGAGCGCCCCGGCGGCTTCGGCGACGCTCTCCTCGGCTTCACCGTCGAGACCGAGCAGTGTGACGCCCATATCGCGCAGGTTTTCCATCGTATTGCCGAGATTGCCGACCCGCAGATACGGCTGCCGTTCGAGCGCACCGGATGCCGTCTTGGCGAGTGCACCGGTCTCGGGCGCGGAATGACGTTGCGGGGCAATGACCGCGCGCGCCCCGAAGACCTCGGCCGAGCGCAGGATCGCACCGACGTTATGCGGATCGGTCACGCGGTCGAGCAGGACGAAGAGCGCCGTGCCCTGCCCCTCCGTCACGATCCGCTCGAGGGGACCCCAATCGAGAGCCGATACCTCGAGCGCCGCGCCCTGATGGACTGAGCCGGGATCCAGCGGCACGTCGAACTTTCGAGGATCGGCGATCTCTGGCTCGAGGCCGGACCCGGCGATCGCGGAGGCGAGCTTGTCGGCCGCGTTCTTCGTGACGACGAGGCGATGTCTCGCCCGGCGGGGATTTTCCAGCGCATCGCGCACTGCATGCAGACCGAAGAGCCAGAACGTCGCGCGATCTGCATCGCGTTGCGACTGTTCCTTTTCGATCACCCATTTTGGTTTCTGTGCCATGCCCCGCCCTTGCGTCCCGGCGGATCGAAATTCAAGCGAATTTCGTCTTGACCCCCGAAGTCACCCCGGATACCTCAGCCGCCAGTGGGCGACAGGCCGCAAGGTGTGGCAGGGGACTGTAACTCCCTCGCGGAGACGCACGCCTGGTTCGATTCCAGGGTCGCCCACCACTCACACCATGCGCTAGACGGCGAAGACGGCGTCCATGTTGGCGAACCCTTTCACCTCGATCGGATTTCCCGACGGATCGCGGAAGAACATCGTCCACTGCTCTCCGGGCTCGCCCTGGAACCGCACCGAGGGCTCCAGCACCCAATCGGTATCCGCACCCTCCAGACGCTCGCGCAGAACCTGCCAATCCTCGAGCGGCAGAACCATGCCGAGATGCGGCATCGGCACCATGTGATCGCCGACCTTGCCGGTATTCGATGTGGCGAATGGCGTGCCGAGATGCAGGCTGATCTGGTGACCGAAGAAGTCGAAATCAACCCATGTTTCCGTGCTGCGCCCTTCGGTGCAATTGAGCACCCCCCCGTAGAAGCGGCGCGCCTCGTCGAGATCGGTCACGTGATAGGCAAGATGGAAGGGATGCGGCATCGGTGGCCTCCGGCGTTGTGCGAGATTTCAGCATAGAATAGAGCTCGGTCGATGAAGTGAAGAGGAGACCACCAGCCATGTCCGATGCAAAGCGCGGCTTCAACACGTTGCAGATCCATGCGGGTGCCCATCCGGACCCCGCCACCGGCGCGCGCCAGACGCCGATCTACCAATCGACCGCGTTCGTGTTCCGCGACGCGGATCATGCCGCCAAGCTCTTCAACCTGCAGGAGGTGGGCTTCATCTATTCGCGGCTGACGAACCCCACCGTCGCGGTATTGCAAGAGCGTGTCGCGACGCTCGAAGGCGGCGCGGGTGCGGTCGGATGCTCTTCGGGGCATGCCGCGCAGATCATGGCGCTGTTTCCGCTGATGGGCCCCGGCAAGAACGTGGTCGTATCGACCCGTCTTTACGGCGGGACGGTCACCCAGATGACGCAGACGATCAAACGGTTCGGATGGTCCGCAAAGTTTGTCGATTTCGATGATCTCGATGCGATCGCAGCCGCAATCGACGACGACACGCGCGCGGTGTTCTGCGAGAGCATCGCCAATCCGGGCGGCTACATTACCGATCTTCGTGCAGTGGCCGATGTCGCCGATCGCGCGGGGCTGCCGCTCATCGTCGACAACACTTCGGCCACGCCGTATCTATGTCGTCCGATTGAGCACGGCGCGACGATCGTCGTTCATTCGACGACAAAATACCTGACCGGCAACGGCACGGTCACTGGTGGTGTCGTCGTCGATTCGGGCAAGTTCGACTGGTCGGCTTCGGGCAAATTTCCGTCCCTCAGCGATCCCGAGCCCGCCTATCACGGGCTGAAGTTCCACGAAACCTTCGGGCCGCTCGCCTTCACCTTCCACGGAATCGCGATCGGGCTGCGCGATCTCGGCATGACGATGAATCCGCAGGCCGCGCATTACACCCTTATGGGCATCGAGACACTGAGCCTGAGAATGGAGCGGCACGTCCAGAATGCCGTGAAGATCGCGAAATGGCTCGAAGCCGATGAGCGGGTCGATTACGTGACCTATGCCGGCCTGGAAAGCTCGCCCTATTACGGTCGGATCGAAACGGTGTGTCCAAAGGGCGCGGGCGCGCTCTTCACCTTTGCGGTAAAGGGCGGATACGAGGCCTGCGTGAAGCTGATCGATGCCGTCGAGATCTTCAGCCACGTCGCCAATCTCGGCGATACGCGCTCGCTCATCATCCATTCGGCCTCGACCACGCATCGCCAGCTCGAGGAGAACCAGCAGCGTGCGGCCGGTGCCGATCCGGAGGTCGTTCGGGTGTCGATCGGGATCGAGGATGCCGACGATCTGATCGCAGATCTCGATCAGGCATTGTCAAGAGCTGTTGCCTGATCTCAGCGGGAGGGCGATTTTGCCGCCCTCCCGTCCGCTTCACTCGGCAAGTTCGTAGCGGACCGCGACGCGTTTCACCGTTTCAAGCGATCCGGGCGCAACCGGAACCGCGCCCTCCATCGCCGCCCGCATCATGACGGGTCCGGGATCGCCGGCACCCTCCATTTCGCGCATGTGGACGATGGGCCCGAGTGTCCGACCCGCCGCTTCGGCGAGGATACGCGCCTTGCGCATGGCATCCTCGACAGCAGATCCGAGGGCGGCATCCGCGACCGGAGCGGGATCGGCGATGCCGAAGCTCAAACCATTGAACCGGTTCGATCCGGCATCAATTGCGGCACCCAGAACGACACCCAACCGTTCGAGATCGCGCACAAGCACCTCAACATCGCTCGCCGCTTCATAGCCGGTGATGCGGGGGGCCGCGCCGGGTTCGGGCCCTTCGTTGGCGTAGATCGGGTTCAGTCGCAATTCGCCCGTCTGCACGTCGCCCGGGTCGATCTCCAGCCCGTCGAGCTCAGCGAGCAGGGCCGAAAGGGGCTCTTCCATTGCCGTCACCGCTGCCTGCGGCTCCGGTGCCTCGGCCACCACGCCCATGCGTATCGTTGCAAGATCGGGGGTGACGGTTTCACGTCCTTCGCCCATCACCTCCAGGATCGCAGGCATGTTGCTTTCCTGATCCTGCGCGACGGCGGGTGCAGCCAGATAACCGCTCAGCAGCGTGATTGCGATGAGCTTCGGCAAGCCAGTCTTCGTCATCTTCATCTCCGGGTAAAAAGGTTGTCACTCGGCTCTAGGCCGGGTTCAATAGGGCTCCGGTCCCTGTTTGCCTCGGCGAAAAGCTGCTATAGAGGAATGTGAGGCATCAGAAGGGTGTCGGCAATCCCGCTTCGCGTGGTAAATGACTGACATGAAGAAGACATTCTTTCTCGACCTCGACCATAACGGTGTACGTTTGCGGTACGGGACGGGCACCGAATTCCCCGTCATCGGAGAGGTCGCGCTTGATGATCCACATTTCGAGACGCGGCTCGAGGATCTCCGTAGCGAGGCAGAGGCACTAAGCGACGGGCCACTCGAAACGGTTCTGACGATCCCTCAGTCCGAGATTCTCTTTACCAGCATCGAGATGACCGAAGATGCCGGTGACGATGCGGCACGCAAGACCCGGATCGAGAGTGAGCTCGAGGGAATGACACCCTACGAGCTGGGCGATCTGGTCTACGACTGGAAAAAACTGTCCAAATCCAAGATCGCCGTTGCCGCGGCGGCGCGCGAGACACTCGATCAGGCCGAAGGCTTCGCCGTATCGCACGGTTTCAACCCGCAAGGTTTCACGACCGAACCGAAGAAGGGCCTCTTTTCGGAACGCCCCGACTTTGGCAAGACCGCCCACGCCATCTCGCCTCCCGCAGAGACCACACCGGCAGCCGTGGCACCCGTGACACGCATCGCGGATCTCTTTCACGGCGAAGATGCCGAAGCCACGATGCACGACGAGGACGAGAGTACGTCGCCTTCGATCCTCGACATTTCCCCCGAAGAAGAACCCGTTCCTGCAATCGACGAGAGTCGCGCTCAGTTCACTGCGCCGATGCCCGATCGCGACGAAGCGAAGGCCGGAATCGAACCGGTATCAGACACGAATGTCGCGGAGGCGATCTCGCCGGATGCGGAACCGCAGCGACGTGTCGTAGAGCCTGCCGCCCATCCCGTGGCCGAGCCTGAGGAAGCGCCCCTAGCCTTTACCAGCAGTCGAGTAGGTCAGACTACCTCGAACGCGGATCCGTCTCGGTTCGATGATGTCGCATCCCGCATCGCGGTCCTGCCGGATGGAGGCGCGGGACCACAAAGAACGTCGCCGAAGGTTCACCAGCCCGCAGGTCGTCCGCAATCGCGCCCACCCGGGCCGAAATCAGCGCCTGTGCCTTCGGTTCGCAAGGTCGCGCCACCGGCCGGTGCCAGCGCTGCGAGCCTCGCCCCGGAATCGCCGTCCGAAAACCGTGGCGGATCCGGGGCGACCGAGACAGGACGTCCAAAGACCGAAGCGGAGCAGATGACCGTCTTCGGCGCGCGCAAGTCACAGCAGCGCGGTGGCATGTCGACATTGCCGGTGGTGATCGGTCTGCTCATCGCGCTCGCCATAGCAGTCGGGATCTGGGCGTCGTTCTTCATGCTGACCCCGACCGACGAAGCGCTTCTGCTGCCTGACGAACGGTCGGCGAGCGCCGGCATGACCGTGCCAAGTCCGGTGGATCCGCCCGTCGCCACGATTGAAAGCGACATTGCGGCGGGACCGGGCGATGAAACCGCACCGGGGCCCGATGACCCCCTTCGCCGCCCGCAGGGTGCTGACGAGGCCGGTCGCTATGCGGCGATCGGCATCGACGCATCCGCACCTGTCGTGCCGGACGTGCCCTTGGCGGACCGCGTTGAAGAATTGCGGATTACGGCTCTCGACGCCGACCTCCGGGCACAGGACCGGGTCGCGCGGCTGGCCGAGATCGACGATATAGACACTCCGCCGAACTTGGCCACATCGGAGGAGACATCGCCGGAAAATTCGGGCGGCGAAGAGACCGACACACGGCAGGACACCGCCCCGGCTGTGCCGACGATCCGTCCAGCCGCAGTGCCCGAGCGGCCCGAGCTGGATCAACCACAATCTGATGAAGCGGAGGCCATTGAGCCCGCCGCTATCCCTGAGCCCGAAGCTCGTCCGCGTGCACGACCTTCTGACCCTGCCTCGGCAGAGCTTGAGGCCCAAGACCCACTTAGCGGCTCGGTCGCCGTGCAGTCGGCCGACGCTGAGACGCCGCGGCCGAACGCCCGCCCGCCAGGCGAGACGGCGACCGAGATAGCTGTGACGCTCGTACCGCAGGCCGCGGAGCGTCCCGAGACGATGCCCCGCGCACGTCCGGCCACGCAAGTCGCAGCTGTCGATCCGAACCGGACCGATACGGCCCGGCGGGACGGATCGGCCGCCGCATCTGCGGCCGCCGCCGCTCTTGCCGGACTTGTTCCGTCTGCCGCCTCCGCTGCCGCGCCTGTCGCACGCTCGGTCACACCGCAGAACCGACCGGCAGCGCCCGAGCGCGCAGCCCCCGTCGAAGTCGCGCAGGCAAGCGCCATCGCCCGACCTTCCGGTCCGACGAGCGGAAGCGTCGCTTCGCGCGCGACTATCGCCAGCGCAATGAACCTGCGGCAAGTGAACCTGATGGGCGTCTATGGAAGTGAATCGAACAGGCGAGCTCTGATCCGCCTGCCGAACGGTCGCTTTGAAAAGGTTCAGGTCGGTGACCGCGTCGATGGGGGCCGGGTGCAGGCCATCGGCGACAACCGTTTGAGCTACGTCAAGAGTGGCCGCCAGATCGTCCTGGAAATGCCTGGCGGCTGATCATTCGTCCGCCGAAGAGAAAATTGGTTGGACTCATTCACTTCGAATAGGTGATTTCTCGCCGAGGCCGGTCTAGGATCAGACCCTTCGCGGCCGGAGGATGAGTTTTTGGAATCGTTTCTATTTCAGGCGACAATCTACCTGGCGGCGGCGGTGATCGCCGTTCCGATCGCGTCCCGACTGGGGTTTGGATCTGTGCTGGGATATCTCGCGGCGGGGATTTTTATCGGACCGGTCCTTGGGCTGGTAGGCTCCGAAACGCGCGAGTTACAGCATTTCGCCGAATTCGGCGTGGTCATGATGCTGTTCCTCATCGGGCTCGAACTCGAACCGAAAGCGCTCTGGAACATGCGCCACCGCCTTATCGGGCTCGGCGGCAGCCAGGTAATCCTGACCGGTGCGCTGATTGTGGGTGCCGCAATTCTTCTCGGCCTTCCGCTCGGGACGGCCACGGCGATCGGTATGATCTTCGCGCTCAGTTCGACTGCAATCGTGCTGCAGACCTTGAACGAAAAGCGCCTGATGCAGACTGCAGGAGGGCGGTCCTCGTTTTCCGTCCTCTTGACGCAGGATATCGCTGTCATTCCGATGCTTGCAGCGATTCCGTTGCTTGCTTCCGGTCACCTCGGAGGTGCGAGCGCTCCCGGCGGATCGGGAAGCGAACAGATGGCGGAGACGACCGCCGGCGCGAATGCGCAGGCGGCCATTTCGCTTATTGACTCCTTGCCGGCCTGGGGCGTCACGCTTGCCACGCTCGGCGCGATCGCCATCATCATAGTCGGTGGCGTCTTCGGTATGAGACCGATCTTCCGGTTCATCCATCGTGCAAAGCTGCGGGAACTCTATACTGCACTCGCCCTCCTCATCGTCATCTCGATCGCGTTCATGATGACACTCGTAGGCCTGTCGCCTGCGCTTGGGACATTCATGGCGGGTGTGGTGCTCGCCAACTCTGAATTCCGTCATGAACTCGAATCCGATATCGAACCGTTCAAGGGCCTACTTTTAGGGCTGTTCTTTATCACCGTCGGTGCCGGGATCTCGTTTACGACGTTCTTCGCCGCTCCGTTCGAGATTCTCGGACTGACAATGATGATGATGCTCGTGAAGGGCGCGGTCCTTTACGGTCTCGCGCTGATCTTCGGATTACGCCAACGCGATCGCTGGCTTTTCACGCTCGGGCTTGCCGGTGCGGGCGAATTCGGTTTCGTTCTCGTCTCGTTTTCCCTGCAAACGGGCGCAATCGGGTCCGACCTTGGCGAGAGGATCCTGCTGATCGTGGCATTGTCGATGCTGCTCACGCCGCTCTTCTTCATCCTCTGGGAATTTCTTTCGAACAAGATGCGAGACGATGAAAAATCGGAACCATTGCTGCCTGACGAGATCGATGAGCAGAAGCCGATCATCATCGCCGGCATTGGTCGGTTCGGTCAGGTCGTGAACCGGATGTTGCAGCTTGCCGGGTACGAGACAACCGTGCTCGACCACGATCTCGATACGATACAATTGATGCGGAAGTTCGGCTTCAACGGGTTCTTCGGCGACCCGACGCGACCGGAACTGCTTCATGCTGCAGGACTCGATACCGCGAAAGTGCTCGTCGTGACGATGGACGAGCCCGCGAATGTGACCAATCTCGTCGAGTATGCCAGGAAGGCGCGACCGGACCTTCACATCGTTGCGCGTGCTTACGACCGCAACCACGTCTATCAGCTTTATCGCGCAGGTGCGGACGATATCGTCCGGGAGGTTTTCGACAGCTCCCTCAGGGCGGGTCGATATGTGCTCGAGAATATCGGATTGTCGGAATTCGAAGCCTCGGAACTCGAGAAGGCTTTCTTCAAGATCGACCGTTCCGCTCTTCGCGAGCTTGCCGAGCTGTGGCAACCCGGCGTCCCAATTTCCCGGAACGAAGCCTACATGGAACGGGCGCGAGCGCTGAACAAGGATCTCGAGTCGGCGCTGTCAGCCAAATACGACGAATTGCGCGGCAGCGACGACGAGGCGGACGACAACGAAGAGATCTCGGATGAGGAGCGCGCCGAACGCGTCGCGTGATCCCTTTCCGCCGAAATGGAAAAGGCCCCGGTTCCATTTAGAAACCGGAGCCTTCCTCGGCCGCAATCCGCTGAATAGTTCAGGCGGCCGCCGCCTTGCGCTCGACCAGGACCGAATCAATCTGCTTCTGTGCTGCAATCTCATCATCGCCGGATACGGCCGCAATTTCCCGAACCAGACGCTCGAGCGCTGCTTCGTAAAGCTGACGCTCGGAATAGCTCTGCTCGCGCTGATCGTCGGTGCGATGCAGATCGCGCACGACTTCGGCGATGGCGATCAGGTCACCGGAATTGATCTTCTGCTCGTATTCCTGCGCGCGACGCGACCACATCGCCTTCTTCACCTTGGCTTTCCCCTTGAGGGTTGTCATCGCCTTGGTAACGACATCCGGGCTGGAAAGCTGGCGCATTCCGACTTCGGAGGCCTTGTGGGTCGGAACGCGGAGCGTCATTTTGTCCTTCTCGAAGGAAATGACGAACAATTCCAGTTCGAGCCCGGCTATCTCCTGCTTCTCGATGCTGACGATCTGGCCGACGCCGTGGGCAGGATAAACGACATAATCGTTCGGGCTGAATTCGGGCTTCTTGGATTTGCTCATGGTGTGCCTTCCTTTAACGTTCCCGCTTACGCGGCGACGGGGCGAAGGGCTCACGGCAGAACGACCCACGGCCCAATGAGGCCGGGAGATACTTCCCCGCAATCGCAATGCCTTTCCCCGTCACCTTCCGGCAACGTCATAGCACAAATTTACCACCTATGGAAGCCGCAGTGCAGAAAGACGCTTGCGTGCGCCGTTAGCCACCCTCTCCGGGATTGGGAGAGAAGAGTTCCATCTTCCCATCCTTGCCGTCCATCTCCTCCGCATCCGGCAGTGGGTCTTTCTTCGTCACGATCACGGGCCACATCTCGGAATACTTCCGGTTGAACTCGACCCACTTCTCGGCTTCCGGCTCGGTATCGGGCAGGATTGCTTCGGCCGGGCATTCCGGTTCGCAAACGCCGCAATCGATGCATTCGTCCGGATGGATCACCAGCATGTTCTCGCCCTCGTAGAAGCAATCGACGGGACAGACTTCGACGCAGTCCGTGTATTTGCAGGCGATGCAATTGTCGTTGACGATATAGGTCATTGGATCCTCGAACGGCCGTTTGTGGCGTGACTAGACCTTGGGGGCGGATCAATCAAGCACGGCTGGAACCGTTCAGAATTCGACGTCGCGATCCATCTCTCGACGATCCTTCTTGGTCGGACGGCCACCTTTGTCGAAACGCGGATTGTCGGGCGACCGTTTTGCTTGAGGTGAATGATCCTCGTAGAGGGTCTGAGCCTCTGGGGCCGGGCCGCGACGCTCTCCGAGCGAAACGACCTTAATTACCCTGATAGCGCGCCCTTGGGCGAAGGTAAGGGTGTCCCCCTCGCCCACATTGGCCGAAGGCTTGCTCACGCGTGTCCCATTGATACGCACACCGCCCGCGGTAACGATCCGCGCAGCAAGTGTGCGTGTCTTGAAGAAACGAGCGAAGAAAAGCCATTTGTCGAGCCTCATCGACATCTGGCCCATCTATCAGCTTCCGCCCTTGAGCCCCATGAGTGCGGCAGCAAAGGGATTGTCGGGATCGATCGCCTTCTCCTTCCGGGGCTGGCGTTTCGGCTCGGATCGCGGCGAAGTATCCTGCGATTTCGCACCGCCCTTACGGCGGTTCTGTGCCTTGCCTTGGGGCTTGCCACTTTTCGGGCCAGCACCTTGCTGCCGCGCTTTTCCTTGCCGGTTCGGTCGGTTGCCGCCCCATGTAAACGTATAAAATACTTCCTGCTCCGCGGTCGTCAGATCTGTGTCGTCTACCGCGGCCATTCCATCATCATCACCGGGCTTGACCGCATCGCCCGGTACATCAGTGCTTCCTGGCGCAGTCACGCCATCGGTTCCCGCTTCCATGACGGGAGGACTGCCCGGAGTGGGTGTCGGCACCTCGGTTGGCGTCGTTGTCGGACCCTCATCCGGGGCGTCGCCCGGTCGTTCATCGGGCGGACTTGGCGGGGTTTCGTCCGGATCCGGCATCGGGACGTCAGCCGGTTCAGGATCCGGGGTCTCCTGCGGAACATCCGCCGGGGGTGTGGCCGGAGGAGTATCAGGCAGATCGGGTTGCGGATCCGGCTTGACGGTCACCGACTTGACCTTCGGACGCTCTCCACGTTCGGCCCGATATCCTAAGCCTCCCATCAAGAGTGCAAATTGCTCAAGCGTCATGCCCGTAATCGACAGCATGTCCGCCTTGGCCTCGAAGCCCTTGCGGCTGTCTTCACCACGCAGGAGATCGGCGAGTCGTTCCAGCATATCGATGCGTATCGCGCGATCGCCTGCCGGGCGATAACCCGACATCAGGTGGGTGTTCTCCACTGCGTCTTTCTCGGTCGGGATCGTCACGAGGCCCGCCGGAGGGCTTTCAGGGAACGTCTCAAGTCCCTGACGTAGCGACCAGAGCACCAGTCGCAGTCGCGTCGGTGCAGGTTTCAGCAAGAGCGGCAGGAAAATCGTGAACTGACCGAACCGTACGCCGTGCTTCCTCAGCGCGCCTCGTGCCTCCTGGTCCAGTTCCTTGACCTCGCCCGCGACTGCATCACGCGGCAGGATGCCCAAACCTTCGATCAGACGGAAACCGAACCCACGGGCCAGACCCGTAAGTGTCTCGTCGCGCTGAATTGCCAGAAGCGGTTCGAACAAGGCCACGATCTTGCGGTCTATGAAGTGCTGAAGACGACGCTTTACCTTTTCGGCAACCTCGGGGCCCGCGTCTTCGTCGACGAAGGCCTGCACACTCGGCTTCAGGGGATCATCGCCCGCGACGAGCTTTCCGACAGCCTGATCGCCCCACATGAGGCCGCCTTGCTCGGTAAAGTCGATCTCCGTATCGGGCGCGTTATAGAACCGGTCGGATCTCAAGTGGAATTGCGGGACGAGCGCCGCGGATGCCGTCTGGCGCAGCGTCTTAGCCTCGTCCGGCGACGCGCTCTTGTCCTGGCGAAAGCGAAAGCCTTCGAGACGGCCAAGTTTCTGGCCTTCGACGGTCACTTCGCCCTTGTCGTTCACTTCGGCCAAAAGGCTCTCCTTCTGCTTCAGCCGGCGGAGCAGAACGGATGTCCGCCGGTCCACGAATCGCTGCGTCAGCGCCTCGTGCAGCGCGTCCGACAGCCGGTCTTCTACAGCGCGGGTCGCACCGCGCCAATGGCTTTCGTCGTCCACCCAACCCTTGCGCTGTGCCACGTAGGTCCAAGTCCGGATATAGGCGAGACGTTTGGACAACGTATCGATGTCGCCATCGGTTCGATCGATCCGCTTGACCTGTCGCGAAAGCCAATCGTCGGGCACCCTGCCCCATTCGTGCAGGAAGCCGAAAATGCGCTCGAGCATGTCCGCGTGTTCGCCGCCGCTGATACCACGGAAATCGGGGATCCGGCAGACGTCCCAGAGAAGGCGCACGGCCCTCCCGTCCGAACAGGCATTCCTGATTTCGGGTATCGCCGAAAGACGTTTGAGCGCCGCCAGATCGTCCGCCTCGCGCGCACGGTTCAGCCGTTCGTGATCCGCCTTCACTTCCAGCGACGCGATGAGCGCGTCGGTCGTTCCGTACTGCAGCGATGAGTTGCGCCATTGCAGCGTCTTCAGCGGCGCGAACCGATGATTGGTGATAGCATCGACCACCCCCTCGTCGAGCGGCGAGGCCTCGCCTGTCACGCCGAAGGTCCCGTCGGCCATGTAACGCCCCGCCCGACCCGCGATCTGGGCGAGTTCGTTCGGCATGAGATCGCGCATGCGCCGTCCGTCGAACTTCCGTGTCGAAGAAAACGCGACGTGATCGATATCGAGGTTCAACCCCATGCCGATCGCGTCCGTCGCGACGAGGAAATCGACATCGCCGTTCTGATAGAGTTCGACCTGCGCGTTGCGCGTTCTGGGGCTGAGCGCGCCCATCACCACGGCCGCCCCACCCTTCTGACGGCGGATGAGTTCGGCGATGGCATAGACATTGTCGACCGAGAACCCGACGATGGCGCTGCGCGGGCGCATTCGACTGATCTTGCGACTGCCGGAATAGACCAGTGTCGAAAAGCGTTCGCGTTTCATGAAATGGGCCTGCGGTACGAGCGCCGTGATCGCGCCGCGCATCGTCTCGGCCCCCATGAAGAGAGTTTCGTGCGTTCCGCGCGACCGCAGCAATCGATCGGTAAAGACGTGCCCACGCTCCGGATCGCCACATAGCTGGATCTCGTCGACAGCGAGGAAGTCGGTGCCCATACCCTCCGGCATCGCTTCGACCGTGCAGACCCAGTACTGGGTCCGCTCGGGCACGATCCGCTCTTCCCCGGTAACGAGGGCGACGACCGAGGGGCCGCGGATCGCGACGATCCGGTCATAGACCTCCCGCGCCAGGAGCCGGAGCGGAAGACCGATGATTCCCGTGCGGTAGCCCAGCATCCGCTCGATCGCGTAATGGGTCTTGCCGGTATTGGTAGGGCCGAGAACGGCCGTGACGCGGCCGGTCGTCATGCTCATGGCGTGTGCCTCGGGTATGATCGCCCTCTAAATGACGTGCCGGGGGCAGCCGCACAACCCCCGGGAACGATATGCAGGCAGGCTCAGCCGCCGGGCAGAAGATTGGCGAGGCCGCGCATTCCAAAGGTCGCGCCGTGCTCGCGCCCGAACGTGTACTTTGCGCCGATCTCGATGAAGGTTTCTTCGGAACTTGCCCCGTCGAACTCGATCTCGGCCCAACCGACCTCGGCGAAGACGCTGGTCGCGGGGCGGAAGAGATAATCGGCCTGGACGGCAATCCTGTGGCCGTCAATTCCATTGTCGGCGTTGGCGAGATCGTAGCTCGCGCCGATATTGAGGTCGGGCAGCAGCCAGTACTCTCCGGACACGCCAAGCATGACCCCCGACCCGAGATCGTCGATATCGCCATCCGAAAGATATGCTTCGACCGAGAAATCGATGTAGTCGCGCGCGATCTCGATCCCGTAATATCCAAGATCGTAATCGTCACCCTTGTCGCGCCCGATAAACGCGCCGAAGGCGAAGGACGGATCGTAATGATAGATGCCATGTAGGGTCAGCGTATTGGCATCGTCGCGCGGCCCGCCGAAATCGTGATATGCGATGTCGCCTTGCAGTGCGAAGGTCGAGCCGAAACCGACCTCTACCTGACCGCCCAGCTTCAACCGATCCAGGCTGTCGGTCTCGTCCGTCCGGTCGACTGCGACGTCATCGAGAAAGCTCGAATAGGACAGAGAGACGTCACCGCCTGCGATCTCGACCGCGAAGGCCGCACCGGCGCTGAACGACAGGACGCAGGCCGCGCCTGCGAAATTCCGCAAAATCATTAATTGGCTCCTTAAGTACCGCTCGTACCCGTATTTGCTCGGGCTCGCCCACAGGATCGCGCAAAGGGACGTCGGCGTAAATCGAAACCGGCCAGGAGCCGCCAGAAAAATGTCCGTTCTCGCATGCCGATGTGTGGCAGCACGGCTTAGATCGTCAGATCCGGCTTCCCTCGACCACGATCTCGAGCCGTTGAATTGCAGCCTGGGCTTCGGGATGTGCGGGATAGAGCGCTTCGACCTCGCGCCAGGCGCGCAGGGCGAGATCCTCCCGACCGAGATCGGCGAGGATAACGCCTACCCCCGACAGCGCCCCGAAATGGCGGGGGTTGAGAGCGAGCGTCGTTCGCAGATCGTCGAGCGCAAGTCCCATGCGCCGATCGCGAAAAAAGGCCGTGGCCCGGGCATGATAGCCTTCGGCGAAATCGGGGGCATGGTCGATCAGCGCACTGAGATGCTCGATCGCGCGCTGGGTATCGCCTGCGTCCAACGCTTCCTGCCCGCGTGCCAGAAGAACATCCATCGCGGGAGATCCCGATCGCATCCATTCGCTCGCGATCTTTTCGGCGATGCGACGGGCATCGGGCTCCTGGGCCGAGGCAAGCGCAGTATAAAGATCGTCGAGACGGTCCTGTGCGAGCGCGGGATGGACCGCGCAAAGCGCCAGTGCCGTGACGAGAGGTTTGAGAATTCCCATGCCAGGCTCCATATTGCCGGAATGAGCGTAACGCGCCGGATCCGGTTTGCACACCGGCCCGGCCTCACGAATGAGGGAAGACCTAACATGAGCGCAGTGATCGACGAGGCGGTGAAGCAGCTCAACGAGAAGACAGGCGGCTCCTATGACGGGTCGGCGAAATTCGTCATTCAGGACGAAGGCACGATCATGCTCGACCATGACGGCGCGCGCGCTGCCGACGAAACGTCCGACGTGACCCTGACTGCCGACGCCGACACCTTTCGGTCGATCCTGAACGGCGAGACCAATCCCACCACCGCTTTCATGACCGGCAAGCTCAAGGTCGACGGCGATATGGGTCAGGCGATGAAGCTGGCCTCCGTCCTCTGACGGAATGCTCCCGGCACCACTCCACGACGATATCGCCGACGGCCCCGAAGGCGGTCAGGCGCACTGGGTCGAGGCGCAGGACGGACTGCGCCTGCGCGTAGGGCACTGGCGCAATCCAGAAGGCCGCGGCACTGTCCTGCTGCTGCCGGGGCGGACTGAATACATCGAGAAATACGGTCCGGCGGCAGTGGAGTTGGGCCGGATCGGTCTGTCGGTCATCTCGATCGACTGGCGGGGACAGGGACTGACCGAGCGCATGCTGGGGGACCCCATGGGTGGTCACATTCGTCGATTCCGGGATTTTCAAATGGATCTCGAGGCGCTTGCAAAAGCTGCCGAAGATCTCGACCTGCCGCGGCCGTGGCACTTGCTTGGTCATTCCATGGGCGGGGCGATCGGGCTGCGCGGATTGAGCGAGGGCTTCGACGTGGCGTCGGCCGCATTCTCCTCGCCCATGTGGGGCATCGGGCTGTCCTCGGCATTGAGACCGATGGCCTGGGCACTCAGTTGGGCGGCACGCGGGCTGTCCCTCGACCACCTCTACGCGCCCGGCACCTCGGCCTCTTCCTATCCGAATGCGGCCGGATTCGAAGGCAATTTTCTGACGTGCGACGACGTGCAATATGCCTGGATGGCACATCAGGTCGAACGCCATCCCGAACTCGGGCTCGGGGGGCCATCGCTGCGCTGGTTGCACGAGGCGCTGCGGGAGTGCCGCCTGCTGTCGCGGAAACCCGCGCCCGAGATCCCTTGCGCGGTCGTACTGGGCACGGCCGAAAGGCTCGTCGATCCGGTCGTCATCCGCGATCGTATGAAAGAGTGGCGTGAGGGCACACTTCACATGATAGACGGAGGCCGCCACGAGACGATGATGGAGACCCCCGAAAGGCGCACGCGGGTCTTCAACATCCTGCGCGCGCATTTCGAGGCACACAGCGCTCCAACGCGTTAGATCTCGATCGTCGCGAACGAATCCCTCAGGGCCGCCGACCATGCCGCCGACATCGCCTGGAAGGTCTCGTCCTCGGCTTCGATGCGGCGGGTGCGGGCGATGCTGCAGGTATTCGACTCGATCACGGTCAGATCCAGCGGCATGCCGACGCTTAGGTTGGATCGGAGCGTCGAATCCATCGACAAAAGTGCCGCCTTCTGCGCGTCGGCAAGGCTTGTCGATGGACGGACCACCCTGTCGAGAATGGGCTTGCCGTATTTGTGCTCGCCGATCTGCAGGAATGGCGTGTCGCCGGTCGCCTCGATGAAATTGCCTTCGGAATACACGAGGAACATCCGCGGGTCCCCGCCACGACGCTGCCCCGCGACGATCATCGACGCGCGCGCGGACTGAGCCCGATCGCCGAGCTTGTCGGCAACCTTGCCACTGACTTCGGTCAAGGTATCCCCGACGATCTCGGCGACGCCCAACATCGTGGGCGCTGACATGATGGATCTGGGGCCACCCTCCTCGATCGCTTCTTCGAGACGGGCGATTGTAGTCTGTGTCGTGCTCAGCGATCCGGCGGTCATGATCGCGACGACACGTTCGCCCGGATCCTCGAAGGTGAACATCTTGCGATAGGTCGAGATATTGTCGATCCCCGCATTCGTCCGTGTATCGGACAGGAGGACCATTCCGGCATCGAGAAGAAGGCCAACGCAGTAAGTCATGGGAACCGATCTTGATTTGGACGCAGGATGCACAACGGCATCGCTGTGATCTGGTTTCTATATCAGAAGGGTTCCGAAAACGTGTAGCCCCCATCGCCTGTTCCCGGAAAATCATCTGGGTCCTTGCGGATCGCACATCATGCCAGCGGTACGCTCAAGTAACTCCATCCAGAAAGGACGGACGTCCGGGGATCAATCCGTCATACTCCACATGTTTTCGTGATCGCTTTGCCCCTCCAGCGGCTCTCCACTCCATTGCCCGAATATTCAACCGGTTCTATGATCATCCGAATGTCCGGTTTTGCTCATTCCTCCCAGCACGTGGTGCCAGAGATCGTCCTGATACGCGCATCCTGCCGGACCAAACGAAGCTCCGTACATTCCCTGCTCGCTACCTACGTTTTATGAGTGAGCTAGGCGCGACAGGACCGCTTGTTCGAAACAGTCGACCGGCGCGGGCTTTGGCCATGACCGGGATCGTCTTTGTCCCGCTCACACTTCTCGTTGGTTGGCAGATCGAACCCTCTGGCCTTGCCATCAGTGTAGCGACTCTCGGCATCGGGATCGCCCTCGCCGTCAGAGCCATGGGGGCGCGATACCCGCATAACCGATTGGGAAGCTGCAACGTTGTGACCACCCTCCGGCTCGCGCTGATGGCCGGGCTCGCGGCCGGGCTATTGGGTGATCGTGGTGCCGATTGGTCGATCTTCGCAGTAGCGATGCTGGTCCTTCTGCTCGACGGAGTGGACGGTTGGCTCGCCCGACGCGAAGGCGTCGCGTCGGAGTTCGGCGCGCGGTTCGACATGGAAGTCGATGCGGCCCTTGCAGCGATCCTGTCTCTCGTCTTGCTTGTAGATGGCAGGGGCGGTGTCGACCTCCTCGTTCTCGGAGGCGCGCGGTATGCCTTCGTGGCAGCGTCCTTCGTGCTACCGTGGCTGTCGCATCCGCTTGCGCCGAGTTTGCGGCGCAAAACCATCTGCGTCCTGCAGATCGGCGCGCTTGCCGTGTTGAGCGCTCCCATACTGCCCGACTGGTCTGCCCGCCCGCTCGCTGTCGTCGCGGCGGCATTCGTCTTCTGGTCCTTCGCCCGTGACATTCGCAGACTGGCCGCCACTCGATGAAGCGCGCGCTGCGTTTTGCGGTGACAGGACTTCTTCTGGCGCTCCTTCTGCGTGCATTCGACGGGGCCGATATCGCGAACCGTCTCACCGCGATGGATCCCGTCTGGATGGCGGTGGCGGTTCTCTGCTTGTGGATCCAGACATTTCTCATGGCAATGAGGTGGCGATTGGTGGCGCGCGCCCTCGGCATCGCGTTTCCCCCTCTCTTCGCCCTCCAGGAGTATTTCGTCTCGCAATTGGCCAACGCGACGCTCCCCGGAGGTGTCGTGGGCGACGGAGCACGCGCGGTCCGCTCGCGCATCGGCGAGACCGGTCTTCGCCGTGCCGCGCTGGCTGTGATGTTCGAGAGGGCCTTCGGTCAGGCAGGCCTTCTCGTCGTTGCTGTCGCGGGTCTCATGTCGCTTGCATTGGTACCCGGCGCGCTCGACTGGCCGGACCGTCTCGCCCGCGGCCTCGCGATAGCGGGGCTTGTGGCGATATGCCTTTGCCTGATTGTCGCGATCTGGCTTAGAGGCGGGCGGATCGCATCGCTTCTTTCCCTCTGCCTCCCGGATGGACGCCGACGCGTGATGCACCTTGCACTGGCCGTCGGGGCAGCCCTGCTCAATGTTGCAGCGTTCGCCGCGGCCGCGCGCGCGACAGGTGTTACGCTTTCGGTTCAGGCGGCTCTGGTCCTCGTGCCACTGATCCTCCTGGCAATGCTCGTCCCGCTTACGATCGGGGGTTGGGGCTGGCGCGAGGGTGCGGCGGCAGCGCTCTTTCCCGTGGCTGGCGCTTCGGCTGCTGCTGGCGTTGCCGCCGGGATCGCGTTCGGTATCGCAATGCTCATTTCGGTTCTGCCCGGCCTCGCGATCCTCTCGCTCGGCCCTCCGGCGACGCGCGACGTCACCGCGGCCGACAGGAACTGAAAATGGGACGTATCTTTACCGGTTTCGCAGTCGCATTGTCGCTCTTCCTCCTGCATCTGGCGATCGTCATGCCATCGCATCCAGCGGGACTGACGATCGGACGATTTCTCCGCCCGACTTGGGAATTGCCCGTTGTGATCATCGCGCTTGCATCGTTTCGGGGATCGGTGCTGCGCGGGATCGTGGTCTTCGCTGCTGCATCGCTGATCGTTCTCCGCGCGGCGGATCTCGGGACGTACATGGCGTTCAGCAGACCATTCAATCCGCTTCTCGATCTGCATCTTCTGGTTTCGGGGTGGGACCTGCTTGCCGCCAGCATCGGGCGTCTGGCTGCGATCGCGACCTTGGGGGGTGCGGGCCTGACGATTATGGCGCTCGCGGTAGTTCTTTGGCTTTCGCTTGCGCGTGCGGCTCGGTCGGCCCGGGCATGCCGTATCGCGGCCGCCCTCCCCGTCTTGGCGCTCGCGGCATCTTTCGCCTTACCCGGATCCACGCCGTTCTTCGCGACACCCGTCGTCGCGGGTCAGATCGCGCGCATTTCGCGGGGCGTGGCCGACCTAACGGAATTTACCGCAGCGCTCGATTCACGGCCCAGCCGGCAACCTGAATTTGCGGCACTTGAGGGTCACGACGTGGTTCTGGCCTTCGTGGAATCCTACGGCCGGACCTTCCTCGACGACCCGGAGTTCCGGGCGTTGTCCCGTCCCCGCCTTCAGGCCATTGAGGCGCGCCTTGCTGATGCCGGCTGGTCGGTTGCGAGCGGTTGGGTCGCCGCCCCGACACGCGGCGGTCAGAGTTGGCTCAGCCACGCAACGTTCCTGTCGGGCCTGCGGGTCGACAGCCAGATCCGCCATGACCGGTTGATGACATCGAGCTATCCGTCGTTGAACGGCGATTTCGGTGCCGCCGGCTGGCGTACCGGTGCCGCGATGCCGGCCATCACGCTCGATTGGCCCGAGGCCGGATGGTACGGCTACGACATGACCCTCGATGCCCACACACTTGGATATCGTGGAAAGCCTTTCGAATGGGTCACAATGCCGGATCAATATACTTGGAGCGCCATGGATCGCCTGTTGCGCGGACCCGGTGCGGACATGATCGAGATGGCGCTGGTCACATCGCACGCACCCTGGACACCGCTGCCCGAGATTGTCGAATGGGATGCGATAGGCGACGGGTCGATCTTCGACGGAACGCGTCGCACGGGCGGCACCCCGAGAGAGGTCTGGTCCGATCCTGCGCGCATCCGTTCGCAATACGCACTGTCGCTTAATTACGCTCTCGAAGTGACGGGGCAATATATCGCCCGGCAAGGTGCCGATGCGGTCTTCTTCGTTCTCGGGGATCACCAGCCCGCGCCTCTGCTCACGGGGCAGGACGCGCCGCCAGATGTGCCGATCCATGTCATCGCCGAAGATCCGACGCTCCTCGACCGCCTGCCCGCACAGATATTCTCGGCCGGAATGTTCCCCGACCCCGGTGCCTCCGTCATTCCAATGGAGGATATGCGGGCGTTGATCGTCGATGCGTTCGACGCCAACTGACGACCCCGCAGCGGAAAGGTGCTCGAATTTCGCCTATCTCCATGCAACTCTTGCAATCTTTCGAACTTCCGGCGGAGGCATAGAAGCGCATATCCGACTGCCGCGCCAATAGGCAAACGTCACGGGTCGCTGGTTCTTCGTCCGACATCCGAACGTCATCAGCCCAACACCGGGCAAAGCGTATGAGGGCTTTCAGGAGTTCGTTCAGGCCCAATCAGCCTTGGACGATCGATCCGCAACGGAAACTCCGCCAACCGAGAGACTCCCTTGGGGCCACGTCACCCGGGATCGCGCCAGCGGTCGAGTCAGGAAGCTTACCTCTGCCGCCCGCATCTTTGCTGCGATTTTGTACATTCCAATCCTCGTTGGACTGAGCTGATAATTCTCACGATTATGGTCGAAAGTCAGTCCGAAACGCGCATTGCCTCGGTCTCGATCAACAGGCGGACTTCGTCGCCGACGAGCCCATCCGCCACCCCGTAATCCATGCCCCATTCGCTGCGCGAGAGCGCACCCCTGAGGCTGAGCCCGAGGGTGTAGCGCCCGTGACCGAACGGATATTCTTCAGCCTTGTTCAGTGTCACCTCGAGGGTCAGAGGCCGGGTTTCGCCCCGGAGTTCGAGACTCCCCTCCACCTTGCCCGTCATCTCGTCATCGGGAACGCCTTCGTCCGCGGTGAAGACCATTTCGGAAAATTCCGATACGTCGAGAAAGTCATCGGATCGGACATGCTCGTCGCGGGCATCGTTCTTCGTGTCGATGCTTACGGTCTGCACGACGACGCGTACGGCGCTCAGTTCCTGCGTTTCCTCGTCGTAGACGAACCCGCCCTCGACCTCGGCAAAAAGCCCAAGCGTCGCAGCGTACCCCATATGATCGACCAGGAATACGACCGTCGTATGGGCAGGGTCGAGCTCGAAACGAGCAGGTTCCGCCTTCAGGACAAGGGGCGCGGTTGCGAGTAACAGCGACAGGCTTGCAATGCGCATGGTGGCACCTTCGTTCGTGATAGGTCCATCACGAGCCTAGCGCCGCTTTGATGACCTGTCGTGCGCGAAAGGTCGCATGCCGCGCAACACACCCGCGCTAGATCAATCGGGAATTGAAGCAGCGTATGCGAAAGGGTTCGTTTGAAGACGTTTTCCAGGATTGCATTCGGCGTGATCGTCGTCGCTCTCTTTGCCGCCGGAGGGGTCTACGGGTCACGTGCCCTGCTCTCACAGGAAAGTGACGCTTCTGATACCCCAGAGGACAAACCTGTCCGCGTCGGCCTCGCCACGCCCGAAAAGCGGGTGATCGAGGATATCGTACGGGGTGTCGGAACGCTCATGCCGATCCGCTCGGTAGCGCTCGTCCCGACATCGCCCGGGCGCGTTGTCGACGTTCCCGTCGCATCGGGGGATCGAGTTACCGACGGCGATCTCATCATCCGGCTCGATCAGCGCGAGGCGGAAGCCACACTCGCCGAAGCCGAAGCAACCCTTTCGGAAACCGAGAACGAGTTCAGGCGCATCGGTGAGCTTGCCGACCGCAACACCGCAGCGGATGCGCAGCTCGAAACCGCGCGCGCCGCCTATCGACGGGCGGAGGCGGCTGCCATGTCCGCGCGTGCGGCTCTCGACGATCGCGAATTGCGCGCGCCGTTTGCCGGGACGATCGGCATCTTCGATATAGAACCCGGTGCCTATCTCACGGACGGGACCGAGATCGTGACACTGACGGATCTCGCCTCGATGGAAGTCGATCTTTCCCTGCCGGAGCGATATTTCGACCGCATCATGATCGGGCAGAGCATTTCGATCCAGGTTCCAGCCTATCCCGGCGAGACCTTCGACGGAACGATCACGATACGCGCACCCCAGATCGAGCTCGACACGCGCAGCTTCGATCTGCGTGCCCAGATCGCCAATCCGGACGGACGGCTCGCAGGCGGCATGTTCGCCCACGTCCGTGTCGTACTCGACACCTATTCCGGGCTTGCCGTCCCCGACGACGCAATCATCAGCGAGGGGATGGAGAGCTATGTCTATACGGTCACGGACTCCACAGCCTCCCGTCAGCGGATCGAACCGGGCCGCTCGCTCGGTTCGGCGACAGAGGTGGTCGAGGGACTGGATGAAAACGACCGGGTCGTGATCGCGGGCTGGAACGACCTTTCGGATGGGGCGTCGGTCGAAATCGACGAAGATATCTCACGCGCGGGGCTCGAATGACTCTCCCCGATCTGTGTCTTCGCAGGCCGGTCCTCGCGGCGGTCATGTCCATCCTGATCGTCGTGATGGGCATCGCAGGTCTCAGCCGCGTTCCCATCCGCGAGCTTCCCGATACCACAAGCCCCGAAGTCACGGTCAGCGTGCCCTATATCGGCGCAGGCCCAGGGGTCGTCGACAGCGAACTCGCCACCGTGATCGAAGGCGCGATTTCGACCGTGGCGGGGATCGACAGTATCTCGACCGAATCCGAGCTCGGTGGCCTCCGGACGGTCATCACCTTCCAGCAGAACCGCGACATAGATCAGGCAGCGTCCGATGTGCGCGCTGCCGTTCAGTCGGTTGCCGGCGACCTGCCCGAAGAGGCCGAGGAACCGGAGGTCGAGAAGAACGACAGCGAGGGCGACCCGATCATCTGGATGACGATGACGTCGGAGACGATGTCCGCCGCCGAGCTGACGGACTACGCCGACCGGTTCGTCACCGACAGGCTGGAGACGCTGTCTGGCGTCGCGGCCGTTCAGATCTACGGCGACCGGCCCTATGCGATGCGGGTCTGGCTGGACCCCGATGCAATGGCCGCGCAGGGGGTCACCGCGACCGAGATCGAGGAAGCACTACGGGCGGGAAATCTGGAGCTGCCGGCGGGGCAGCTCGAAAGCGCGTCGCGCACATACCTCTTGCGAACCGAGACGCGGCTTTCCAGCGTCGAGGAGTTCGAGGGGCTCATCGTCCGCGCGACGGAGGGAGGTCGCGTGCTTCTTGGCGACGTGACCCGGGTCGGGATCGGGACGGAGGACGACGACAGTCTCTTTCGGTCCAACGGCGAGACGGCGATCGGACTCGGAGTGCTGCGCCAATCTTCCGCTAACACCCTGTCGATCTCCGAGGCCGTCAACGCGGAGGTCGATGAGATCGCCTCGGAGCTGCCGGGCGGGACCGAGATCAGCGTGACGTCCGACGACGCCGAATTCATCGCGGCCTCAATCCGGCAGGTCCTGATGACGCTCGCGATCTCGGTCGCGATCGTGGTGGCCGTGATCTACGTGTTTCTTACCTCGATCCGGGCAACCATCGTGCCGGCCGTCACGATTCCTGTTGCCCTGATGGGGGCCTGCGCCGGAATAGCGATCGCCGGCTTTTCGATCAACATCCTGACGCTCTTCGCGCTGATCCTCGCGATCGGCCTCGTCGTGGATGATGCGATCGTCGTGCTCGAGAACATCGAGCGCCGGGTCGACGAAGGCGACGACCCGAAAGAAGCAGCGCGCACCGGCGCGAACCAGGTCTTCTTCGCCGTGGTCTCGACCTCGGCGGTGCTCATTTCGGTCTTCGTGCCGCTGTCGTTCCTGCAGGGCGAGATAGGCAAGCTCTTCCGCGAATTTGGAGTGACACTTGCCATTGCCGTGGCGCTTTCGACCTTCGTCGCGCTCACTCTTTGCCCGGTCATCGCGAGCCTCGTTCTCAAGAAAGGCATGAACGAAGGCCGCTTCGCCAGGATCGTGAGCTCGATCACACGTCGGGCCACCACGGGCTACCGAAACCTTCTTGAACGCGCGATCCGCGCGCCTCTGGTCGTGCTCGGGATCGCCGCGGCCTTGTCCGGGATCTCATGGACACTCTACCAGGAACTTCCCTCGCAACTGGTCCCGGAATCGGATCGCGGCACATTCTTCGTATCGATCGATTCACCGCCGGGATCGGCACTGGGCCTGACCGACGAAGCCGTGCGCCAGGTCGAGGCACTGATCGAGCCCTATCGCCAGGACGGCATCGTGGAGAACACGATCGCCATCGTCGGGCAGTACGGAGAAACGGGCCGTGCCTTTCTCGTCTCCAACATGGTTCCATGGGGCGAGCGCGACATGACCCCGAACGACATCCTTTCGGAGCTCCGGCCGCAATTGGATCGGATCACCCTCGCAGATGTGCGGAGCTTCGCGCCGTCAGGTTTGGATGCCGGCAGCGGATCGGGCCTGGATATCATCGTCACAGCCCCGAGCTTCGAAGAGGCCGCCGAATATTCCCGGCAGATGGAGGACGCACTGACGGCCGATTCCGATATCGTCGGCGTCAGGCGCGACTATGAGATCAACACTCCCGGCTTCGATATCCAGGTGAATCGCGAGATGGCACGCGAGATCGGTATCGATGCCCGCGCCATCTCCGATGCCGTCCGCTCCTTCTTCGCCTCGGCCGAGGTGACCGAGTTCATTTCGCGTGACCGCCAATATCCGGTGATCCTGCAAGCCCCGGAAGATCGTCGCGCCGCGCCCGAAGATCTCAGCGGGGTCAACGTCCGCACATCGAGCGGCGCACTTATCCCGCTCGACGGTCTCGTGACGCTCGAACGCCGCGCGTCGGTTGCGGCCTTCAATCGGTACGATCGCCAACCGTCGGTCGAGATCTCCGCGTCACTCGCC